>NZ_JBSXOI010000046.1:0-131310 GCF_056859395.1 Marinobacter sp. L-80
TCTGCACAAGGGGACACTACCCGACCTACGCGCTTTCCGGAAAAAGCTTGTTGGAGAGCCGTATGCATAGAAATGTGCACGTACGGTTCGGTGGGGGGGCAACGGCTAACCTCTTTGTGAGGCGCACGTGCCCTACCCAACCGCTTCAATTCGTTATGGTCGAATGGTTTTAGAGAACGCTTATGGCCCTGAAACCCTCGATCTGGCGATGCCGTTTGAAGTCCAGATCTGGAACGGGACTGATTTTGAGCTGCACAGTGATGAAATTTGCTGGGCTTACAATACCGCTGATGCGGTGATAACGGACATACCTCCGAACACCTCCGTGGATGCCAATTCAGGGACAATCAATAGCGGTCGGCCTGCCGCTGGAGCGCCGATCCGTCTCACTGCGCCGGGAGAAGGTAACACCGGTAATGTTCAGGTTGAATATCCCGTGCCTCTATATTGGCAGTCTGACTTCGACGGCGACGGTGTTGAGGAAAATCCGCAAGCAACCGCGACATTCGGCGTCTATCGGGGCCACGACAGAGTGATCTACTGGCAGGAACGATAAAAAAGGGCAGGACCTGAGTCCTGCCCCAAAACATCAACGAACCCCGGCGGTTCGCCAATCGTCAGTCGTCTTCGTGTTCCGGATGGTCCATCCCCAGTTCGTTGATCTTCCGGGTCAGCGTATTCCGTCCCCAGCCCAGAAGTATTGACGCATCACGGCGTCTGCCGCCGGTGTGCTTCAGGGCGGTCTCGATCATGATTTTCTCGAACTCGGGCACGGCCGTATCGAGAATGCCTTTCTTGCCCCGCTTGAGTTCCTGTTCGGCCCAGTTTTTCAGGCCTTCCTGCCAGGTTGTCCCGGTGGTCGGTGTTTCTGCCTGGTGCAGCAATTCCGGGGGCAAGTCATCAATGTGGATCTCGCGACCGCTGGCCATGACGGTCAGCCAGCGGCAGGTGTTCTCCAGCTGGCGGACGTTGCCCGGCCAGGGCAGGGTGGTCAGGTATTCTTCCGCTTCTTCACGCAGGATCTT
The DNA here is from genome assembly GCF_056859395.1 of Marinobacter sp. L-80. NCBI lineage: Bacteria > Pseudomonadati > Pseudomonadota > Gammaproteobacteria > Pseudomonadales > Marinobacteraceae > Marinobacter > Marinobacter sp. L-80. The sequence continues at coordinate 1,026 of NZ_JBSXOI010000046.1, forward strand.
CGGCTCTACGGCCAGCTCTTTTGCGGCCCGTTTCAGGAAGTGCTGCATCAGGCGGGGGATGTCTTCCCGCCGCTCGGCCAGCTTTGGCAGATGCACGCGAATAACGTTCAGGCGGTGGAAGAGGTCTTCACGGAAGGTGCCCGCCTGGACCAGCTTTTCCAGATCCTGGTGCGTTGCCGCGATGATGCGCACATCCACCTTTATCGGGGTGGTGCCACCTACGCGGTAGAACTCGCCATCGGCCAGAACCCGCAATAGTCGGGTCTGGGTGTCCGCGGGCATGTCGCCGATTTCATCGAGGAAAAGGGTGCCGCCGTTGGCCTGTTCAAAACGACCCTGTCGGGCGGCGCCGGCACCGGTAAAGGCGCCTTTTTCGTGGCCAAACAGTTCGGATTCAATCAGGTCCTTTGGAATAGCGGCCATGTTCAGGGCAATGAACGGGTGGTTGGCCCTGGGGCTGTGGTTATGCAGTGCCTGAGCCACCAGCTCCTTGCCTGTGCCGCTCTCGCCGTTGATCAGCACGGTAATATTGGAGTGGGACAGCCTGCCAATGGCGCGGAAAACTTCCTGCATGGCCGGTGCTTCACCAATAATTTCGGCGTTTCGCTGGGCCATCTCGGCCTGAGGCTCACCACTGGCCCGCTTCTCGTGGCTATGGGCCACAGCGCGTTTGACCAGCGCCACGGCGTCATCCACATCGAAGGGCTTGGGAAGGTATTCAAACGCGCCGGTCTGGTAGCTGGTCACCGCGCTCTCGAGGTCCGAGTGGGCGGTCATTATGATCACGGGCACGTCCGGGTGAACGTCCACAATCTGGGAAAGCAGGGTGATGCCGTCAACGCCGGGCATGCGGATATCGCTGACGATGGCATCCGGCTGTTCGTGCTCCAGCCGCATCATGATGCTTTCACCACTGTCAAAAACTCGGGGCTGCATACCGGCCTGGTTAAGGGCGCGCTCCAGCACCCAGCGAATACTGCGGTCGTCGTCTATGATCCAGACGTTCGCCGGTTGGCTCATGGGGTGTCCTCCAGAGGCAGGAAGATGATGAAGTCGGTTCGGCCTGGTTCGCTTTCGCATTCAACCAGTCCGCGGTGTTGACCGATGATGCTCTGGGTGATGGAAAGCCCCAGACCGGTGCCACTGGCACGGCCACTGATCATCGGATAGAAAATGTTCTGCACCAGCTCCGGCGGAATTCCGGGTCCGTTGTCGATCACGTCGACCCGACACACCAGTTTGTGGCGGCGGTTGCCAATGGTGAACTGACGCAGGGTGCGGGTGCGGAAGGTAATAGTCGGCGGTTCCTCGGAACTATGCCCCGCCTGGTTTTCGAAGGCCGCTTCCATTGCGTTCCGGGCGATGTTTAGAAACGCCTGGATCAGTTGTTCCTTGTCACCCTTGAACTCCGGAATGCTGGGGTCGTAATCCCGTTTGAAATTCAGTCGCCCTTTGCTCTCAGCCTCGAGCAGTGTGCCAACTCTTTCCAGTATTTCATGGATGTTGGTCGGCGCCAGCTTCAGTGCCTTGTTGGGGCCCAGCATCCGGTCAACAAGGCTTCTGAGGCGGTCTGCCTCGTCAATGATGACCCGAGTGTATTCCCGCTGGTCTTCACTGCTGAGTTCACGATCAAGCAGCTGGGCCGCGCCACGGATGCCGCCCAGCGGATTCTTGATCTCGTGGGCCATGCCCCGCACCAGGATACGGGTGGTCTCCTGCTGGGAGATGATGTCTTCCTCACGGCTGATCCGCATCAGCCTGTCCCTGGGCTGGATTTCGATCAGCAGTTCCGTCGGCTCCAGGCTGATAGGCGTTACGGAATAATCCACAGTGAGTCGGGAGCCGCTGGCGAGCAGAAACTCGGCTTCGCGGCGAGTGTAGGATTGCCCGTTACGGACGGCGGCAAACAGGGTTTTCAGGGCGTCTTCGGACTCGACCAGAATGTCCTGGAAGGGCTGGCCCTGGCTTCGGGTCATGCTGGTTTCGAACAGGCTTTCGGCGGCCGGATTAAGATACTGAATGCTCAGATTATCCTCGAGCACCAGGACGGCCGTAGTCAGGCTGTCGAGAATGCTCTTGTATCCGTTTTGCTGGGCCGAAGGCAATGCCATGCGTGAATCCCGTTGGTTCGACAAAGTGTGACCTCCGGAGTTTTGCAAAAAGCGAACCACTTTAGCCAGGTTCACAAATGAATGAGCAAAGTGCGGGCAAAAGGGGACATTGGCGCGGAAAAGTGCCGTAAGCTGGTGCAAATGGAAAGAAAGCCTCTGATCAGTCCGGAAAATGCGCCCCGTTGCTGATCAGAGTATGGCTGCTTTTTGGTGCTATCGCACCAAAATGGTGCGGATATGTGGGCGGCTTGGCTAGTTCAGAGCGGAAGGACGGTGAACCGTGAAGGTAATCGGTGAGCCGGTTTTTACCTGAACCCCGTTTTCATCCACGATATGGACCCGGGCTTCATGGGTTCCACGAAACACGTTGTTGACGGTGATTGAGCCGGAGGTGCTTTGCCCGACAGGCTGCCCGTCCAGGGTCACTTCGTATTTGTGGCCGGGCTGGAGGCCGGGGGTGCTGCGCACCTCGAACTGGACATCGCCGCTGCCACTGTAGAACGCCTGGTTGTTATCCGGATAGGCGAAGGACAGACTTTCGTAGGCAGCGCCTTCTCGCTGAACTTCTTCACGAAGCTTTTCGGTTTCCTGCACAGCCTCTGGCTTGGGCAGGGTGATCGTCGTGACCGGCTTGACCTCTACCGCTTCAGCGCCTTCGCTGGGCTCGTCAGAATAGGTGACGTTGCCGTAGGCATCAACGTTGCGATAAACCTCGGCCGAGACCGGAATCGCCAGAAAAAACAGAAGGCCGGTAACCAATCCAGACTTTGGATTCATAAGCTCACCTGTTATTGGGTTTCCCCGATTATCGGTGGCGCCCGGGGTCTTTTCAACGTCTGCAGCCCCGGATGTTGGTTACATATCGTTAAGGGCTGCAGGCACTGTGCTTTTGCTCAAAAAAAAGCCCCGCACGAGGGCGGGGCTTGTCTGCTTTCTCTCTAAAGAGAGATATTAGCAGGAGTAGTACAGATCGAACTCGACCGGGTGAGTGGTCATGTTCAGCTTCTCGACTTCACCGCGCTTCAGATCCACGTAGCCCGCGATCATGTCCTCGGTGAATACGCCGCCACGGGTCAGGAACTCGTGGTCCGCTTCCAGGCAGTCCAGGGCTTCAGACAGGGTTTCGGCAACCTTCGGAATGCTCAGCGCCTCTTCCTTCGGCAGGTCGTACAGATCCTTGTCCATGGCATCGCCAGGGTGGATCTTGTTCTGGATGCCGTCCAGGCCGGCCATCATCAGCGCCGCGAACGCCAGGTACGGGTTGGCCGCCGGGTCAGGGAAGCGAACTTCGATACGACGCGCCTTCGGGCTGTTCACGTACGGGATACGGATGGAGGCCGAACGGTTGCGGGCGGAGTAGGCCAGCATAACCGGTGCTTCGTAGCCCGGAACCAGGCGCTTGTAGCTGTTGGTTGCCGGGTTGGTGAAGGCGTTGATGGCCTTGGCGTGCTTGATAACACCACCAACATAGTACAGTGCCGCTTCGCTCAGGCCGGCATAGCTGTCGCCTGCGAACAGGTTCTTGCCGTCTTTGCTCAGGGACATGTGTACGTGCATGCCGGAACCGTTGTCACCAACCACCGGCTTGGGCATGAAGGTGGCGGTTTTGCCGTAGGCGTGGGCCACGTTGTGTACGCAGTACTTGAGAATCTGTACTTCGTCAGCCTTGCGGGTCAGGGTGTTGGCGCCAACGCCGATTTCACACTGGCCGGCAGTACCGACTTCGTGGTGGTGTACTTCAATTTCCAGGCCCATGGATTCCATGGCGGCACACATGGCGCCACGCAGGTCGTGCAGGCTGTCCACCGGCGGAACCGGGAAGTAGCCGCCTTTAACGCCCGGGCGGTGACCGATGTTGTTGCGGTCGAAATCTTCGCCGGATACCCAGGCGGCTTCCTCAGAGTGGATATGGTAAGAAGCGCCCTGCATGTCTACATTCCACTTCACGGAATCAAACACGAAGAACTCCGGCTCCGGGCCGAACAGCGCGCCATCGGCGATGCCGGTGGACTTCAGGTATTCCTCGGCACGGCGAGCAACGGAACGCGGGTCACGCTCATAACCCTGCATGGTAGAAGGCTCTACGATGTTGCAGGTGATGTTGACAGTGGTTTCTTCGGTGAAGGGATCAAGAACGGAGGTTTCGTCGTCCGGCATCAGGATCATGTCGGATTCGTTGATGCCTTTCCAGCCCGCGATTGAGGAGCCGTCAAACATCTTGCCGTCTGCGAAAAAGTCTTCATCCACTTCGGTGGCAGGCAGTGTAACGTGCTGCTCTTTACCGCGGCTGTCGGTGAAGCGCAGGTCAACCCATTTGACTTCGTGTTCTTTGATCAAATCAACTGTCTTGGACATTGTGCATGCTCCGTAAGTTATACCGCACAGGCGGCTGTATTCATGTTCGTGGTGCCGGATCGCCCGGATAAACGGGTTCCGATCTGTTTCTCAGGTTCGCGCAGCTTAGCAAATGCCGTTGCGTCTTACCTGCAAATTTCGGCTGATTTCGATAAAGCAAGGCGCTTGCCAATTTTTAGGGCATGCTCCAGAACAGCGCAACTGCAAGGGTTTGGGGCATGTTCACGAGAAATTAGTAGCTCTGGGCTGGTCGCTTGCACTTAATTGGTGCACCGCGTTGGTGCATTTATTGGCTATGCGCCCTAAATGAGTGCGAGTGCTTAGTGTAGAGAATAGGCGTTTTTCTTCATATTAACGACACAGACTTTTCGCTATACTGCGCGCCGCTTCATTTTTTACCCTGTCATTTCTTGATCGTGGATCGGAAAGCACCATGCAGGGTGCCGGGCAGCCAGCTCCGGTGAATGAGTTCATTTTACGGATTTGAGACGGCATGTGCTGGGATTCTCCCTGCGATAGACCTTCTCAGGTCATTGAGTGCATGCCGCAGGAATATTTTTGTGATTGAAAAACTTCGTAATATCGCCATCATCGCCCACGTTGACCATGGTAAGACTACCCTCGTAGACCAGCTCTTGCGCCAATCCGGCACCCTGGATCGGAAGGAGCTCGATAGCGAGCGGGTCATGGATTCCAACGATCAGGAAAAAGAACGGGGCATTACCATTCTGGCCAAGAACACGGCCCTGAAATGGAACGACTACGATATCAATATTGTGGACACCCCGGGCCACGCTGATTTCGGCGGTGAGGTTGAGCGAGTCATGAGCATGGTCGATTGCGTGCTGCTGGTGGTTGATTCCATTGACGGCCCCATGCCTCAGACCCGGTTTGTTACCCAGAAGGCATTTGCCGCGGGCCTGCGCCCGATCGTCGTGGTTAACAAGATTGACCGTCCCGGCGCTCGTCCAGACTGGGTCGTGGACCAGGTATTCGACCTGTTTGACAACCTGGGAGCCACTGATGAGCAGCTGGACTTCCCGATTGTGTTTGCCAGCGCTCTGAACGGCATTGCCGGGATGGATCACGAAAACCTGGATGACAACATGGATGCCGTGTTCCAGGCGATTGTTGACCACGTGCCGGCGCCGAACGTGGATCCGGATGGCCCGTTCCAGATGCAGATCTCCCAGCTGGACTACAACAGCTTCCTCGGTGTGATCGGTATTGGTCGTATCATGCGCGGTAAGGTCAAGACCAATTCGCCGGTAACCGCCATTGGCGCCAACGGCAAGAAGCGTAACGGCCGTATCCTCAAGATCATGGGACATTCCGGTCTTCAGCGTGTTGAAGTCGAAGAAGCTCAGGCTGGCGACATCGTCTGTGTCAGTGGCATGGACGAGCTGTTTATCTCTGACACTCTTTGTGATCAGGCCAACGTTGAAGCTCTGCCGGCACTGACGGTGGATGAGCCGACCGTGTCCATGACCTTCCAGGTCAACGATTCGCCTTTTGCCGGCAAGGAAGGCAAGTACGTCACCAGCCGGAACATCAAGGAGCGCCTTGAAAAGGAGCTGCTGCACAATGTGGCGCTGCGTGTTGAAGAGGGCGACTCCGCGGACAAGTTCAAGGTATCCGGTCGTGGCGAGTTGCATCTGTCTGTACTGATTGAAAACATGCGTCGCGAGAACTTTGAGCTGGCGGTTGGTCGTCCGGAAGTTGTTATCCGCGAAGTTGACGGCGTGAAGCAGGAGCCTTACGAGAACGTCATTGTTGATATCGAGGAGCAGCATCAGGGTGCCGTCATGGAGCAAATGGGGCTGCGTAAAGGCGACCTGACCAATATGGTTCCGGATGGCAAGGGCCGGATGCGTTTGGACTATACCATTCCAGCCCGGGGCCTGATTGGTTTCCGGAACACCTTCCTTACCATGACTTCAGGCACTGGCATTCTGACTTCGACTTTCAGCCACTACGGCCCGATCAAAGTTGGCGATGTAACCAGTCGCCAGAACGGTGTCATCGTTTCTATGGCTACGGGTACCGCTTTTACCTACTCTCTGGAAACCCTGCAGAGCCGTGGCAAGCTGTTCCTGGATCCGGGGCAGGAAATTTATGAAGGGCAGTTGTGTGGTATTCACAGCCGGGACAACGACCTGGTGGTCAACCCCACCAAGGCCAAAAAGCTCGACAACATGCGGGCCTCTGGCAAGGATGAAGTCATTGGTCTCGTGCCGCCGATCAAGTTCACCCTTGAGCAGGCGCTTGAGTTTATTGATGACGACGAGCTGGTTGAGGTAACGCCGAAGTCCATCCGGCTGCGCAAGAAACTTCTGACCGAAAACGAGCGCAAGCGCGCCAACAAGAAGTAACCGCCCGGCTCTTATCGAGCATGGGTAACAAGGGCTGGATGAATCTTTCATCTGGCCCTTTTTTTATGGTGTTAAGCTAAACTCCGGTTAAATCCTTCACGCGGAGCGTTTCATGCTCACCCTCTACCCGGAAATCAAGCCCAATGCCCAGCATCGCATAGCCGTTGATCCTCCCCATGAACTCTACGTTGAGGAAAGCGGGAACCCGGACGGGATACCTGTCCTGGTGGTCCACGGCGGCCCCGGTGGCGGCTGTGAAGACTACCATCGGCGCTTTTTCGACGCTGAGAGATTCCGGATCATTCTGATGGATCAGCGCGGCGCCGGGCGGTCCAGCCCCCTGGCAGAGCTCGAAGGCAACAGCACGGACAAGCTGGTTGAAGACATGGAAGTGGTACGTTCGTTTCTCGGTATCGACAAGTGGCTTCTATTTGGTGGCAGTTGGGGGGCGACTCTCAGCCTGGTATACGCCGAGGCCCATCCGGAAAGGGTGTCGGGACTGGTTCTTCGTGGGATTTTTCTCTGTCGGCCGCGGGATATTCACTGGTTTTATCAGGAGGGGGCGAGCCGGGTGTTCCCGGATTACTGGTCTGACTTCGAGGCGCAGATTCCGGAAGCCGACCGGGCTGACATGGTTTCGGCCTACTATCGCAAGCTGACCAGTTCCAACGAGCTGGAGCAGATCCAGGCGGCCAAGGCCTGGTCGGTCTGGGAGGGCAGGTGTGCGACGCTGCACCCGAACCCGAGGGTCGTTGAGCACTTTGGCCATCCTCATGTGGCCATCGCCCTGGCCCGCATTGAATGCCACTATTTCATGAATTCGGCCTTTCTCGAGCCGGACCAGATCATTCGCGATGCAGGCCGCCTGGCGGACATTCCCGGAATAATCGTCCACGGCAGATACGATATGGTCTGCCCTCTGGAGAATGCGCTGGCACTCAGCAAGGCCTGGCCGGAAGCGGAATTCCAGATCATTCGCGACGCCGGCCACTCGGCTTCCGAGCCGGCGATTGTTGATGCCCTCATCCGCGGTGTTGAGTCCGTTGTCGCGAAAACTGAAAAAAGTGCTGGCTGAATCCCGTTTTCAGGGTTGCGGCCCGTAATGGCCACGGATACACTCTTGCCCGATCTTAATGTTCGCCTGTTCAAACGTCCTCAAGGCAGTGAATGAAAGGATTGATCCAGCGAGTGTCGCAAGCCAGTGTTACCGTGGACGGTGAGCAGATAGCCTCGATCGACACAGGCCTTTTGCTGTTGCTGGGTGTGGAAAAGGGAGATAGCGAGCACGAGGCAAGGGAGCTTTGCCGAAAAATCCTCACTTATCGTGTGTTTCCCGATGAGACTGGCCGGATGAATCGTAGCCTGCTGGATATCGGTGGTTCCCTTCTTGTTGTTTCCCAGTTTACTTTGGCGGCGGATACGTCCTCCGGAACCAGGCCGGGCTTCTCTCTTGCAGCGGGGCCGGATGCCGCCAACACGCTGTATGAACGGTTTGTGGTAGAAGCACGTTCCGGTTTGGGGCCGGAAAAGGTGGGTGAGGGCAGATTTGGCGCAGATATGAAGGTCGGGTTGGTGAATGACGGGCCCGTCACGTTCATGCTCGAGACTCGATAACAGAGTGTATAAGTATTTGCGCTATTGTAGTGCGCGGGTGGTCATGCCGGCCTTTAATGGTGCGGAAATGTCCTCGGAGTCGTTGCGATCCAAGGGTTTTTTCAGTCTAAGTTTTGTTGATAAGGGGTTTGTTAAAATCTGGCCTCGGATTTGATATGCAACTGTAACGCAGCTCACGAGCACAAAATTGCATAAATGATTGCGTTTCTGGTGCCAAAAGAGCTAAAAACGCACTGCAGTTAATTTGCAAAATGAGAATGATTGTATTAAAGCATTTTCATCATCCAGAACTTTAAGAAAGTTCGATAAGTGATTGAGCTGTATAGATCTGGAATCTGCAAGATTTATTCGAAAAAGAAGAAAAGTTACTCCTTTGTCATAAAACTGACATAGGGTGATGCAGAATCGGCCTCATCCAGCCTGACTGGTGAAGCCTTACAAAATCGGGATAAGAACCCGTCGCTAAAACCTGAGTTAACTCAAAAAGGAAGGCGCAACATGAAAAAAACGCTCCTCGCATCTGCTATCGCAGTCGCAACGTTCTCTGGCTCCGCGCTGGCCCAGGAAACCATGTCTGCTTCCGAGCTGGCAGCCAAAATGGATTCCATGCCGACCGTGTAAGGTAACATCCAGTACGTTCTGTACCATGACAGCGTCAAAGGCGGAAGCTCTGAAGTTGAGCACGCTGACAACGGTTCCACCATCGGTGTTTAGCACGACCACGAATTCGCCCCTGGCTGACGACGCCAACGACACTGAAACTTCTACCGTAACCTTCCAGGCTCTGCACAACCTGTCTGACCACATGTATGTGTACTTCGAAGGCTACCTCGGTGGCGGTGACGACGGTGTATACGGCGTTGCTGACGAAAGCGAGCGTTCTATCGCTTCCGTTGGTGGTGTTTACTACTTCTGATCAGCCAATCGGCTAATCCTGTAGTATGAAAACCGGCGACCTCAGGGTCGCCGGTTTTTTGCGTTTATGAATCCCGAAAAATAAGGCATTGGCATGGCAACCGAACTGGAAATCAAGCTCAGTGTTTCTGAGGCCGCACAGGCACAGGCTTTAAAGTGGCTTTCCTCACTTCCTGAAGTCCGAGCTGGAAAAACCAAATCCCTGATCAATCACTATTTCGACACGCCCAATGCCGATCTGAATCGAGCCAAAGCTGCGCTGAGGGTTCGCAAAGCAGGTGATGACTATATCCAGACCCTGAAAACCCGGGGCGAATTCGTTGATGGCGCCCACCGACGCGAGGAGTGGGAGTGGCCTGTATCCAGTCCTGAACTGGCTTTGTCGTTACTGGAAGACACACCGCTGAATGCCGGGTTGGACCTCAGCCGGCTCCAGATTGTGTTTGAAACCAACTTTCAGCGCCAGGTGCTCTGGCTGGAAGAAGGGCAGACTTCCATTGAGATAGCAGTCGATTCCGGCACTGTGGCCGGCAATGATGCCAGGTGGCCGCTCCACGAGGTGGAGTTTGAGCTCAAGAGTGGGGACGACAGCAAGCTGGTGGCTTGGGCGCTCGAGCTGGCCAGGGAAGTGCCGGTTTTCCTGAATCTGGTCAGTAAGGCCGAGCAGGGCTATTTTCTGGCGGGCCTGTATCACCCGGAGCCGGCGCGTAAAAGCGAGGCGCTTTCCATTACCGAATTCCTTCAGGCCTTGAGTGTCTGTTGGTTGCTGGATCAGCCGTTTCCTGCACAGGAATACGACCTGTCGCGCGTCGCAAATGCGGCTGGCGCCGCAGGGTGCGGTGAACTCTGGGAGTGTGTGATGTCTGATCTGGCCACGGGCGCTGCAATTCGTGATCTCGCTGAAGGCTCCACGACGTTGGGTGTCCTCCAGTTACAGCTTGCCACTGCCGGTCAGTAATCGCCGGTTTCCTGATCCGCGGAATGGGCGCGCCACTGCTTCAGGAATGCCCGGTACCGCTCCAGTGCTTCCTGCACCACAGAGACCTCCGGTGTTTCAGAAGATTTAACCAGTACTATCAGCCCCTTGCCTTCGATTTCTTCGTTGGTTGGCGGATGACAGATAACCTCGTCATCTTCATCAATGTAGGCGAGAGCGGTGCCAATGCCATGGCGTACCAGAGCGCTTACGATGTCGGCCCAATTCAGGTCGTCCAGCTGCAAGTCATAACGATGAGGGTGGTCATGCTCGTAGTTGAACATATCTTCCAGCACTTTCTCGGAACCGGGTGCAACCACAGAACGAACCATAATCTCCGGGTATGTTCTCACTGGGCGGAGCACAATGCGCACTCCGAGGGATTTGAAGCGCCCACGGTTCTGGTCGTTTACACACTCGACAATGGTGCGATGGCCCAGATTGATTTCTGTGAGGCGGTGGGCAATATCGAACGTCAGGCTGTCTGAAAATGGGTCCGCTTCGTCTGCGGCCAGCACAATGATATGCCTCGCGCTGCCTGCATGGACGGCCTTCAGCGCCTCTGGATCAAAGCCTGCTCCGTGGTGATGCACCACCCCGATGTCCGAGAGCTCGGTGGGTAGCCCCATTGGAAACTTCCGGGTCAGAATCATGATTGGAATGGTTTCGTACCCTGGAATCTCCCGAATCTGGGAAGCAAATCTCATAAAATACTGGTCGCCGCCGTGCTGGGGCGTGTTAATGATGATGATGTGGTTATTCATTTTATAGATCCACCTTCCCGACAAAATACGTTCCCGGCGGTAGAACCGGTATTCGATATAGTCGCTGACGATCAGTGTCAGCAGCGTAATTGAGGAGATAAACATCAGCACAATGGTGCTGAACCGCCCGATCATCGTCTGGGGTGCGTAATCGCCATAGCCGACCGTTACCAGCGTGGTCATGGTCAGCCAGGCGGCTTCGAATAGTTCCAGGTCCTCGACCGCCCAGATGATCAGGACCTGCACCAATAGCAGTGTTCCCAGGATCGCAAAGAGGCGCTTCATCCGGCTCCGAATCATCCCGCCCATGGGCAGGTGAGTTTGCTGATGCTCCGGATTCAGTGGGCGGCGGTTTCGTTGCATCCGTGTCTGCGGCCTGTTCAGTTGCGGGTAAGTTCGTTATACAGTACCCGAAATATAACAGAGAGACAGGGGTTTGCATTATGTCCGAGCCATGGCACAGCCTTCCGAAACCGCTGGCGGATGATGTCGCCGGGTGCTGGGAATCAGTGTTCCCGGAAGGGGTTCCGGCCTGGTTGACCTCACCGGAGGGTATGGATGACACCTTAGTGGCTACGGCGATCTCCCGCAGTTTGTTCCTTCGCCAGACTCTGGAACGCCATGCCGATCAGGTAGAGGCATTGATGGCCTCTCGTTCGTTGTCTGAGCCAACCACTCCGGATTATCTGGAAAGTCGATGGCAAGAGTATCTCTCTGAAGTTGATGGTGAGCCTGGCCTGCACTCGGCCCTCAGACAATTCCGCATGGAGACCCAGTTCCGGATTATATGGCGGGATCTGATGCGATGGGCAGACCTGGCTGAGACCATGTCGGCGACGAGTGTATTTGCCGATATCTGTATTGATGGAGCGCTCAGCTGGCTATACCAGGACGCCTGCGAGCAATACGGTACGCCTCGAGGGGCTGACCCGGTAACCGGCCAGGAAACCGACCAGAAAATGGTGGTTCTGGGTATGGGTAAGCTGGGTGGTCGGGAGCTGAACGTCTCCTCGGACATTGATCTTATCTTTGCCTTTCCGAGCAAGGGGGAAACCGTTGGCGGGCGGCGCTCACTGGATAATCAGCAGTTCTTCGTTCGCCTTGGCCAGCGGCTGATCCAGGCTCTGGACCAGATTACGGCAGATGGTTTTGTGTTCCGGGTGGACATGCGTCTCCGGCCTTATGGCCAGAGTGGCGCGCTGGCGCTGAGTTTTGCTGCTCTGGAAACCTACTATCAGGACCAGGGGCGGGACTGGGAGCGATATGCCATGGTCAAGGCCCGTGTGGTCGCCGGCGATCAGAGGGCGGGGAAGGTTCTCATGGAAAGCCTGCGCCCCTTTGTCTATCGGAAGTATATCGATTTCAGCGCTTTTGAATCCCTTCGCAGCATGAAAGCCATGATCGGCCGCGAAGTACGCCGCAAGGGACTGGAAAACAATATCAAGCTCGGCAGCGGCGGTATCCGTGAGATTGAGTTTGTGGTTCAGGCATTCCAGCTCATTCGCGGTGGCCGGGACAGGGAGCTTCAGCAGCGGGAGCTGCTGGTCATCCTGAAAGAGCTGGAAGAGCTCGAGCTGTTGCCGTCGCCGGTGGTTGGTGAGCTTCGCGACGCCTATGTGTTTCTCAGAAACCTGGAGCATGCGCTCCAGGGTATGGAAGACAAGCAAACCCAGTTGCTGCCGGAAGATGAGCTGTCCCGGGCACGGGTCGCCACAATTATGGATTTCGAGAACTGGCAGGCGTGCGAACAGTGCCTCAGAGAACACCGGGAGCGGGTCGCCACGCATTTTTCCAACATTATTACCACGGAAGATGACGAAGATGAGGGGCAGGGGGCCCTCGAAGAAGGGTGGTTCGAGCTCTGGCTTTCCGAAATGGAAGAGGCGGCCGCCGCCGACTGGCTCAAATCACGGGGCTATGAAGACCCCGGTGCTACGTTGGCGGAGCTGGCTGAACTTCGTGAAAACAGGACTGTTCAGAATCTACAGACCCAGGGGCGCCGGCGACTCAATCAGTTCATGCCCATGCTGCTTGAGGCGCTCACCCAGGTTGATAACCCGTCCGAGACCCTGTCCAGGGTGTTGCAGCTGGTGGAAGCCATACTGCGTCGCACGGCCTACATGGTGTTGCTGCTGGAAAATCCGGGCGCCTGTACCCAACTGGTGCGGTTGTGCAGTGAGAGCCCCTGGATTGCCAGGCAGCTGGCGGAAACACCGCTCCTGCTGGATGAGCTGTTGAACGCCGAGAGCCTGTACAGCCCACCCGCGAAAGCAGAATTGCAGGATGATTTGCGCCAGCAGATGCTTCGGATTCCGTTTGAGGATCTGGAAGAGCAGATGGAGTCACTGCGGCATTTCAAGAAAGCCCATATCCTGCGGGTTGCGGCGTCCGAACTGAAAGGCACATTACCGTTGATGAAGGTCAGTGACTACCTCACCTGGATCGCCGAGGTTGTTCTGGATCATGTGGTGGACGTAGCCTTCGCCAACCTGGTCAGCCGCCACGGCTATCCGCGCCGGGAAGATGGCTCCGCCTGTGAAACCGATTTTGCCATCATTGGCTATGGCAAGCTGGGCGGGATCGAACTGGGCTATACCTCCGATCTTGACCTGGTGTTTGTGCACAAAGCTGATCCGGAGCTGGCCACCGACGGTGAAAAGCCCATCGACAATGCGGTTTTTTACACGCGGCTTGGGCAAAGGATCGTCCACATCCTCAACACCCAGACGCCCTCGGGGCAGCTTTATGAGGTTGATATGCGCTTGAGGCCGTCCGGTAACTCCGGGCTGCTGGTCAGTACTCTGCAGGCCTTCGAAAAATATCAGCGCGAGGACGCCTGGACCTGGGAGCATCAGGCGCTTGCCCGGGCCCGGGGTGTTGCCGGATGCACGGAGACCCTTGAAGCTTTTGAATCCATACGCCACGAGATCCTTTGTCAGCCCCGTGACCGTGAGAAACTCCGGAACGAGGTGGTCGAAATGAGGGAGAAGATGCGGGCCAGTCTGGCCACGCCGGAAAGCCGGCAGGACGAGGTGTTTCATATCAAGCATGATACCGGCGGCATCGTTGATATCGAGTTTATCGTCCAGTACCTGATGCTGGCGTGGTCCGCTGAGCACCCGGAGCTGACCCAGTGGTCCGATAACATTCGCCAGATGGAGGAGCTGGGGCGCGCCGGGGTGATGGCGGTCGAAGATGCCGAAAAACTCAGGGAAACCTTCATCGCCCTGCGTTCCACGATTCACCGGCGGGCGCTTCAGAACCTCAATAGTCAGGTGGAGGGTGATGCCTTCTCACAAGAGCGTGACTACATCCGCGCCATGTGGAAAAAAGTGATGATTGAGGCCTGAGGCAAATTCAATTCCGGCAGATTTTCCTGCTAGAATGCCGGTTCCCCCGAAAAACGCTTTTTTAGGAGCAATGAAGAATGTCGATGGCTGATCGCGATGGCGTTATCTGGATGGATGGTGAAATGGTTCCCTGGCGGGATGCCAAGACCCACGTCCTGACTCACACCCTGCATTACGGCCTGGGCTGTTTTGAAGGTGTGCGGGCCTACAACACCGCGAATGGCCCGGCCATTTTCCGCCTGAAAGAGCACACGGATCGTCTTTTCCGTTCCGCCCACATCCTGAACATGAAAATGCCGTTCAGTAAGGACGAGATCAACGAAGCCCAGCGTGCGGCGATCCGGGAAAACAATCTTGACGAAGCCTACCTGCGCCCAATGGCGTTTCTCGGTTCCGAGGGTATGGGGCTCAGGGCTGATAACCTGAAGGTGCACGTAATGGTTGCGGCCTGGAGCTGGCCTTCCTACATGTCACCGGAAGCGAAGGAAATGGGGATCAAGGTGCGCACGTCCTCCTACACGCGTCACCACGTCAATATCACCATGTGCAAGGCCAAGGCGAACGGCAACTACATTAACTCGATGCTGGCCCTGAACGAGGCCATTTCCGGTGGTGCCGAGGAAGCCCTGCTGCTGGACAACGAAGGTTACGTTGCCGAAGGCTCCGGAGAAAACATTTTCATCATGCGTGATGGTGTGCTGCATACGCCTGAACTCACCTCCTGCCTGGAGGGTATTACCCGTGCCACGATCATGGATTTTGCGCGCGAGCTCAACATTCCGATCAAGGAGCGCCGGATTACCCGCGATGAGGTCTACATCGCCGATGAAGCCTTCTTCACAGGCACAGCGGCCGAGGTGCTGCCGATCCGCGAACTGGATGGCCGTGTGATCGGTGCCGGCAAGCGTGGCCCGGTGACCGAGAAGCTTCAGGCTATGTACTTTGATGCAGTCAAGGGCAAGCTGGCTGAGCACAGCGGTTGGCTGACGCACGTTAAAGGCTGATTCCAGAATAATTACAGGCCGCCGTTTGCTGTTTCAGCCCGGCGGCTTTGTTGTTTAACACACCCTGTTTACTGGCGGGACGAGCAAATGGCAGACGTTATCAAGGTACCGGTATCTTTTGGCGAGGTGCTGGACAAAATCACCATTCTCGAAATCAAGTCCGAGCGCATCAAGGATGAAACGAAGGTCAAGAATGTCCGGCTTGAGCTTGATGAGCTGAGCGCTACCTGGGACGAGGCGGTAAAGGACAAGGCTGCTGAAATCGCCGATCTCCGCAAGCAGCTGAAAGCGGTCAACGAAGAGCTGTGGGTGATTGAAGACGATATTCGGGATCAGGAAGCCGCCCAGGACTTTGGCGCGAGATTTATTGAGCTGGCACGCGCTGTATACGTCACCAATGACAAGCGCGCTGCGATCAAAAAAGAGGTCAACCTGGCCCTGGGGTCTCGTTTCGTGGAAGAGAAGTCCTACCAGGACTACACCGCACGGAAGTGAAATTTTGGGTCAGATGAACGCTTTCATCTGACCCAGCTTTCAGCTTTGGCCACCGGGTTAACTTCAACCCAACGATCCAGCATATTCGTGGCATCTGCAACCGTGATCAGGTCCATCGCCCCCTCGAACTCTGCTTTCGCCCCCCACCGGGCCTGTTCCACCGTTTTGCCGGTAAACTTCTCCAGTGCTTCAGGATACCGGTTCACACACCAGTCCAGAGAATTATAGGGCCCGGAGCGGTAAGGATTGCTTGCGGCAAACAACCCAAGGACATCGGTGCCCACCGCACTGGCGATATGTGCCGGCCCAGTATCGGGCGCTACCACGAGGTCGGCATGGGTCATTAACGCTGTCAGTTGCTTCAGGGTGTCCTTGCCGCAGATGTTGTGCGCTTTTTCCTTCATTGCGGCTTCGATGGCGGCGCAGTACTCGGCCTCGAACGGGGCGGGGCTGCCCACCAGAATCACCTTCATACCGTGCTTCTGAATCGCGTGATCAGCCAGCTGTGCGTAACGCTCAGCGGGCCAGTTACGCAGTGTGTGGCTGGCACACGGACTTATTACAAGGTTCTTGCGGTCATTAGCCAGTTGCTCGCGCGCAAACTCATGGTCTGAATCCTTCAACGGAATCTGCCAGCGCGGCGGCGCGGCCTTGAGGTCCAAAGGTTCGAGGAAGCTGGCAAGGCAGTCTCGCACGTGCTGCTTCGGTGCCGGTTTGATCCGGTGGTTGATAAACAGGCTGTGCAGATCCTTGCTGCGGGCCTTGTCATAGCCAATTCTGACTCTGGCCGGAATGCAGGCAGCGGCGAGGTTGGCTCGGAAAGCCACCTGCATGTGAAGCAGCGCGTCAAACTTGCGATCCGTCATTTGTCTGCGAAGCTCAGCGTAGCCTTTGCGACCAGTCTTTTTGTCGAAAATAATGAACTCAACGCCGGGCAGATCGCCAACCAGCTTGGCTTCGATCTTGCCGATAACCCAGGTAATCTTCACGCCGGGAAGCTGCTCCTGGAGGCTCAGTACGACAGGTATTACGTGAGTCACGTCGCCGATGGCGGACAGGCGAAGAATGCAGATGGAGTTCATCAGATATTGATCCGGTTCAGGTTGTGGCCTGGTGCTGTGGAGCTTTGTCGGCAATCATTGGTAAACTGGCCGTCATTCTAACTTACTCGCGCGTTTCCGTCCCGGCGTGAGTGGGTAGTACGTGCCTTCTTTCAATTTCGGTGACCGGGGGCCCAGCATGGTGGAGTCTGAAATCTGTATCCGGGAAAGGGCTTCGGCAATGCTGATTCACCCGGATTACGAGGGCAGGGTTACCGAGGACTGGTTCAATTCCGCCTCTTGGGGCAATCAAGCCCGCCCGGTAAGCAGCGGGGGCCGCGGCGGCGCCTGGTTTTTGCAGGCCGGAGAGGACAGACTGGTGCTTCGAGAATATCGCCGGGGCGGGTTGATGGCGAAATTTGCGCGATACGCCTATGCCTTCACCGGCGAGGAGTATGTGCGGTCCTTTGCAGAGTTCCGGTTGCTCAACAAACTGGTTAGCCAGGGGCTTCCCGTACCCTGTCCTGTTGCGGCCTGGTATCGCAAACTGTCGCCAATTCAGTACCGGGCCGCCATCATCATTGAACGGTTGGAGAACACTACGCCCCTGGCTGACCTTATCTCGGAGCTGGACAATGAGGCGTGGACGTCCATTGGAGAAACCATTCGTCGATTTCACGACGCCGGCGTCATGCATGCGGACCTGAACTGCTTCAATGTACTGGTCCGGGGCAACGAATACTTTCTGATTGATTTCGACAAGAGCAGGTTGATGACTGGTAGTGCCCCGGCGCGCTGGAAAGAGGCCAATCTTGATCGCTTCTCGCGATCGCTGGTAAAGGTGGCCGGAGAAGACGCACGGGCAAAAACCTGGAGTTATTTCATGAACGGATACAACAGGGGAATGGCCACTTGACCAATCCACAACAGGGCGGATCGCTTCCGTCGATACTTTGTCTTACGGATGCCTGTGATCGTCCGGAGACTGAACTCTTTATCGGGCTCAGAAAGGCCGGGTTCGACGTCGACGTCATGTGTAACCCCAAGGGCCGGAACTATCAGCGTCTTGTCGACGAGGGCATGGTTGCCTGCCCCATGGCCTTGAAGAACCGCTTTGACAAAGAGGGCACCGAGTCCATCCGCCAACAACTGGCCAAGAAAAACTACGAGGTCATTCATGCCTATAATCCCCGGGCCCTGGCATGCGGATTACGGGCTTCCCGGGGCACGGATATCAAGATCGTCGCCTATCGTGGTGTGATCGGTAACATCAGTTTTCTCAATCCGGAATCCTGGATTACCTTCCTGCATCCTCGCGTCAGCAAGATTGTCTGTGTCGCTGATGCCATCAAGGATTACCTGGCCAGCCTCCGGTTTCTGTGGATGCACATTCCTGAACGGAAGCTTCAGAGAATCTACAAAGGGCACGACCTGGACTGGTATCAATCGCCTAAGGCCGACCTGACACAGTTTGGTGTTCCGGAAGATGCCTTCGTGGTGTGCTGCACCGGGAGAAATACCCCGAGAAAAGGCTTCGATGACCTGATTGAAGCGATCGATAAGCTGCCTGAGGATGTAGATATACATTTGCTGCTGGTGGGAGACGTTATTGATAACGAAGAGATTCAGTCGCAGGCCGCTGCCACTTCTCACCCCGAGCGGATTCACTTTACAGGTTACCGCAACGATGCGCCGGCCATAGCGGCGGCCAGTGATGTGTTTGTGCTTCCCTCGAAGGAAAGGGAAGGACTGCCCCGTGCCGTCATCGAGGCGATGGTCTACGGAGTGACGCCGGTAGTGACCAGTGTTGGCGGTATGCCGGAGCTGGTGGAAGATGGCGTCAGCGGTATTGTGGTTGAACCGAAAAATGCTCCCGGGCTTTCAGCGGCTATTGAGCGGCTTTACCGCGATCGTGAATTGGCGGCCTCTCTTGGGCAGGCTGCGAGGCAACGGATAGCCCGGCATTTTCACACCTCACAGACCGTCACTGAGACGGGTGAGCTATACAAATCGCTGACGGGCAGGGCTTGAATGCGCCGGTACCTGTTTTTTGTAAACCAACCCTATTCCTATTCAATACTGCGACCGCTGCAGGAAGAGATACGGCGCCGGGGCGATGAGGCTGCCTGGTTCGTCGCCGGGTGCTCAACAGCTCCGCTTCAGGCCGATGAGCGCCGTCTCGTTTCCGTAAAAGAGGTCATGGATTACAACGCGGATGCGACCTTCGTTCCCGGTGATTGGGTGCCCTACTTTTTTCCCGGAATCAAGGTTGAGGTATTCCATGGCATGGCGCGCAACAAGCGGGGCCATAGCAGCGAAGATGAAAGTGACCATTACCGAATTCGGGGATGGTTCGATCTTTACTGTACGCATGCCCTTAAAGACACGGAAAAGTTCCGTGAACTGGCCGAGCGGTACCAGCATTTCGGGGTTGCTCACACAGGTTGGCCAAAGCTCGATCCATTGCTGTCGCGGAATGAAATCGGGAAGAGAAACCGTCTGGAAAATGAGTTGCCGGTTGTTTTTTACGCTTCAACGTTCAGCCGGTCCGTTACGTCAGCTCCGGATTTGGTGGAGAAGATCGGCGAGCTCTCCAGAAGTGGTCGCTGGAAGTTCATTGTAACGCTTCATCCGAAAATGGATCCCGCGGTAGTGGATCAGTATCGCAAGCTGAGTGGCGAGAACCTTCGTTTTGTCGAGAGCGATGAAGATCTGCTGCCTCTGCTGCCGCAGGCTGATGTGATGCTCTGCGACACCTCGTCCATCATGTTCGAGTTCATGTTCCTGGATCGCCCGGTGGTCACATTCAGAACCAAAATGCCGGGGCCTTATCTGATCGATGTCCAGGAAGTGGCGGGCGTTGAGAAAGCTCTCGAAGAGGCGGTGCAGTATCCCGATCCGCTGATGAAAGAAACGCGAGCTCTTTGCGACCAGTTGCACAGTTTCCGGGATGGTCGTTCCAGCAAGCGGGTTCTTGATGCGGTCGAGGATTTCCTGATCAACAAGCGTAGCCAACTCAAGCCAAAGCCGATAAACCTTTTACGCAAACTGAAAGTCCGACGTCGGTTGCGGAAGGAACTTGCACGCATGGCACCTGAAAGCTCAGGATAGACCAAGCGAAGATCCCGGCCAGGAAAGGAATGATTTGATCAGCGCCGCAAGCCCAATCAATGTCTTTGTTGCGAGTACGCCCCTGCAACTGATCAGTTGCTCCGAGGCTCGTTACCACTATGGCTGCGACTCCGAAAAAACACTTCTCATCATTGCTAGACCTGATAACCGCGAGACCGAGGGGCAAATGGCTTTCCTGGCCGAGGCGTTGGGCTGGCAGGGCATCGAAACCATTTATCTTAAAAAGAGTTCCTTTTACCTTCGTCTGGGGTCAGTTGCCAGGAGTCTCTCAAAGCGAACTATTGAGAGGTTGTTTATCGGAAACAAATCCAGCTGGATTCACGAAGTGTTTTATCGGGGGTTCGACAGCGAACAGCTGATTTTCGTGGATGACGGCTTGGCAACAGTAACCTATTACCATGCCATTCACGACGAGGGCATCGCCTCCCGGATTTCACCGGCCAAGAAGCGACTTTTGCGAACCATGGGGATCAGGATCCATCGTGTTGTTCCGGAGGTGATCGCATTCTTCTCCTTCTTTCCGTTACCGAACTCCGAGCTTGTCCAGGTGCGCGTTCACGATTTCCCGGTGTTTCGTAAAACTTTCAAAAAAACGCCCTGTGACAATAGCCAGACGCCCATGGTCGGGTTCCTTGGCCAACCCTTTGGTGGTGAGGATCGGCTTCAGCAATTGAAACTGCAAATCCAGCACGTGGTGGAGCGTCATCCTGATAGCCGCGTGGTGTACTTCATGCACCGAAAGGAAAGCAGGGAAGAGTTGGAGGCTTTGCTGGCAGAATTTCCGCTCGAGATACGGCAGGCCGGTCGTCCGATCGAGGTCGAAGTGGCCCTGTCCGGGGAAATCTATCTCGCTTTCTACAGCTTTGCTTCAACCGCTCTGTTTACCTTGAAAAAGATATTCCCGGAAATCCGGGTGTTCCAGATCGATGATGCCGCTCTGGGCGCCCGGCTTCCTTACTATGACGAAATAAGGCGTATGTTCGGGAGCGTCGGCGTGGAAACGACGCTCCTTCGGGGGTCACGGCTTTTCAAAGCGGGCCGGCCGGTCCAGAGTCCATAACCCGGCATATTTGTTGAACGTTACCTGTGCGTACGTCACAGCGGTAAGATAGCCCACAGCACCGTCCAGAAACCCGAACCGAATAAAGTACACCTGCACGAACGTCATCAGGCCCCGCAGGGTGGGGTAGATCATGGTGCGGGTCTTCTTGCCTTTGCGATGTTTCTCCAGTGAGCCAAGCCAGGCGTACTTGGCGCTTTTTTCCAGCGAGTGGCCGAAATCCCTGTGTGTATAGTGTGTCAGGCGGCCCCTCAGGGTTTTGATCTTGCGTCCGGACGGAATCAGTATCCGCTCGTGGACGAGGGCGTCCGAAAAGCTTACTCCCTCGCGACGGAACAGCCGGAGCGGGGCTCGGCCGCTGCGTCCGAAATCCAGGCGGCTGCCGTAAATCGTTACTGCCCAGGGAAGCTTGTAGGCGTCCGCGTCGGGATCGGCCAGGTGATCGTTGATTTCCCTTGCCAGCTCTGGTGTGACACGCTCATCGGCATCCAGTGACAGTACCCACTCACCGGTCGCTTTCTCAAGTGCGCGCTGCTTCTGGATGCCAAAACCCGGCCAGTCGGTGACTTCAACGACATCGGCCAGCTGTCTGGCCAGTTCGACAGTTCTGTCAGTACTGCCGCTATCCAGAACGATGATTTCGTCGGCGACCAGCCTCGCTGACTTCAGACAGTCGGTAATGTGGTCTTCTTCATTTTTGGTGATGATGGTCGCCGAAACCTTCCGCGCCCGGGCTCGAACATAGGACGCGCTCAACTCTGTGAACATAGCGGAGGCGATCGATGCAACTGCCAGAAGGTAGAAAGTTAGGAACAAAGTCCGATTGAAGGTGGCTTCTGTGAGGCCAAAGAAGAAGTAGCCAATAGAAATCATGCAACCGGCTGCCGCAAGGTGGGCCGTTGCTGCGTGGCGGCTGGACAGATTTCTGGCAAAGATGGCCAGTGGAATGAAAATGAGCAGGGCCCAGCTGAGAATGCCCGGAATGCCACTGGTTGCGGCGTTGTTCAGCAGATCGTTATGGGCATGCCCGGTGCAGCAGTCCAGGAAGTACTTCGGCAGATTGCCATCTGCAACTTCTGCTTCAATTTTATGGGTGTACCCGCCGAGGCCTGCGCCGGACCAAGGATTCTCTCTGAGCATATTCAAGGCCTGCCCCCATACTTCCAGGCGGATTTCCATGCCGGAGTCCAGCTGGCCATCATGGAGCAAACCATTGAGTGAGGTGGACATGCGGTCGCTGGTGATAATCGCGCCGGCCACGATAAGTGGCACAACAATTAATCCGGCAACTCGAAGTTTTTTGCTGAGCAGCGGCACCAGCGCGACCAGAAGAAATGGCAGAGCAACCAGGTTGCTGCGGGTTTCAGACAGCATGGAGATCAGGGCCGCAGCCGTTCCACCCGTGAAAAACAGTATCGCCAGGCCTACCCGTTTGTCCCGGATAAAAAACATGGCAGCAACGATCGTCAACATGCCGCCCAGGAGGGCGAGATTGCCAAAGCTGATCGGGTTGATCCCGCCACCGAAACGGGAATTCAGCACCTGACCAAGCGCGCCCTGGCGGGCAGCAACGGTCACGAGAAAAATCCCGATGATGGATACTGCCATCAGTCCGATGGCTGCGAAGGTGGTTCGGGCTCCGATGCGGGCATAGCTAATGGCAACAATGAGTGGCCAGAACAGGATAAACCGGGCGTGCGTGCCAAACGTTTTTCCACCCTCATAATCAAAGCCTTCCTGGGCCCAGGAGATAAAACTCACCAGAACGAAGAACCAGAAGGAAAAGTGCAGCAGCCTGAGCTCTTTGGGCTTGTCCCAACCGGTTTTATACAGTGATTTCCGAGCACTGAGCACCATTCCGGCAATGGCAAGCAAAAGGGTGGCGCCGGCCAGGATGCTCGAAGACAGGAGTGCGCCGCCAAACCCGATGATCAACAGTGCATGGAAGGCCAGTGTGGGGTTCAGCATACGCGATCCGGGTTGTAGGGGTTGATTTCGCCGGGTGGCCGATGCCGCATGCGCTTGTACTCCCACTGATACTGCTCGGGGATTTCTCGCACGCACTGTTCGATGGCGTGATTCATGGCCGTGGTTGCGGCCACAGGGTCCTTGTCGCCGAGGCCCGGACCGGTCTCGCGCACCACAATCCGGAATCCGGAAGCATCGGGCAGGCGTTCCGCATAGGTGATCAGCACGTTGGCGCCGGTGCGCTGGATAAGCTTGGACACCAGGGTCATGGTCTTCACTTCCATGCCGAAGAAAGGTGCAAAGGCGTTGCCTTTACCCCGGGGTGACTGATCCGGCAAAATCCCGGCAACACCGCCTTCCCGGAGAATCGAGGCAAGTCGGGCCAGGCCACGACGGTCGCCCCGGACCAGCTCAGAGCCAAGCCGGCCGCGAACCTTGATCATATAATCTTCGAATTCGGGCATATTCGGTGGGCTGTAAAGCGCTGCCATCTTGTAGCGCGATGAGAAGAACAGCCCGGCCAGTTCCCAGTTACCCAGGTGCGGCGCAAGTAGAATCAGCCCCTGGTCGCCGGCCATGGCCTTGTCGATCAGTTCCAGCCCCTCAGTTTCCCGGATCAGGCCAAGGCATTTCTCCACCGGCCATTCCCACATTAGAGGAACTTCGAGCATGGTCATGCCGGTTTGGGCCAGGGACCTCTTTGACATAACCGCCCGTTCGGTGTCTGAAAGCTCGGGGAGGCAGATGGACAGGTTAGTGTCGGTAACCTGTCGCGACTTGGTTGGCAGCCTCCACACCAGGTAACCGACGAAGCGGCCTATCCGCTGGGCGCCGGCCAGCGATAACCAGCCGGCGATTCTGAGTAGCCCGGCAATGACGAAATACTTGAGCTTGCTCATTTCCGGCCGTACCGATCCTCGTAACGGACAATGTCGTCCTCGCCCAGGTAAGAGCCCGACTGGACTTCGATCAGTTCCAGGTCGATGACCCCCGGATTTTCCAGCGAGTGCACCTGGCCGATTGGAATGAAGGTCGACTGGTTTTCGGTGACCAGATAGGTCTTATCACCGTTAGTGACACGGGCTGTGCCACTGACGACAATCCAGTGTTCTGCGCGATGGTGATGCATTTGCACAGAGAGCTTGGCGCCTGGTTTGACCGTAATCCGTTTGACCTGATAGCGGGCGCCGTTGTCGATGGAATCGTACACGCCCCAGGGCCGGTAGACTTCCCGATGGTTCATGTGTTCGTGGCGGCCATCGGTCTTGATTCGCTCCACCACGGTTTTGACGTCCTGAACGCTGTCTTTATGGGCAACCAGCAGGGCATCCTTGGTTTCGATCACCACCAGGTTGTCCACGCCGACTGTTGCCACCAGCCGGCTGTCGGCGCGGACCAGCGTGTTAGTGGTGTTATGGGTAATCACGTCGCCGGTCAGGCTATTGCCGTCTGGGTCCTTGTCACTGACTTCCCA
Organism: Marinobacter sp. L-80; assembly: GCF_056859395.1. Lineage (NCBI taxonomy): Bacteria > Pseudomonadati > Pseudomonadota > Gammaproteobacteria > Pseudomonadales > Marinobacteraceae > Marinobacter > Marinobacter sp. L-80. Next base: position 25,656 of record NZ_JBSXOI010000046.1, read on the forward strand.
GAGCGCCGACCAGGAGCCAATATCGCTCCAGCCGGCATCCAGGGAAACCACGGCGGCCTTGTCGGTCTTCTCCATGACGGCGTAGTCCACCGAGTCTGACGGGCATTCGGCGAACCGCTCGGCGTTGATCCGGGTGAAATGAAGATCATCCGCGGTATCAGCGATAGCGGCGCGGCATGCAGCCAGGATATCGGGGCGATGAGCTTCCAGTTCCTTCAGGTACTGGCGGGCGCCAAACAGGAACATCCCACTGTTCCAGAAGTACTCACCCGAGTCGAGGTAACGATGTGCGGTGGCCTGGTCCGGCTTTTCAACAAACGCATCCACCAGATAGCTATCGGGCCCCAGCTCTTTGCCTCGGTGAATGTAGCCGTAGCCTGTTTCTGGATGGTTCGGGACAATGCCGAACGTAACCAGCTTTCCCTCTCGTGCCAGAGGAATCGCTTTTTTCACCCCTTCCTGAAAGGCGGTGACGTCCTTGATCAGGTGGTCGGCTGCCAGCACCAGCATCAGGGGATCATCGGCACCGTTTTCTGCAGCCTCGGTCAGCTGCAGCGCTGCCAAGGCAATCGCCGGCGCCGTATTCCGGCCACAGGGCTCCAGAATGATCCGCGTATCCTCGTGGCCGGATTGGCGCATTTGTTCCGCAGCCAGGAACCGGTGTTCCTCGTTGCAGATCAGAAGAGGGTTTGCTGCGTCCATGCCCTCAAGCCGCGCAACGGTGGCCTGCAACATCGACAGGGGGCCGTTGGTCAGTTTCAGGAACTGCTTCGGATTCAGCTGGCGCGACATCGGCCAAAGGCGTGAGCCGGTACCGCCAGCCATAATGACGGGGTGAATCATCTGTACACTCCGGGCTTGAGTTAAAGAATGCCAAGAAAAACATCAAAATCAGGCGCGCCATCTTATCATAAGGCAACCATGATATTGTTCTGACCAGTCCGTAAACTGATTGCCCTGATATCAGGAATTTTGATGAAGTTACCGTTATCTGTTTATTACATCACCCAGGACGAAGAGCTGCGACTGCCGGAATCCCTCGCGAAGGTTTCCGGCTGGGTTGATGAACTTATCGTAGTCGATTCCGGGAGTACTGACAGAACCCGGGAAATCGCAGAAGCGGCGGGTGCCCGGTTTGTTCATAACGACTGGCAGGGATTTGCTTGCCAGAAGGCCTTTGCTGCAAGCCTGTGCCGCAATGACTGGGTGCTGGATCTGGATGCGGATGAGGTGCTGTCGGACGAGCTTGTGGCCAATATCAAGGCGCTGTTTTCAAAGCCGGTCGACCCGGATATTGCGGGGTTCCGGATGCGCTGGGTGCTGTCCCAGCCTGATCCCCGACATCCGTTCCGTCATGATAAATCGAAGAAAATTCTCAGGCTCTACAATCGCAACAAGGCGGTGATTGAGGCCGAAAAAGACAGCAACAATGACCGACCCCAGGTGAAAACAGGCCGGGTTCTGGATCTCAAGGGCGACGTCTTGCATCGCACGCTGATTTCCCTGGAGCAGATGGAGCGCAAGTACTGCCAGTTGTCTACGGAGCAGGCCCGCTTTATTGCCGCAAAGGGGCGACGAATTTCCAGTGCCCGGCTGTTCGCCGAGTTTCCCCTGAAGTTCCTGAAGTATTACCTGCTGCACCGACAGATTCTGAACGGCTGGTTTGGCCTTAGCGTTGCCATTACTGCGGCCAACCGGAATTTTATGCGGTTGGCGAAGGCTCGCGAGATACAGATGCTGTCTGAGCTTGAGGAGGAAAGTGCCCGTTAGGAATCAGCGTGCCCAGATTATTTTCAAGTGGCCCTGCGCTCAGTAATGGCTTTCCGATAAAGGGCCTCTGTCTGTTCAGCCATGGCTTTCACTGTGAGGGTTTCACGTGCAAACGCCATAGCGGACCGCTGGCTCTGTTTCAGCGCTTCCGGATTGGCGAGCGCCCGGGCCATCAGGTCAGCAAGGTCACTGTCGCGGTGCCCCTCGCTGAGAGACGAACTCGGGAGAAGATCGCGAGGCCCTGATACCGGAGTAGAGACAACCGGGCAGCCATAGATGAGCGACTCCGCCAGCACGTAGGGAAAACCTTCCCGCTCGGAGCTGATCACCGTCAAATCCGCTTTGCGGTAGACCGGTTTCAGGTTCTGGCTGAAGCCTGCCAGGGTGACGGAATCTCCGAGGCCTGATTGATGAATTAGACGCGCCAGCTGTTCCCGCTGGCTTCCTTCGCCGAATATGGTCAGATGGAAGTTGTCCGCGGAGGCGCCAAGTATGGCCCAGGCTCTGATCAGCGCATCAAAGCCTTTTACGGCTTCCAGGCGTCCCACGGCAATCACATTGGTGACACCTGCCGGAAGCTCGGGGCCATCATTGGCTGGAATTCGTGGGCGCTCTGAGTCCACGCCGTTGTAGATCAGGTGTTTGTGAGGGTGTCTCAGAGCTCCCAGGATCCGTGGGCTTACTGCAATGATCTCGTCGAGGCGATCAAATGCCTTGTGGCTGGACTTGGTGCCGTGCAGCGTACCGAAGCGCACACGGGCAAGTTTCCCGGTTTTACCGGCCAGTTGCGCAGCCTTATTGCCCTGGGCGTGCAAAATATCGGGCGATAATTCGCGAAGTCGTCGGCGGAGGGCCAGTTGGAGCCAGAGGTTCCGTCGCCCGAGTTGAACAGGCAGTGGATGAAAGTGGACACCGGCGGGGAAGTGATCCCGGTAGGTTTTGTGACCAAGCACATGGACGCTATGCCCCCGTTCGGCCAGTGCACTTGCCAGGTCGGCAGTGTGCTGTTCCATTCCGCCCCAGGTGGTGCCGGGGGTGGCGAGCAGAAGGGCAATGGTTAATCGGGTAGGTGAGGTCATGATTGGCCAGCGGCGTTCTTCAGCACATTCTCATAAACCTTCAGGCTCGCCTCGGTTTGCGCTTCCAGTCGGAATCGATAGGGGATCTCGATCCTCGGCGGTTTGGCATCGAGTAGCCCGGAAACCGCCTGGGCAAATTCCTCCACGTTATCCGGTGTCACCAGCCCATCCCTGAAACAGGCCTGCAGGGTTTCAGCCGCCCCGCCACGATTGTAGGCCACCACCGGCGTTCCGGATGCCAGGGCTTCGGTCACTGTCCGGCCAAAGGGTTCCGGTTTGGTGCTCATATGGCAGACCACATCGGCGAGCAGGTACAGCGTGGTCATGTCATTGCGCTGGCCGAGAAAGCTGACCTTGTCGGTCAGGTCCAGGCGTGCCCGCTCCTTTTCCAGTTCATCCAGGAAGTGCTCTTTGCCGGGCTCCGCGCCACCGACAATGATGCCATGGCAATCGGGCCGCTCGCGCACCAGCTTCGCCATCATGGCCAGGAAATCCAGTTGGCCTTTCCAGCGGGAAATCCGTCCGGGCATCATGATGATTTTCTTGCCGGCAAGCTGCGGATACTGACGGAACCAGCGGTCCAGCCATTGCTGGCTAAGTTCACGTTGGTGGAACGCATCCACATCGACACCACGCTGAATAACCGTCAGCTTCTCCGCCGGAACGGGGTAGTTGTTCATCACGTAGTCCCGCACACACTGGGACACAGCAATGATGTGATCGGCGCGGGTCATGATGGCGCTGTAGGGTGTTACCGAATACATGCCGTGGAATGTGGACACAACCGCCGGGCGTTCCCGTTTCGGGATGCTTTTCAGAGCCAGGAAGATAATCCAGGCGGGCATGCGCGAGCGGACATGAACGATGTCCGGCTTCAGTTCAAGAAGCAGTTTTCGCATCGGCAGGATTTGCCCGAAGGACGCCGGATTTTTCCGGTGAATCGGCATGAAAATATGCTTTGAACCCTGTCCCCGCAGTTGTTCCGCCATGGGTCCGCCCTTGGAGACGACAAAGGATTCGTGGCCGCGTTTGACGAGGTCTGCAGCGAACTCTACGGTACCTCTTTCTACACCGCCGCTGTACAGCGCTGGAAGTGCCTGAAGAATTCTCAAGGCTGGGCCCCCTTGGGCAGGCGTTGATTGGTTTTGTGGCTCTTTGGCAGTAACCCGTTTTCGATGACCCATAGGGCTGCGCGATTGGCTTCCCAGAGCGACTGGTTGTGGTCGGCCCTGCCGGCCATGACGCTGGCGTGATCCGTCCACTTGGCAACATAGCCGTCCCGGACCAGCCGTTCCACTCCGTCCACGACCCGGCTGCCGGGTCTCGCCGCCAACTCGAAAAGGCCCGTTGGCACTCCGGAGGTTGCCGCCTCGCAAACCATGGACATGCTGTCGGGAGTCACCCAGACCGCCCGTGAGGCGGAAAGTTGATGGCTTAGCCAATCCTCGTGGGTCTGCTGGGGGTGAACAACGGTGATCCGCAGTCCGGCCATGTCGTCGAGGCGGTCCTGCAGGGGCTCCGGTGTTCGCCGTGAGGTGCTGATGGTCCAGCGCCAGTCAGGGTACTGCCCGATCAGGTGGGATATCTGGCCCAGGACGACATCGTCGTCCCAGTCGAAGTGCGGCGAAGGTCCGCCTATGAGTAATAGCGCTTCCCGTTTCTCGGTGATTCTGGCCAGGGGTGTGATGGTGTTCAGAACGCCCTCGGTTAACAGAACCCGCGGGCCTGGCTGCACGCGATCATGGGCTGGAATCAGGGCGCCGCTGACCAGAGACAGCGGAAACGCGGGCTTCATGATGACCAGCGTTCGGGTCCCGCGACGTTTTCGCAGCGCAAGCAGTAACCGATGCGTACCGGACCCTGCCGCGATGACAAGATCGGGTCGAGGCAGTGACGCCTCCATACGCGGCGAAGAGGCCAGCAATGCCCGCCACAGAGGTACCTTTGTGGGGGAAACATCGATCCAGTAGGTGCTTGCCCCAGCCAGAACGCGAAGCCGGTTGCCAAGCCCCTTCAGCTGATTCCGGTGACCCGGCTTGTTGTCGGTCAGAAGCCACACCACCGGAGTGGATGCATCCTGCGTTCTGGGCTCGGGTTTGGCCATGGTGTTCCGGCATGTATTGCCGGCCTCCGTGTTGCCTGAGTTCGTTACTACCGGCGTTTGTAGAATCCCGGATCGTTCTCATCAGGGCGGGTCTTGAAGCGCCGGTGCATCCACAGATATTGATCCGGGGCGCGCCGCACTTCTCGCTCGATAGTCTGGTTGATCAATGTTGCATCCTGAAGATCGTCCCCGCTGGGGAAGCTCTCAAGGGCAGGATGGAAGTAGATGTCGTAGCCCGGACCATCGTCACGTCGGAAATGACTGAACGGGACGACCTTGCAGCCGCTGCGCTCCGCGATCCTGGACGTAGCGGTAATCGTGCCCGCCGGTATTCCGAAGAAGGGCGCAAAGACAATATCCTTGCGGCCGTAATCCTGATCGGTGGCATACCAGACGGCCCGGTTTTTCTTAAGGCTGCGAAACAGGCCCCGGAGGTCCTTGGCGCCGAGCACGTTGCCATACCGGCGTTCACGGGCTCTCGTCATCACGGCGTTCATCAAAGGGTTGTTATGGTCCCGCTGCATCACGTCTGCTTCAATGAACTCGGTCACCAGGCTCCCGCCCAGATCCAGAGTGCTGTAATGGCCTCCCAGTAATAAAACGCCTTTGCCCTGCGCCAGAGCATGCTCGAAATGCTCAAGGCCATGGACCTGTGTGATGCCTGTCAGTTTGGCTGGATCGCGGAACCAGGCGATGCCAATTTCCAGCAAGCCAATACCATTGGCAATAAACGCTTTCCGAACCAGCGCAGATTGCTGAGCGGCCGTGAGTTCCGGGAAGCACAGCCGAATGTTCACCTCGGCGATGTGCCGACGTTCCCGGGCAAGGCGGAACGCCAGCAGTCCCGCCAGTTTGCCCAGCCACCACTGAACGCGTATTGGCAGCCGGGACACACACCACATCAAAAAGACTCCCAGCCAGGTGGGCCACCATCGGGGATGGCGGTAGGCCGAGTAATCCGTGTTTCGCGGTATTTTGCGGTATTTCGTTTTCACGTAAAGCCGGTCCTGCAAAGTCTGAATCGATTGATGGTGGCACAATGGCCCGAGCCATCAATCGGAAGCAAATCAATAGGTTTTGCGCTATGATAGCGCACTGTTTTGCCCGGAGTCCTGTGTGCTGCAATTTATCTATTCCCAGCTTATTAGGCTGATTCTGCCGTTCATTCTGCTGCGCCTGTGGTGGAACGGACGTCGAGCTCCGGAACTCAGGCGCAACTGGTACCAGCGCTTGGGCATTGTGCCCCGGGCTAGCGGCACGGTTGTGTGGGTTCATGCTGTCTCGGTGGGTGAAACCATAGCGGCAGCGCCCATGGTTCGACGATTGCTGGCCCGGAACCCGGGTATCACCATCCTGATGACAGCCATGACCGACACCGGCCTGGCCCAGGCACGCAAGATGTTTGGTGATCAGGTGCAGTACGCCTACGCACCCTATGATACGCCGGGCGCCATCCGGCGTTTCCTGGATCGCGCCAGCCCGCGAATACTGGTCATCATGGAAACCGAAATCTGGCCGAACATGATTCGTCAGTGCCGGGCTCGCCGGGTTCCGGTGTTTTTGATCAACGCCCGCCTGTCAGAACGATCCGCCCGGGGCTATGAGCGTATTCGCGGCCTCGCAGCCCCAATCATGCGCAGTATCAGTTGGGTGGCGGCCCAGGCAGAGAAAGACGCCGAGAGGTTTCGGCGAATTGGCGTTGCGCCTGAGAAAGTGGCCGTAACGGGTAGTGTCAAATTTGACGTTGATATCCCTGAAGATGTGCGAGCTGCGGCTATGGCGCTCCGACAGGAGCTGGCGGGGCGGCCAGTCTGGATTGCCGGCAGCACCCACGGCAGCGAAAACGATCAACTGCTGGCGGCTCATGGAAAAGTTTTGGCAGAACATCCAGGCGCTCTGCTGATCCTGGTTCCGAGACACCCCGACCGCTTTGAGCCTGTGGCAGAAAAAGCGGTCAAGGAGGGGCTGACTCTGGCCCGTCGCTCCCTTGGAGAGGGCCCTGCCCAGGCCCAGGTGTATCTCGGAGATACCATGGGGGAGCTGATGATGCTTTACGGCGCCAGTGACCTGGCCTTTGTAGGCGGCTCACTGATCGAGCGCGGCGGCCACAACCCCCTCGAACCCGCCGGATGGGGTATTCCGGTGTTTTCAGGCCCGCATATCTTTAATTTCGAAACTATATACCAGAGCCTGCTGAATGACCGGGGCGTTAAACTGGTTACCGATGCAGATGATCTGGCCGCTCACGTGTCGTCTCTTTTTAGTGACGGTCAGGAACGTGAAGCGATTGGTCAGCGAGCCCTGGAAGTGGTGAACAAGAACCGCGGGGCGTTAGACAAGGTGGTTGATGGGATTATTGAGCGGGTGTGATACATCGGCCCAAAAGATGCGGGCGAGCCTTCGGGCCCGCCCTGGTGGTTACTGGGTAGGATCGTCCAAGGTTTTCTTCTCGTTGGCCAGCGCCTCGATGCCGGGTGCAGCGGCGCTCAGCCAGTTGTTCAGGTCGATCAGGTCCCGAGGGGTCAGGGTTCCGGCGGCCTGTTTGAGCTGAAGCGAGTTGATCAGGTAATCATAGCGGGCGTTGGCGTAATCTCTCAGGGCTACGTAGTAGGCCCGTTCCGCATCCAGTACTTCCACAATATTGCGCGTTCCAACCTCATAGCCGGCGCGGGTGGCGTCGAGGGCGCTGCGGCGAGAGATGATGGTCTGTTCCAGGGCGGAAGCGGTCTCTATATTGTTGTTGACCGTCAGGAACAGGCTCCGGGTATTCACCCGTACGTCCCGGCGCACCGTATTCAGGTCCTGTTCGGCGGCGGTGAGCAGCGAGCGCTGTTCCCGGACGCCGGCCTGGGTGCCGCCGCCCGTGTAGAACGGGATGGTCAGTGACAGTGAGACAATCGATTGGTTGCCTTCTTGCTGAGTAAAAAGGGCGTTCTCCAGACTGGTTTCCTGGTAGGAGGCGCTCAGCTCAAGAGTTGGTAAATGATCAGACTTTGCCGCTTTCAGGCTGGCTTCGCTGGCACTGAACTGTCTCTGGGCCGCCTGAATGGACCAGTTCTGCTCCACGGCGGTTGTTTCCCAGGAAGTTGGATCCATAGGCTCCGGGCGCCCGAGCGGAAAATTCTGCCTGAGATTTTCCATGGCGTCCGGATATTCTCCGGTTAACCGGGCCAGTTGTTCTTTGGCCACATTGAGGTCGTTGTCGGCGGCGATGCGCTGGCTTCTGGCATCGTCGTAGCTGGCACGCGCCTCATAGACTTCGGTGATGGCAATGAGCCCCACGTCAAACCGTTCCTGGGCCTGTTCGTACTGGCGCTGGATGGCCGTTTCAGTTGCTTTGGCGGTTGTGACGGTGTCTTTGGCGCGCAAGACATCGAAGTAGGCGGTTGCTACATCAAGAATCAGCTGTTGCTGGGCCAGGTTGTACTGGGCCTCGGCCGCCTCGGTCTGGAACTGGCTGGCCTCATAGCTGAACCAGTCTTGAGCCCGGAACAGTGGCTGAGTCAGTTCGATTCCGTAGCGGTAGGTGCGATAACTGTCTCCCGAGAAGAGTTGCCGCGTCAGTTCATCGGCGTTTGCCCCCCCGGGTATATTCCTGGGCTCGAAACTTGTGTAGCTTGCTGACCCAACCGCCGAGATTTTGGGCAGCAGGGCGCTCTTGCTGACATCGCTGGTTGCCTGCTGTGCCTGGAACTGCGCCAGGGACGAGGCAATGCCGGAGTCATAGGACAGTGCCTTTTCATAGGTTTCCATCAGATCCAGAGAGAACGCAGGCTGGGCTGCGAGCAGGCTGATCAATCCTGGAAGTAAACGCTTATTCATTGCTTCTCCTGACAAACTATCTCCGGGTATCCCTGATCTGGATAGGGGGTTCGGAAGGCCTGTATTCAAGGTATGGGCCGGTGCCGACGGTGACCCAAAGGTATTGGTTGCTCATTATGGACAATAAACGCCTCCGCTTCTACACTTGCAGAGTTCACTCATTTTGTGAGCAGTTCGCGTCTTGACGGGGTGCTGATACACCGAAAACCGGTGGTTGGCTGAGATTGCAGTGCGGAACCCGCAACCTGATCCGGATAATGCCGGCGTAGGGATTAAGACCATTCAAAACGTGCTGGTTCCAGCCTCTTCCGTACCGGAAGGCCCGTCATACGCGACCCGACAACCCTCCAATACCGGGAGCAGACCATGACGGACTTGCCAGCCTATCTCAGTGAATCCGCAGCGGCGGATTCCGCCGCCATCAAACCATTATCAGGCTCACGAAAAGTATACGTGCAGGGTAGCCGATCCGATCTGCGGGTACCTATGCGGGAAATTACCGTGCAGGACACGCCCACGGAGATGGGCGGCGAGCCGAACCCTCCGGTGGTTGTGTACGATACGTCCGGCCCGTACACAGATCCTGAAGCTGCTATTGATCTTCGTAAAGGTCTCAAACAAGTCCGCGCCGCCTGGATCGCCGAACGCGGTGATGTGGAGCAGCTTCCGGACTACTCTTCCGGGTTCACCCGCCGCCGCATGAAAGACCCCCAGCTTGACCCGCTGAGGTTCATGGACGAGCGAAAACCGCTACGGGCCAAACCTGGCCAAAACGTTTCCCAGATGCACTACGCCCGGCAGGGTATCGTGACCCCGGAGATGGAGTACATCGCCATCCGTGAAAACATGAAGCTGCAGGAGGCCCGGGAACAGGGTCTGCTGAAAGACCAGCATCCCGGCCAGTCCTTCGGCGCCAATCTGCCTGCGGAAATCACCCCGGAGTTCGTCCGAGACGAGGTAGCTCGCGGCCGCGCCATTATCCCCGCGAACATCAATCACCCGGAATCCGAGCCGATGATCATTGGCCGTAACTTTCTGGTGAAGATTAACGGCAACATTGGCAACTCAGCGGTCAGCTCCTCCATTGAGGAAGAAGTCGAGAAACTGACCTGGGGCATCCGCTGGGGCGCCGATACCATCATGGACCTGTCTACCGGCAAGAACATTCACGAGACCCGGGAATGGATCATCCGCAACTCCCCGGTACCCATCGGCACCGTGCCGATTTACCAGGCCCTGGAAAAAGTCGGCGGCGTGGCCGAGGACCTGACCTGGGAAATCTTCCGGGATACCCTGATCGAACAGGCCGAGCAGGGCGTGGATTACTTCACCATCCATGCGGGCGTCCGCCTGCACCATGTGCCTATGACTGCCAAGCGCACCACAGGCATCGTCTCCCGGGGTGGTTCGATCATGGCCAAATGGTGCCTGGCTCACCACAAGGAAAGCTTCCTGTACGAGCACTTCGAAGACATCTGCGAAATCATGAAAGCCTACGATGTCTCTTTCAGCCTTGGCGACGGCCTGCGCCCCGGCTCCATCGCCGACGCCAACGACGCAGCCCAGTTCGGCGAACTGGAAACCCTCGGTGAGCTCACCAAGATCGCCTGGAAACACGATGTGCAGTGCATGATTGAAGGCCCCGGCCATGTGCCCATGCATCTGGTGAAAGAGAATATGGACAAGCAGCTCGAATGTTGCGACGAAGCGCCGTTCTACACCCTGGGCCCGCTGATTACCGATATTGCGCCGGGCTACGATCACATCACGTCCGGTATTGGTGCCGCCATGATCGGCTGGTATGGCTGCGCCATGCTTTGCTACGTCACACCCAAGGAACACCTGGGGCTGCCCAACAAGGACGATGTGAAAACCGGCATCATCACTTACAAGATCGCCGCCCACGCCGCGGACCTGGCGAAGGGGCACCCGGGTGCCCAGATTCGCGATAATGCGCTCTCCAAGGCCCGTTTCGAATTCCGTTGGGAAGACCAGTTCAACCTCGGTCTGGACCCGGATACGGCTCGCGCCTACCACGATGAGACCCTGCCGAAGGAATCCGCCAAGGTGGCGCATTTCTGTTCCATGTGCGGACCGAAGTTCTGCTCCATGCAGATTTCCCAGGAAGTTCGGGATTATGCGAAGGAGCACGGCCTGGATGAGGTGTCGGCAGTGGATGCCGGCATGCAGGAGAAATCCCGCGAGTTCGTGGAGTCCGGGAGTAAGCTTTACGACAAGGTTTGAACTTGAAGTAATACCCAACTAAAGGCTATCGTTCCAAGTCGATTCAACGACCGGACAAAAAATGGCCAAACCGTTCCAGTTCAACGCCGACGACGTCAACGTCGAAAAACGTGAAACCGTCTTCCAGGGCTTCTTCCGCATGGATAAGCTCTGGTTGACCCATCCGCGTTTTGACGGCCGGGACATGCCGGTGTTTACCCGAGAACTCTTCATTCGTGGCGATGCCACCTGTGTACTTCCCTACGACCCGGAACGGGACGAGGTAGTCCTTCTTGAGCAGTTCCGTCTTGGTGCCCTGGGTCGTGATCAGTCGCCGTGGCTGCTGGAGCTGGTGGCTGGTATGAACGAAGACGGCGAGAGCCCTGAAGAAGTCGCTCAACGCGAGGGCCAGGAAGAGGCCGGACTTACCTTTGAGCCGCTGGAAAAAATCTGCGATTACCTGGTGTCACCCGGCGGCAGCACGGAAATGATTCACCTTTATTGCGGGTGTGTCAGCACCGCGGATGCCGGTGGTCTGTATGGTATGGAACATGAACATGAGGATATCCGTGCCCATGTGGTGTCATCCGACGACGCCATAGCGATGATCCACGATGGTCGCATCAACAACGCGGCCGCCATTATAGCCCTGCAGTGGCTCGAGCTGAATCGGGCCCGTTTGAGGAAAGGGTGGCAGTGATGGGCGAGTGGACCATGAAACCCAGGCGGTATGTTCCGGATCTCAGACAGCTCGGCGCCTTGTGTGACGGAAACTATCAGCGGCTCCGTAAGCTGAGGCAGCTGGAGGTGGACGGCAAGCCCGTGTGCGAGTTCGAGCTGCATCGGGAGAACCACTACCTGGGACGAGTCCGGATTCAGGTGCTCCAGACAGCAAAGTTCACCGAAACCCTGTTGCTTGAGCAGGTCCATAATTCCGGTCGTTGGTTAAACAACCCTCAAATGACCGTACGGGTCTACCACGACGCCAGCATGGCGGAAGTGATCAGCTGCTACCGTGATCGCCAGATTGCTCCCGTCAACGATTACCCCAATCGCTTCATGCACCATCCGGATGAAAAGGTCCAGGTCAACGGCTTCCTCGCCGATTGGCTGGATTACTGTCTCAGGTTTGGTCACCTGCCCATGGAACATGCAGCCTGGTCTGCCGGCGAAGGCGTCGACTGAGGCGGTTCGATACACGCTTATCCTGTACTAAAGTGGTGTGGCTATGGCGCACCGATGTGCCATAGTTGTCAAAAATTGCAATATATCGTCTAAGCCTTGCCAGAATGTGACCCGGGTTCGATTCGAAAGTGATAAATCTGTGAATCGGCGTCGTACACTTGTTATCAGACCACGTATTGCCAGCGAGTAGATCCAGAACGCCATGACCACGAAGGAAAAAAACCGGCCACTGCGGGTACTGCAGCTGACTGATCCGCACCTGATGGCGCGTGCCGACGGAGATCTGTTGGGCGTTAGAACCCGGGAAAGCCTGCAGGCGGTTATTGCAGAGGTATTGAAAGTGCACGGTCAGCCGGATCTGATTCTGGCTACCGGGGATCTCGCTCAAGACGGGTCGGTGGAAGCGTACCGAGTCTTTGGTGAGAGCCTGAAGTCTTTCTCCTGTCCCTCAGTCTGGATCGCTGGTAATCACGATCATATCGATAACCTGCTCCAGGTTTCTCGCGAGTACAACGCTTCTGATCGTCACGTGATTCAGGGTGGCTGGCAGTTTGTGATGCTGGATTCCTCTGTGCCCGGCAAGGTTTTCGGCGCTTTGGCTGAATCCGAACTGGCGTTCCTCTCGGAGACGCTTGAGCAACATCCGGACATACCGGCAGTGATTGCACTCCATCATCATCCGGTGGATATCGGCTCCGACTGGATGGAGAAAATTGGCCTAACCAATCGCGATGCGTTCTGGCAGGTGCTAGATCGATTTCCTCAGGTCAGGATCGTGTTGTGGGGGCATATCCATCAGGAGCACGAGCGCGAGCGCAACGGCGTGCAGCTGTTGGCCACGCCGTCCACCTGCATCCAGTTTACTTCCGGTTCCAGTAAGTTCTCGGTTGAGGATTTACCGCCCGGTTACCGCTGGTTCGAATTCCACGATTATGGCGACTTCGCAACGGAAGTCCGCCGGGCCGAGGATTTCCAGTTCGAGCTGGATCAGAACAGTTCCGGTTACTGAATACTTTCTCTGAGTTCCCGAGCGGCGGCGACCATGCCTTTCAGGGCAGGGCGGACCTCCTCCCACTGACGGGTCTTCAGGCCACAGTCTGGGTTCACCCATAGCCGCTCTGCTGGTATCCGCTCTGCCGCCTTTATCATCAATGATCGAATCTGCTCGCTGTCGGGAATATTCGGCGAGTGTATGTCATAGACACCGGGCCCGATGTCGTTCGGGTAATGGAAACCACGGAAGGCATCGAGAAGCTCCATGTCCGACCGGGAGGTCTCGATGGTAATCACATCAGCGTCCATCCGGGCGATGGCTTCGATAATGTCGTTGAACTCCGAATAGCACATGTGGGTGTGGATCTGGGTTTCGTCTCGAACGCCGTTGGCAGATATCCGGAATGACTCGATGGCCCAGTCCAGATAGTTCTTCCAATCGGCTTGCCGCAGCGGCAAGCCCTCCCGAAGGGCGGCTTCATCGATCTGGATAATTCGGGCGCCCGAGGCCTCCAGATCCAGCACCTCCTCCCGGATGGCCAGTGCCAGTTGAAGGCAGGTCTCTCGCCGTGGCTGGTCGTCCCGCACGAACGACCAGTTGAGGATGGTGACAGGTCCGGTCAGCATGCCCTTCAGAGGCTTTTTCGTGAGCGACTGGGCATAGCGGATCCATTCGACGGTCATGGCTTTCGGGCGAGATATGTCTCCGAACAGGATGGGTGGTTTCACGCATCGCGAGCCGTAGGACTGAACCCACCCGAACTGACTGAAGGCATAGCCGTCCAGTTGTTCGCCGAAATATTCGACCATGTCGTTTCGCTCGGCTTCGCCGTGAACAAGCACATCGAGCCCCAGGGCCTCCTGCTCGACAATGCAGCGACGAACCTCTTCGCGAATCCGGGCGTTGTATTGCGGCTCCGTTAGCTCACCCTTTCGGAACTGCAAGCGGGTCTGGCGGATATCCCGTGTTTGGGGAAAGGACCCGATGGTGGTTGTCGGGAAGCGGGGTAGGCCAAGCTTCCGTTGCTGTATGGCGATGCGGTCCGGGAAACGGCTTTGCCGCTGACCGAGTGCCGGACTGACGTCGGCGAGACGGGCCTGCACAGAAGCGCTGTGAACTTGTTCGGATGTTGCCCGACTGTTGACGGCTACCGTCGATTCCGCCAGTTGTTCGCGAACGGCCGCTCTTCCATTACTCAACGCTGTGGCGAGAGTCTTCAGTTCATCCAGTTTCTGGACGGCGAATGCCAGCCAGCTGCGGATTTCCGGGTCAAGCTTGTCTTCACTCGTTAGATCGACAGGCACATGAATCAGTGAGCAGGATGGCGCGAGCCAGAGACGATTCCCCAACTTTTCATAGACCGGTTCGAGCCAGTCGAGGGTCTTCTCCAGATCCGATCGCCAGATATTCCGGCCATTGATAACGCCCAAAGAAAGTTGCTTGTGGGGCGGTAGCCAGTCGACCACACGGGGGACTTCCTGTGGGGCACTGATGGCATCGAGGTGCAATCCGGCCACGGGTAATTCACAGGCCAGCTGCAGATTTTCTCGCAATTCACCGAAGTAAGTGGTTACCAACAACTTCGGCGTGCTTGTCTTGAGGTGGTGATAAGCGAGGCTGAAGGCGTGGCGCCAGTCCGCATCCAGGTCGGTCACAAGCGCGGGTTCGTCTACCTGAACCCACTCAACGCCACGGTCTGCTAACAGTTCCAGAAGCTCTGAGTACACGGGCAGTAAAGACTCCAGCAGCAATAGTCGGTCGCTGTCGTCTTTGGCTTTGCCAAGCCAGAGATAGGTGACGGGGCCGATAATCACCGGCTTTGGTGTTAATCCTTGGGCTCGCGCCTCGTCGATCTGATCGATTAGTCGGTTGCCATTGAGTCGAAAGCGGGTGTTTTGGTGGAACTCGGGCACGATGTAGTGATAGTTGGTGTCGAACCATTTGGTCATTTCCCCTGCCTGAACACCACAGCAGGCTGATTCCTGCCCGGAACGCCCCCGGGCTACCCGGAAATAACGGTCGAGTTCGCTGCCTTTGGTGTCGTTCACCCGCTCAGGCAGGTTGCCCAGGGTGACACTCATATCCAGTATCTGATCGTAAAAGGAGAAGTCTCCGACGGGCACTCGGTCCAGTGGGCGTTGGTTCTGCCAATGCCTGCGCCGGAGATCGGCACCGGTAATCTGCAGATCCTCCTCGTTTATCCGGCCTTTCCAGAAGGCTTCCTGGGCAAACTTCAGCTCGCGGCGGGCCCCGATTCGTGGGAAGCCGAGATTGTGGGTGGTTACCATGGTGTGTCCTCTGCTTGATTTCGTGATTTTGAAGAAAGTGCAGAATATCCACCTGGCGGAATGAAAAATAATGGTATTATTTCAGAGATCAATGAATATTGCTCATGCGAAGGGTGATAATGATCGAGCGAAGCCATCTGGAAATTCTCCGGGCAGTGAATCAGCAGGGGTCTTTGACGGCGGCCGCCGAGTGCCTGCACTTGACGCAATCTGCCCTCAGCCATTCCATCCGTAAGCTGGAACACCAGTTGGGTACCGACGTCTGGGTGCGGGAAGGGCGGCAGTTGCGACTGACCCAGTCGGGGGAATACCTGCTTTCGCTGGCCAACAGGCTGCTGCCGCAGATGGAGCACGCGGAGATGCTGATCGGCCAGTTTGCCAGGGGGCAGCGTGGCACGCTGCGTATCGGAATGGAGTGCCATCCCTGCTATCAATGGCTGTTGAAAGTAGTCGGGCCCTATCTGGAGGGCTGGCCCGGGGTGGATGTGGATGTAAAACAGAAATTCCAGTTTGGCGGCATTGGCGCCCTGTTCGGTCACGACATCGACATGCTGGTAACTCCGGACCCCCTGCAGCGCCCGGGCCTGGTTTTCGAGCCGGTGTTCGACTACGAGCAGGTGTTGGTGGTGGCCGCGGACCATGCTCTGGCGGACAAGGCCTGGGCTGAACCCGGGGATCTGGAGAAAGAAACCCTGATCACCTACCCGGTGGAAATCGAACGTCTGGATATCTACACGCGGTTCTTGCTTCCGGCCCACGCCAGTCCCGCGCGGCACAAAACCATCGAGACCACCGATATCATGTTGCAAATGGTTGCGGCAGGGCGCGGGGTGGCCGCGCTCCCACGCTGGCTGGTCGAGGATTACGGTACCCGGATTCCGGTTCGGCCGGTTCAGCTCGGGGAAACGGGGATTCCGAAACAGATCTTTTTGGGACTTCGTGAGCGGGATCGGGAGGTGGATTACCTGAATTCGTTCATGAAGCTGGCACGTGAGGTTCGCTGGAATTAACCTCTTCAGTTAAACTGCGCAAAAAATTCGTTCAGGAAACCAGACTATGAGTGAGATACCCGCAGACCTGAAATACATTGAGACCCATCAATGGGTTCGCGTGTCAGACGATGGCACGGCGACTGTCGGTATTACGGATTTTGCCCAGGAGCAACTGGGTGATGTGGTATACATCGGTGTTCCGGATGTGGGCGCAACGGTTAACGGTGGAGAGGAAGCCGGAGTCGCTGAGTCTGTGAAGTCGGCTTCGGATGTGTTCAGCCCGGTGACCGGTGAGGTTATCGAGGTGAATGAGAGCCTTGAGGACGAGCCGGAGAAGGTCAACGAAGATCCCTACGGTGACGGCTGGCTTTACAAGGTGCGGCTTGAGGATGCTGGTGAGCTGGATGGCCTGATGGATTCTACAGCTTATGCGGAGCATGTGGCGGCCGAGGAATAACACTTCCGCTTGGGAGGCTGGCCTGACGGGGCGGGCCTTCCAAAACACGCTGTGAATACGTCCCTGTACGCTTGGCTCCGCCATCCCTGGCTCCGCACAGTTTTGGAAGGCCCGCCCCGTCAGCCCGTCATACATCGGTATCAGTTTCAACTCATCTTGTATAATCCCTGTCTTTCCTTTCCAGGTGGTCTTTATGAATTTTCCGGTTCTGTATCTTCGAAAAGGCGCAGAGCGCCGTCTCCGTGCTGGCCATCTATGGGTTTACAGCAATGAGGTGGACACCCGCCGCAGTCCGCTGACGGAATTCGAGGCCGGTGTTCAGGCGGAGCTTCGGGCGTCGAACGACAAGCCTCTGGGTACAGTGTTCGTTAATCCCCATGCGCTGATTTGTGGCCGGCTGATCAGTCGGGATCCGGGCCACGGTATGACGCCCCAGCGGTTGACCCAGCGGATGGAGGCTGCGCTTGCGCTCAGAGAACGGCTTTTCGACAAGCCGTTTTACCGTTGGGTGTTTGGCGACAGTGACGGGCTTTCGGGGCTGGTGATTGACCGGTTTGATTCCACGGTGGTGGTGCAGATTTCCACGGCCGGTATGGAAGCGATGAAGGAGGCAGTTGTTCGGGCAGTCCAGCGGCTGGTGCACCCTGAGGCGATCATCCTCAAGAACGATGGCAAGATGCGCAAGGTGGAGGGGCTGGATACCTACGTGGAGCAGGCCCATGGCGCTGCGGTGAGTCTGCTGGAGGTGGAGGAGAACGGTGTCCGGTTCGAGGTGCCGTTGGAAGGCGGCCAGAAGACGGGCTGGTTTTACGATCATCGGATGAACCGTGCCCGTTTGCAGGCCTATGCGCCGGGCAAGCGGGTGTTGGATGTGTTCAGTTATGTCGGTGGCTGGGGCATTCAGGCCGCTTGTGCCGGGGCCACCCAAGTGACCTGTGTCGACAGTTCGGCCGGTGCCATTGATTCGGTTCACCACAACGCCAGGCTCAATGGCCTCGACAATGTGGAAACCATTGAGGGAGATGCCTTCGAGGCCCTGAAGGCGCTGGCGGATGAGAAGGAGAAGTTTGATGTGGTGGTTCTCGATCCGCCGGCACTGATTCCCCGGCGCAGGGACCAGAAGGCGGGTGAAGAGGCCTATGCCCGGCTGAACCAGCTCGGTCTGCGGTTGCTGGAGCGCGATGGGATACTGGTTTCCGCGTCCTGTTCGATGCATCTCTCGCAGGAGAAGCTGGTGGACATCATTCGAGGCAGCGGCCGCAAGATCGACCGCTTTGTCCAGTTGCTCGAGCAGGGGCATCAGGCTCCGGATCACCCGGTGATTCCGGGCATCCCCGAGACCGATTACATCAAGTCCTGCTTTGTACGCTCACTAACAGGCTTCTTCTGAAGCATTTGAAGTCGGGGTCAGATGAAAGCTTTCATCTGACCCCATATTCACATTTCAGCCTCTCAGTGACATCACTTTCCAGCCGTTGTCCCGGGCAAATTGCTCCAGGGTCGGGTCCGGGTCGACGGCTACCGGGTTGTCCACTTTTTTCAGCAGCGGCAAGTCATTGTGGGAGTCGCTGTAGAACCAGGCCCCCTCGAGTGTCCTGTTATGGGCACTCAGCCAGTCATCCAGTCGCGCGACTTTGCCATCCTGAAAGCTCGGAGTGCCGGCCACTTCGCCTGTATAACGGCCGTTGACAAGCTCGGGCTCGGTGGCGATCAGATGTTCTATGCCGAGGGCCTCGGCAATGGGTTCAGTCACAAAACGGTTGGTGGCGGTGATGATCATCAGGGTGTGACCCTGCTCCCGGTGGCTGTCCAGCAGCGTATCTGCAGTGGCCTGCATCATGGGGCGCACTTTTTTCTCCATAAAGGCTTCCCGCCACGCCAGTAGCTCTTCCATGTTGTGACTGGCCAAAGGCTGAAGGGCAAACCCCAGGTAGTGCAGAATATCCAGCTCGCCGTTCAGGTATTCCTGATAGAAGCGGTCGTTGGCAAGGCGGTATTCCTCGGCATCGACAATGCCTTCCTCCACCAGAAATTCGCCCCAGGCGTGGTCGCTGTCTCCGGCTAAAAGGGTGTTGTCGAGATCAAAAATTGCGAGCGTCAAGCGGCTACCTCCGGTGATCACAGGGCTTGCAGTAAAACGCCAAGTCTATCATGACCTGTCCCCAACGGCTCCGTTTGCCGAACCCTTGGGATTCTGTAAGAATGAGAGCAACTTGGACAAATCCGACCGGTGAATTTTTGTACCGGTCAACCGACTTTTGAGAGGACTGTGCCGTGATCGATTCAGACGGTTTCAGACCCAACGTCGGAATCATTCTGGCCAATCACAGAGGAGAAGTTCTCTGGGCAAGGCGAATAGGGCAGGACTCCTGGCAGTTTCCCCAGGGTGGCATCAAACATGATGAATCCCCCGAGGATGCGCTGTATCGGGAGCTTGGAGAGGAAATCGGCCTCTGTGCAAACGATGTGGAAATCATCAGCTGCACGCGAGGCTGGCTGAGGTATCGACTCCCGAGGAGGATGGTACGCCAAAACTCCCACCCCGTTTGTGTGGGCCAAAAACAGAAATGGTTCCTGCTGAGGATGTTATCGCCGGACGCGCAGGTTTGCGTGGACGGTACGGATTCACCGGAGTTCGACGGCTGGCAGTGGGTAAGCTACTGGTATCCGTTGGGGCAGGTGGTTTCATTCAAGCGAGAAGTGTATCGACGCGCGCTGAGAGAGCTTGCGCCGCGACTGTTCTACAACATGGAGCAGTGGCATAGGGCGGAGCAGAATCGGCGTTTACAGGAACACCAGAAATGACGGACTGACACCGCCATGCTGAGCATTCTGCGAAGTCTAGTACAAGAGGTAAACAGCGCCCGCGATCTGCAGGAGGCGCTGGATATCATTGTATCGCGGGTGCAGAAAGCCATGGGAACCGAGGTCTGTTCCGTCTACCTGCTTGACCCTGCCACCAACCGCTACATTTTGATGGCCACCGAAGGCCTTTATCGCAAGGCGGTTGGCCAGGTGAGCCTGGCCTATTCAGAGGGTCTTGTCGGCCTGGTGGGCTCTCGTGAGGAGCCTATCAACCTCGAGGATGCGCCCTCCCATCCACGCTATCGTTACTTCCCCGAGACTGGTGAGGAGCGCTTCCGCTCGTTCCTGGGTGTTCCGATCATTCACCATCGCCGGGTGTTGGGTGTGCTCGTTGTCCAGCAGAGGGAGAGTTCCCGGTGCTTTGATGAGGGCGAAGAGGCATTCCTGGTAACCGTTTCCGCTCAGCTGGCGGGGGTCATAGCCCATAGTGAAGCCACCGGCGCCATCAGTGGCCTGTCCCTGACCGGTGAGGAGGCACACGATGTTAGTTTTAACGGCGTGCCGGGTGCTCCAGGTGTTGCCATCGGCAATGGCGTTGTCGTTTATCCATCCGCTGATCTTGATGTGGTTCCGGAAAAGCCGACTGACGATATTGATCAGGAACTGGCCCTGTTCGGAGCGTCGGTTAAGGCGGTAAGGGAAGATATCGAGCGGGTTGCCAAGCGGTTGGCTTCGCAGCTGCGTCCTGAAGAGCAGGCCCTGTTCGATGTTTATCTGAGAATGCTGGGCGACGATGCCATGCCTGGTGAGGTGTCGAACAAGATCAGGGAAGGGATCTGGGCCCAGGGCGCTCTCAAGCAGGTGGTCCAGCAGTACATCCGTCATTTCGAGATGATGGACGATCATTACCTGCAGGAACGCGCTGTTGATATCCGGGACCTGGGCCGCCGTCTGCTGTCTCATCTGCAGGAAGGCGAGCAGAAACACCTGAACTACCCCGAGCGCACGGTCCTGGTCAGCGAAGAGCTGACACCTGCCATGCTTGGCGAGGTCCCCAAGGGGCAGCTGGTGGGTCTGGTGTCGGTCAAAGGCTCCAGTAACTCTCATGTCGCCATTCTGGCACGCGCCATGGGCGTGCCGACTGTTATGGGGCTGGTCGATATTCCCGTAAACCAGCTCGACGGCAAGGAGCTGATCGTAGACGGCTTTGAGGGCCAGATTTTTGCTTCGCCATCGGCAGACCTCCGGTCCTACTACCAGGCGATCTGCGACGAAGAAGACGAACTTATTCGCGGGCTTGAAGTTCTCAAGGACAAGCCCTGTGAAACCACCGATCACCATCGGGTCTCACTTCTGGTGAACACCGGGTTGATGACCGATGTGGTGCGCTCGCTCTCGCACGGTGCCGAGGGTATCGGTCTTTACCGGACCGAAGTGCCCTTCATGATCAAGGACCGCTTCCCCTCAGAGCAGGAGCAGCGAGAGTATTACCGGGAGCAGCTCGAAGCCTTCGCGCCGAGCCCCGTTACCATGCGGACGCTGGATATTGGCGGCGACAAGGCGCTGACCTATTTCCCGATCCAGGAGGAAAACCCGTTCCTGGGCTGGCGGGGTATCCGGGTTACCCTCGACCACCCGGAGATCTTCCTGGTTCAGGTTCGGGCCATGCTCAAGGCCAGCGAGGGGTTGAATAACCTCCAGATCATGCTGCCAATGATCTCCAACATCTCGGAGGTGGAGGAGTCCCTGCACCTGATTTACCGGGTGTACCACGAGGTTCGGGAAGAGGGTTACGACATTCACATGCCCAAGGTGGGCGTGATGGTCGAAATCCCCGCTGCCGTTTACCAGATCCGGGAGCTGGCGGACCGGGTGGACTTCCTCTCTGTTGGTTCCAACGACCTGACCCAGTATCTGCTGGCGGTCGATCGTAACAATCCCCGGGTTGCCCAGCTCTATCACTCGTATCATCCGGCGGTACTCCAGGCGCTGGTGCGAATCGCTCAGGACGCTCACTCGGTGGGCAAGCCCGTTGGCATCTGCGGTGAACTGGCGGGTGATCCCGGCGGTGCGCTGCTGTTGATGGCCATGGGTTACGATTCCCTGTCCATGAACGCCGCCAGCTTGCCGAAGGTCAAATCGGTGATTCGCAGTGTCAGCCGTGAGTGGGCCATTCAGCTATTGGAAGATGTGTTGTTGCTGGACTCGCCTCACGTGATCAAGAGCTGTGTCGACCTGGCGTTGCGTAATGCCGGCTTCGGCCGTTACCTGCGCCCCGGCAAGTCAACGGCCATGGCGGTATCAGAGGCCGCCGTTTCCTGATCGCAGGTGCGGGTTTGGGCAATATAGGGTGCGCACTCTAAATACGGTTGTTATCTTGAGAATGGAATTATCTGGCGGCCTGCCCGTCGGGCCCGCATTCTTAATCCGGAAAAGGGAAGGCTATGAGCTCGCCAATTGACCATAAACCCGCTCCCCGCATCGGGCTTGCCCTTGGTGGCGGTGGTCCTCTGGGCGGCATTTATGAAATCGGAGCGCTCCGGGCGCTGGATGAGGCGCTTGATGGTCTCGATTTCAACAACATCGATGTCTATGTTGGTGTTAATGGCGGCTCTTTTGTGGCGGCGAATCTCGCTAACCAGATGACCACGGCGCAACTTTGCCGGATTTTCGTGCGCAACGAGGCGGAAGTACACCCGTTCCATCCGGAAGTATTCTATCGCCCGGCTTTCCGGGAGATTGGCAGTCGATTGCTGGCAATTCCCGGGTTGGTTTCGACGGCAGTGAGTCGCTTCGTCAACAACCCTTACGATCAGAGCCTGCTGGAAGCCATGACCATCCTGGCCCAGGCAGCGCCGGCCGGGCTGTTTGATAACGAAGGCCTGCATGAGTATCTCAAACGGGCCTTCACCATGCTCGGGCGCACCAATGATTTCCGTCAGCTCAAGCGCAGCCTCTACATCGTGGCTGCCGATGTTGAGAGTACCGAAGCGGTCTGTTTTGGCGCTCCCGGTTTTGACCATGTGCCCATTTCCAAGGCTATTCAGGCCAGCACTGCCTCGCCGGGGTTGTATGTGCCAGTGGAAATCGATGGGCGGTATTATGTGGACGGTACGCTGCGCAAGGGGCTGCACGCTTCCGTGGCCTTTGAGGATGGTGCCGACCTGGTTTTCGCCGTGAATCCCCAGGTGCCGATTGATGCCAGTGCAGCGGTCCGGGCCGGCTCCATGAAGCCGGGCGAACTGACCCGCTCAGGTATGCCAAACGTTCTGTCGCAGACCTTCAGGACCATGGTGTACTCAAGGATGCAGTCGGGCATTGCCCAGTATGCCCGGGATTATCCCGACAAGGATATTCTGCTGTTTGAACCCACCCGCGACGACGCCAAGCTGTTCTTCTCCAACGTATTCAGCTTCCAGTCCCGTAGAATGGTGTGTGAGCACGCCTATCAGATGACACGGCGGGATCTTTTGAGTCGCGCAGACCAGTTGGAGCCCAAGCTGGCGAAATATGGCATCAAGCTTCGCCGGGATCGCCTTGAAGACGAGCAGCGCACGATCAGTACCAGTCTTTACGGCGAAATGCTGCCACTGTATGTGGCCAAGGGCAGGAAGAAAAAAGCCGAGAAGGGCCGGTTGGCGGGTGGCTTGACTAACGTGTCGCACCTCTTTTCAAAGGCGCAATAATGTTCAGTAGGTGACGGTGCAGATGACTGTGTCATCTGCACCGTCTCGCTCACGCCTACAGAATGTACCGGCTCAGATCCTCGTCTTCGGACAACTCTCCAAGCTTTTCATCCACGTATTCGGCGGTTACCTCGAAGCCATCGGTAACCTTGTCACCGGCATCGAAGGAAAGGGTTTCAAGCAACCGCTCAAGGACGGTGTGCAGTCGCCGGGCACCGATGTTTTCAGTGCTCTCGTTCACCTTCCAGGCAACCTCGGCGATACGCGCAATGGCATCCTCCCGGAAGGTCAGTTTCACACCTTCGGTCAGCATAAGCGCTTCGTATTGCTGCACCAGGGAGGCATCCGGTTCTGTCAGGATGCGCTTGAAATCTTCGGGTGTCAGTGCCTGAAGCTCAACGCGGATCGGCAAGCGGCCCTGCAGCTCCGGAATCAGGTCCGAGGGCTTGGACAGGTGGAACGCGCCGGAAGCGATGAACAGAATATGATCGGTGCGCACAGAACCGTATTTCGTACTCACGGTGCTGCCCTCGATTAACGGGAGCAGATCGCGCTGGACGCCTTCGCGGGAAACATCCGACGAAGTATTCTCGGATCGCTTGGCGACCTTGTCGATCTCATCCACGAACACGATGCCATTCTGCTCGACGGCCTGAATGGCTTTCTGTTTGATCTCTTCTTCGTTGACCAGCTTCGCAGCTTCTTCTTCCTTGGCCCGCTTGAGGGCGTCAGAAACCTTCATCTTCCGTGTTTTTCGCTTGTCGGAAGACAGGTTGGAGAACATGCTCTGCAGCTGATTAGTCATCTCCTCCATGCCCGGAGGCGCCATAATTTCGACTCCTGCGCTGGAATTACGCAGGTCGATCTCGATTTCCTTGTCATCCAGTTCGCCCTCCCGGAGTTTTTTCCGGAACAGCTGGCGAGTGGATGAGTCGGAACTGCGTTGGCTGTCCTCACCGAAATCCCGGGGCGGCGGGATCAGTGCATCCAGGATGCGCTCTTCCGCCGCGTCCAGTGCCCGTTCTTCGTGACGCTTCATTTCTGCTTCGCGGAGCATCTTGACGGCCATATCCGCCAGATCACGAATGATGGATTCCACGTCGCGGCCGACGTAGCCGACTTCGGTGAATTTGGTGGCCTCCACTTTCAGAAACGGGGCATCGGCCAATTTTGCGAGGCGCCGGGCAATCTCGGTTTTACCCACACCCGTGGGACCGATCATCAGGATGTTCTTGGGAGTGATCTCATCGCGCAGGCTGCTGTCCAGCTGCATCCGGCGCCAGCGATTTCTCAGGGCGATAGCCACCGCCCGCTTGGCTTCTTCCTGGCCCACGATGTGTTTGTTGAGCTCGTGGACAATCTCACGGGGAGTCATTGCAGACATGGTCGCTCCGGATCAGTCGTTTTTGGAGAGCACTTCAAGGGTGCGATTGTGGTTGGTGTAGATACAAATATCGGCGGCGATATCCAGACCTTTCTCGACTATCTCGTGGGCGGACAGGTCTGTGTTTTCCAGCAAGGCCCGGGCTGAAGCCTGGGCAAAGGGCCCGCCAGACCCGATGGCAATCAGGCCCTGTTCCGGCTCTATCACATCCCCGTTACCGGTGATGATCAGCGAGGCGGTTTTGTCCGCTACAGCCAGTAAGGCCTCGAGCCTGCGCAGGGCGCGGTCTGTGCGCCAGTCTTTCGCCAATTCCACCGCAGCCCTGGTGAGGTTGCCCTGGTGTTTTTCAAGCTGGGCTTCGAATCGCTCGAACAGGGTGAAGGCATCGGCGGTACCGCCCGCGAAGCCGGCGATCACCTGGCCGTTGTAGAGGCGGCGAACCTTCCGGGCATTGCCTTTCATTACGGTATTGCCGAGGGAAACCTGGCCGTCGCCACCCATGGCAACTTCGTCATCGCGCCTGACGGAAAGAATGGTAGTCATTTGGGCTCCAATTGCCTGATTGAAATTGGTATCCCGTTGTTATGGAGGCTTCTGGTGCGAATTCAAGGTGTTCGCACCAGGCCCGAAAGATCAGCCTTCCTTGGGGATCTTACGGACTAATGGCTGGATATTCAGAGAAACCAGTTTGTCGATAGCAGAATTCATCTGGCTTCTGGATGTGAAAGGGCCAACGTTGACACGGTACCAGACGGAGCCGTTGTCCAGATCAATCCTCTGGGTGCTTGCCCGCAAACCCTGGAAAGCGATCTGGGCCCGCTGTCGTTCCGCGTCTTCCTTGCTGCGGAAGGAGCCGGACTGAAGCAGATAATTGAAATCCGTTTGCGTCGGTCCGGGCGTGTATTCTTCGACTTTGGGCGGTACTACCTCGGATTCCGGCAGCATCTCGTAGAACCGGAACCCGGGCTTGTCTTCTTCCTTGGCTGTTTCCGCAGGCGTCTTTGCAGATTTCTGGGCCGGCTTCTCACTGACTGCTTGCGGTTGCGAACCCGGGTTTGCAGGCAGGGAGTTCAGATAAAAGATAAACCCGATGAAGCCGCCCACGGCAGCCAGGGACAGAATCCACTTGAGTGACAAACTGCCGTGCTGGGCACGGGCACTGGCCTTGGGTTTTGGACGGGCCGCTTTTGGCTTTGTCTGCCTCGCCGGTTTCGTGCGCGACGTGGCCGACGCTTTGGCGGGCCTGTCCTTGCGGGCGTAATCTCGGGACATTCGTGTTACATCTCTTCCGGTGCGCTGACGCCCAACAGGTCCAAGCCGTTGGCAATAACCTGCCGGATGGCAAGGTAGAGGCTGACCCTGGCATCACGAATCGCCGTATCTTCAATCAATACCTTGTGGGCGTTGTAATACGTATGGAACTGGCCCGCCAGGTCCCGCAGGTAGTGCGTGAGATGGTGCGGCTCACGTTGCGCGGCGGAATTGGCAATGAGCTCCGGATACTTGGCCAGCTGGTTGGCCATGTCCTTTTCCTCGTCAAGCGTCAGCAGAGAGAGGTCGCCAATACATTCGTTGCGACTGCGCTCTACACCTTCCTCGGCCAGTTTTCGAAGCACGCTGCAGATGCGCGCGTGGGCATACTGAACGTAATAGACCGGGTTTTCATTGGTCTGGGAGCGAGCCAGATCGATATCGAAGGTCAATTGTGAATCGACGCGGCGCGCGGCCAGGAAGAATCGGGTGGCATCGCGGCCCACTTCATCAATCAGGTCCCGGACTGTGACATAGCTGCCCGCGCGTTTGGAGATTTTTACCTCCTGGCCGGAGCGGGTCACCATCACCATCTGGTGCAGCACGTAATCAGGCCAGCCTTGAGGAATGCCGGCATTCAGTGCCTGCAAGCCGGCGCGGACGCGGGTAACGGTTGAGTGATGATCGGCACCCTGTTCGTTAATCACGGTGGTGAAGCCCCGTTGCCACTTGTCCAGATGATAGGCGACATCCGGCAGGAAGTAGGTGTAACCACCATCCTTCTTGCGCATGACCCGGTCCTTGTCATCGCCGAACTCGGTGGTCTTCAGCCACATGGCGCCATCCTGCTCGTAGGTGTAGCCATTTTCCTGCAGGCGCTTGACCGTCGCTTCGACCTTGCCGTCTTCGTACAGGGAGGATTCCAGGAAATAGACATCGAACTGAACCCCGAAGGCTTTCAGGTCCAGATCCTGCTCCCGCCGCAGGTAGGCGACGGCGAATTCGCGGATGGCATCGCGGTCCTCCGGATCCGCCTTGGCGGTCACTTCCCGATCGTCTGCAGTAACGGTGTCGCCGGCAAGGTAGGCCTTGGCAACATCAACAATGTAATCGCCCCGGTAGCCGTCCGCCGGCCAGCTCTCGTCGTCCGGCGTCAGACCTTTCACCCGCGACTGGACTGAGAGCGCCAGGTTATCAATCTGCGCCCCTGCGTCGTTGTAGTAGAACTCCCGGGTTACATCGTAACCGTTTGCTTCCAGCAGCCGGCAAAGGCAGTCGCCGATTGCCGCGCCACGGCCGTGGCCAACGTGGAGGGGGCCTGTGGGGTTGGCCGAGACAAACTCCACCTGAACTTTTTCGCCCTGGCCCTGATTGTTGCGGCCGAAACGATAGCCTTCATCCAGTATGGTATTGACCACTTCAAAGGCACTCGCAGTGCTCATAAAGAAGTTGATAAAACCGGGCCCGGCAATCTCCACCTTCTCCACCGCACTGCTCTCAGGCAGGTTCTCGACCAGCGCCTCCGCCAGTTTGCGGGGCGCGCAGCCAGCCGCTTTCGAGGCAACCAGGGCAATGTTGCAGGCATAATCGCCGTGGGACTTGTCCTTGGTATTGCCCACCTGTGGAGTGAAGGACTGGTCCGCAGGTAGCGTGCCATCGGCTTGGAGTGCTGCCAGTGCAGACTGGAGCAGATCGGAAACGGTCTCTTTCATGCTGTCAGATGACTCGGTTTACAGGAGAATTAGGTTCGGGGCAGGAAGCCCACTGAAAACAGAAGGCGGGTATTATCGCGGAAAGGGATAGTCTTCTCAAATTTATAGCCGCCCTGCTTGGATGCAGGGCGGCTATAAAATTTAATCCGTGAGAGATTCCCTGAATATGAAGGCGTTTCCACTAAACGGGGCAGGAGGGTTTACCTCAACGGTTAGAGTGCCGGTCGATGGTGTGTCGTCAGCTTCAACGATAACGCACTGTTCTACCGGGTTTTCCCTGTAGGAGGTGGTTGTAGTGAATGAGGACGGAGCGACAATGGTTCCATTCGTCGTTGAGAAACTCACGTTTGTACCGCCCGGTGGTGGACCTTCAATGATGTTGCTTTGGCTGTCGGTAAAGACGCCGGAAATCTCAACGCACACTTCTCCGGGGGCTACGGGGGTGGTGAAAGAGACAGTAATATTGTCGCTAGCCATAAAAATTTTAGCGGTTTGCGTGATCTCAAGTAGCGACGTTGTGCAATTGGCTGGCGTGTCTGCGCACGCTGTTCCATTGTAAATACCGTTCGCCGAGTCGTATTGACCGTTACTATTGTAGTCGAAGTATTCTTCGTTAGTGTTTCGCAAACCATCTAGGTTGCGATCCAAGAATGCTTCGCCTTTATCGTCTGTGGCCACATTGAAATCATCATTTGCCTCAACATATTGACCATCACTATTAAGGTCCCTAAAACTTTCTTCGCCTACCGTACGGGCAAGAACGAGAACAATACCATCCTCTGGCCTTGGGTCTTGGCTAATCCAACTGACAGAGCATGCTCCATCTTGAAGTGTGCATTCACTCTGGACTGAACCGGCATTAGTAACATAATTGACAATCGCGTCACTGATCCTATTGTTGTTCCTATCTGCAGCCCTAATTGATATTGGCACCTCCACACCGTCATAGTTCCTAGCATTAGGCAGAAAGTTGTCCTCAACTGATATAGAAAAGCTGTCTTGGTCTGGAATTGTTGCGCTGATGGAAATTGGCGCCGATGTTGTTTGAATCGCTGGGCCATTGTCTGGAGTGTAGGTCGCTGTAACGCTCACAACGGTTGCAACTGTTCCGGCATTCACTCGTGTTGTCGCCAAGCCTTGTTCATCGCTATCCGTTGAGATTTGAGAAAGAGAGATTCCTCCTACTTCTGTCGACAGGCTGAATGTAATTTCTTCGCCGGTTGTAATCGCGTTTCCATTCTTATCTGCGAGCTTGAACGTGACTTCAGAGACGCTGGGACGGGTGCTGTTGGAGCTTCCGCTCAACGCAATTGATTCTGGAGTGGCGCTGACAAATTCGAGTTCTCCGATTTCAGGGGCGGCTACAGAGACATTCGCTGTCGCTGTTGAGCCATTCGTCAAGCGGGCTGTTATTGTGTCAGTACCCGCGCACCCTGCCTCGTAAGTTGTGCTGAATGAGCCAGAAGTCGTCGTCAAAGGGCTGTCAAAAACAGCATTTTGGCAAAGAGATGAAACAGTTACAGATGTTTCATCAGTGTTGTAAATGGCGTTCCCGTCAGCTGCGTTCACTACGTTAAAGTCAAGTCTGGTTGAGCCTCCCGCAGAGAGTGATGTTGCGGAGACGCTCATCTGGCCTGACTGGAATGAGGAGCCGCTGCCTGTTCCAAGCTCAAGAGTGATTTGTTGCACGTCACCATTGTCTGCATCACCACCGGTAGAGGGCGGGGTGCCGCCGCCAATGCCGACTAGAGGAGCTGAATTCTCATCTCCCCCGCAGGCAGTTAGCAAAAGTGCTAAGGATAGCGCTGACGCGCGTTTAATGAATTTCCCTGACATTATTTCTCTCCAGTTTTCGATTAAAGCGAAAGCCCTCTGATGCAAATTCACGTCATCAGAACTGTAAGCTCCGGTGTTTTAACGCAGTTTGTCGTTTTGTTGCTGAAAATCATAGCACAGGAACCAATGCGGCAATGATGATTAGTATTCAATTATGAAAAACTTTGTAACCTGCATCTCCATCCCAAAAGAGTGATGGTTAGCCCGTCTCCTGCGGATCAACATCAATCATCCATTTCACCCCGGCAGGCAGCTTTCTCTGGTCCAGTTCCTGGCAAATTCCGGTCAGCAAACTGTTCAGCTTTTTACGGTTGCGGGCGTTGAGGATGAGTTGTGCCCGGTGCTTGTCGGCGCGCCGGGCAATCATGGCTGGCAGTGGGCCCCAGGTTTCGATGCCTGTGGTATTGGTAAGGGGCTTTATCGTATCCAGTACTTGCAGGCTCTTTTCCATGGTGTCGGCTTCAGCCCTGAAGATGGCCATGGCGCGGAATGGCGGGAATTGTCCTTCTTCCCGTTCACTGAGAAGTTGATCGGCGATATCGAGATACTGGCCTTCGCAGAGCGTTTTCAGTAACGGGTGGTCACTGTGGCAGGTTTGCACCAGAACTTTGCCGGGTTTTGTGCCGCGGCCGGCGCGGCCGCTGACCTGCAGAAGGGTCTGAATGAGTTGTTCGGGTGCGCGAAAATCCACGCTGAACAGTCCGCCGTCGGCGTTGACCACCACCACGAGGGTAACGTTGGGGAAGTCGTGCCCCTTCGCCAGCATCTGGGTGCCGACGAGCACGCACGGCTTTCCGCTGTTCACCTGATTCAGAATGCCCTGGATGCTGCCTTTGCGCTGTGTGCTGTCGCGATCCACTCGCACAACCGGCGTGTCCGGGAAAGCGTTGGCGAGAATATCTTCTGTTCTTTCTGTGCCCTGTCCAACAGGTTTGAAGGCCTCGCTTTGGCACTTCGGGCAGTGTTCTGTAGCTGCCGTCTGGTAGTCGCAGTGGTGGCATCGCATTGCCCGGTCCCGGCGGTGATAGGTCAGCCGCGTGTCGCAACGGGGGCACTCAACCATGTGGCCGCAGTCGAAGCACATCATGACCGGGGCAAATCCACGTCGATTGACAAAGACCAGTGCCTGCTCACCTCTGGCCAGGGTTTGCTCGATGGCATTCAGGGCGGGCCTTGATAAGCCGCCTTCCAGTGGGCGGCTTCGGATATCCAGCAGACTGATGACCGGTGGTGCCGCGTTGCCGGCACGTTCTTCGAGTTTAACCAGGTGGTATTTGGCCTGCTCGGCGTTGTGCACGGATTCCAGTGACGGAGTCGCCGATCCGAGGATGACGGGGCAGTTGTTCAGGTGGGCTCGATAGACGGCCAGGTCGCGGCCGGAATACCGGAAACCTTCGCCCTGTTTGTATGAGCTGTCGTGTTCCTCATCGACAATGATAGTGCGCAGGTTGGTGAAGGGCAGTAAAACAGCCGATCGGGTGCCTACCAGGATAACCGGTTCACCGTTGCGGACTTTCAGCCAGGTTGTCAGGCGCTCACCGTCGTTAAGGGCTGAGTGCCATACTACAATCCGGCTGCCGAAGTAGTGTTGGAATCGGGCAACGGTTTGCGGCGTGAGGTTGATCTCCGGAACCAGCACCAGGGCCTGATCCTGGGCGCCGAGGTGTTGTTTCAGATAGTGCAGGTAGATCTCGGTTTTTCCGCTGCCGGTGATGCCGTATAAGAGAAAGGCACCAAACCCTTCGCCCGGAGCAGCCAGCCCTTCTGCGGCTGAAGCCTGGGCCATGGACAATTCCGGTCTGCGAGCAAGAAGCTCAGGGTCCTCACCGCCTGAATTCGGCCGGGGCGGCGAAACGGCCTCAATCAGTTGCTTCTCGCGCAGTGCGTTGAGCTGTGCCCGGGCGAAACCAGCCTGCAGAATATCCTTTGTCGGGGCACCCCTGGAGTGCTGGCTTAGCCAATCGATAAGTGCCTTCTGTTTATGGGCATTTGCAGGAAGTGTTGCTGCGTCGTCGAGTGCACGCCACCACTGTTCCGTTTTTTCTTCGGCGATTCGCCCTCGTCTGAGAGCCGGGGGCAGGGCAGTGAACAGGCATTCGCCCAAGGGGTGTTGATAGTAGTCGCTCGCCCAGCTGAGAAGTTTGAACGTTTCTTGCGGTAATGCGGGCCAGTCCTCCATAACCGATGACAGCGGCTTGAGCTTTATTCCCGGTGGCGGCTCAACGCCCACTTCCACAACGAGACCCGTTGCCTGCTGCCGGCCAAAGGGGATTCGCACTCTCTGACCCGGCGTCAATTCAAGGTCTTCTGGAATAATGTAATCAAAGAGTCGACGCAGAGGACGATTCAGGGCGATGCGTGCAATCAATGGCACTGAGTGCTCCACTGGATGACGGGTGTCACGGTTTTTCCTTATCCTGTTTCAGTCGGCGGCCTGCCGCGAAATCCGGGGAGGGCGAGTCCGGAAGTCAGGTGTGGTGCTTGCCTGCAGCAATAATTGCAAGTAAGATTCTCGGTCTGTTTCCGGCAGGGCATGATTGTGCCCCGTCTTCTCAATTGATTCAAACATGCGGTGCCTGGCGCCTGGGTAATCAAGATACCCCGCGATCAGGTAGCGGCATGACCTAACGAGGTTCGCCATGAAAGAAGGTATCCACCCCAAGTACGAAGAAATTACCGCCACCTGTTCTTGCGGTAACACATTCAAGACCCGTTCTACCTACACCCATGATCTGCAGCTGGACGTGTGTTCACAGTGCCACCCGTTCTACACCGGCAAGCAGAAAGTTATGGATACCGGTGGTCGTATTGACCGTTTCCAGAAGCGTTTCGGTGGCCGTATTGGCGGCAAGAAAGACTGATCGCAGTGGACTCGGAAAAGCGCCTTCGGGCGCTTTTTTTGTGCCCGGAGCTCATAGTGTACTCATAAGATACATACGCAATTAGCACTATTGACTGTTCACAAAATGTTCATGGCCCACTTGTCGTTTCGGGTCTGGCGGGCCATAATGGCGCGCTCTGCTGGATAGGGGCCCTCCGGTTCGGTGTTAACTAGAGGCTCCACAGCTCCGGCGGTTCATTACCTTTAAACGTGACAAACGGAACAGTGGCAATGTCTCAAGATCTGAAAGAAGCAGCCCTTGAATATCACGCCAAGCCGCGGCCTGGTAAGCTGAGTGTTGAAATCACCAAGCCAACCAAGACGTCCCGCGACCTTTCCCTGGCGTATAGCCCCGGGGTTGCCGAACCGGTCCGCGAGATCGCAAAGGACCCGGAGAACGCATACAAATACACCGCCAAGGGCAACTTGGTGGCTGTTATCTCTGATGGTTCCGCGATTCTTGGTCTGGGTAACCTGGGTCCGCTGGCAAGCAAGCCGGTTATGGAAGGCAAGGGCGTACTGTTCAAGCGCTTTGCCGGAATTGATGTCTTCGATATTGAAGTCAATTCCGAAAGCCCGCAGGCGTTTATTGAAACAGTTGAGCGTATTGCAGACACCTTTGGTGGCATTAACCTGGAAGACATCAAGGCGCCCGAGTGCTTTGAGATTGAGCGTGCTCTTATTGAGAAGTGCAACGTGCCGATCTTCCACGATGACCAGCATGGTACTGCTATCGTAACTGCAGCCGGCATGATCAATGCCCTTGAGCTGCAGGGTAAAAAGATTGAAGAGGCGAAGGTGGTGTGCCTGGGTGCCGGTGCCGCCGCTATTGCCTGCATGAAGCTGTTGATCAGCTGCGGTATTCGCTCTGAGAACATCTTCATGCTCGACCGCAAGGGTGTGATCCATTCTGGCCGTGATGATCTGAATCAGTATAAGGCGATGTTCGCCAACGACACGGACAAGCGCACTCTGGATGATGCTATTGATGGCGCTGATGTATTCCTGGGTCTGTCTGGTCCGGATCTGCTGACCGCCGACCAGCTTAAGAAAATGGCTCCGAAGCCTATCGTATTTGCTTGCTCCAACCCCGATCCGGAGATCAGTCCGGAAGTTGCCCTGGCAACCCGCGATGATCTGATCATGGCCACCGGCCGCTCTGATTATCCGAACCAGGTTAACAACGTGTTGGGCTTCCCGTTCATTTTCCGTGGAGCGTTGGACGTACGTGCCACTGCGATCAATGAGGAAATGAAGGTGGCGGCCGTCAATGCAATCCGTGAGCTGGCCAAGGAGCCTGTGCCTCAGGAAATTTGCGAGGCATACGGTGTGGAGAGTTTCGAGTTCGGGAAAGAGTACATCATTCCCAAGCCGATGGACGTCCGCTTGCTGGAAGTTGTGCCGGCCGCCGTTGCTCGCGCTGCCGTGGATTCCGGCGTTGCACGTAATCCATACCCTGCGCACTACCCGCTGAAGTCAATGGACGACATTATCTGATCTGTCATCCAGGGTATAAAAAACCGGCGGTGATCCCGCCGGTTTTTTTGTGCCTGTTCAGGTTGTCAGAAGATTCTTCGTGACAGGTCGTCTTCCTCAGAACCGCCGTTACCATCGTTCTCGGTTTCTGATGTCAGCGGCGGTGGCGCGTCTTCTTCACGGAAGACCTCAAATACGCCGTCTTCACCGGGCCTTGCCCGCTGTCCGGTCTCGGGGTTGATCCGGATATTTACGATGCCGTTGGGGCGAGGCATAAGAGATGAGGGTGCTCCTTCGAGGGCCACTTCCATGTAGTCCAGCCAGATGGGTAGCGCGGTGCTGGCGCCGAACTCACGTCTGCCAAGCGGTGCCGGTTGGTCGAATCCTACCCAGGTGGTTGTGGCCACTTCGTGATTGAAGCCGGCAAACCAGGTGTCTTTCTGTTCGTTGGTGGTGCCGGTTTTACCGGCGATGTCATCCCGGCCAAGGGCCAGCGCTCGTCTGCCGGTACCGCGACGAATGACGTCCTGCATCATTGAATGCAGAATAAAGACCGAGCGTTCGTCCGCCAGTCTGGGCATAACCCGAACCTCGGGCGAGTCCTCACTTGTTTCAGAGACATTGGCGACGGTGTTTGGCGAGCCTTCTTGCTCGCCCGATGGTTCCTGTGCTGTATCGTCGTCGCAGTCTTTGTCGCACAGAACGGTTTTCGGCGCCTGGTAAATGGTCTCACCGCTAAAGTCAGTGATAGTCTCGATGAGGTAGGGTTCAACGTCGTAGCCTCCGTTGGCAATCACGGCCATGCCTCGGGCAAGTTCCATGGGAGTAAGCTGCCCGCTGCCCAGGGAGAGTGACAGGTCGTCCGGCATGTTTTCTACCGGGATTTCCAGTTGTGCCAGGTAATCCAGCGTGTTCTGGATGCCCAGGTCGCGCAGCAGTCGGATTGAGACCAGGTTGCGTGAGCGATAGAGTGCTTCCCGCAGGCGGGTTGGGCCATAGAACTGCCCGGAGGAGTTCTGGGGGCGCCAGGCAGTCTCCAGTTCCGAGTCATCGAAGACAATCGGCGCATCGTTGTAGATGGTCGCCGGTGTCATACCGCTTTCCAGAGCGCTTAGATAAAGAAAGGGCTTGAAGGTGGAGCCAGGCTGTCGTCTTGCCTGTATGGCACGGTTATATTTGCTCTGACTAAAACTGTAACCTCCGCTCAGTGCCTCAATGGCGCCGGTTTTGGCTTTCAGGGAAATGAGCGCGCCTTCAACCCTCGGGATTTGAGCAAGCGCAACAGAGGCTTCAGCGAGCTGCTCCGACTGCTCATTCGGGGATTCGTTCCCGTTGGCTTCTGGCTCTGGCGAGGCCGGTTCCGGGTTCTGGGCGCGCACATAAATAACGTCGCCGGGAGCCACAACATCGGAGGGTTTCTCAGGCTCAGGGCCTGTGAGATTTTCAGTTTTGTAGCGCCTCGCCCAGGTCATGGTTTCGAAAGCCATGGTGGCGGGGCCGATGCGGCGCGCGTGCACCGCCACTTTGCCGGATTCGTCGTCAACCTCTGTGACGATTGCGGGAAGCAGGGACTCCACGCGAGGGTAGTTCAGGATCAGATCTGATGGCTCACTCTCGGCGAGGGTTTCCTGATCAATCTGCCCAATGGGGCCCCTGAAGCCGTGGCGCCGATCATAGGCTTCAAGGCCGTCTCTTAATGCCTCTGTGGCAACCTGCTGTTTCTTGCCGTCAACTGTGAGGGTGACGGTGTAGCCATCGGTGTAGGCGTCCTCGCCGAACCGCCGAACCATCTCGGATCTCGCCATTTCGGCAACATAGTCGGCGTCGACTTCAGTCTCCGTGCTGTTGTAGCTGGCAGTAATGGGGGCGGAAACAGCAAGTTCGTGGGCATCCGGAGTGATGTATCCCAGGTCGCGCATTCGTCCGAGAATCCAGTTGCGCCGGATCATCGCACGGTCCGGATTGGCCAGGGGGTTGAATGCCGAGGGCGCCTTGGGCAAGCCGGCCAGCATCGCCATCTGTGCCAGCGACAGTTCCGAGACCGGTTTGTTGTAATAAACCTGAGCGGCGGCAGCAATCCCGTATGCACGGTTGCCGAGATAGATCTTGTTCAGGTAGAGCTCGAGAATGCGGTTTTTGTTCAGTTCACGTTCAATCTGAAGAGCCAGAAGTATCTCGTTGAACTTCCGTATAAAGGTTCTGTCCCGTGACAAAAAGTAATTTTTTGCAACCTGCATTGTGATGGTACTGCCCCCGGACTGGATCTCGCCGGTGGAGATCAGTTCGATGGCAGCCCGCGCCAGGCCTTTGATGTCGACCCCGAAGTGCTCGTAAAAACGCGCGTCTTCAGCCGCCATAAAGGCTTGTAACTGAATTGTTGGGATCTGTTCTATTGTGATGGGTGTCCTTCTCTTTTCACCGAATTCTGCTATTAATCTGTTGTCTTTGCTATAGACCCGTAATGGCGTCTGAAGCTTGATGTCCAGAAGCTGATGTACCGGCGGAAGGCCAGGGCGAAGGTAAAGATAGAAGCCTGAGGTTACGATAACGGCGACACTCAGTCCGGTAAGAAACAACCAGGCAAATAGGCGAGATGTGCGCAACAAATGAGACATTTTTTTCTGACAACTGTTGGATATAGGTCTATCATTTGAGAAATTGCTTTAGGATGGAAGAGTCTCTTCACCGCTGCAAAAGTTCTCAATTAAAGAAGAACAGGCATTGTAGACGGAATGGTGAAGAAATTCTCTTAAATAAAAAACACATAAGTTACGTAACCGGGTTGCATCTAACCAGGTATAGGGTGAGCGCGTGTTTGGATTAGGAAAGAAATCCAGTGCAGTGCTGGGCGTGGATATAAGCTCCAGCTCGGTCAAACTTCTGGAGCTATCGAAGCAGGGCGACCGTTATAAGGTCGAAAGCTACGCGGTGGAGCCTTTGCCGGCCAATGCCGTGGTGGAAAAGAACATTACGGACGTAGAAGCTGTGGGCGAGGTAATGAAGCGCGTAGCTTCCAAGTCCCGTTCTGGTGTCAAACAGGTGGCTGTTGCGGTCTCTGGTTCTGCGGTTATTACCAAGCTTATCCAGATGGATGGCGGCCTGAACGAATTCGAGATGGAAGATCAGATTGCCCTTGAGGCCGATCAATATATTCCATACCCGCTGGATGAAGTGGCGATCGACTTCGAGGTTCAGGGACCTTCCGAGAACAACCCCGACCAGGTGGATGTGCTTCTGGCTGCTTGCCGGAAGGAAAACGTCGACATGCGCGAGGATGCACTCGAGATAGCTTCACTGACTACCAAGGTGGTTGACGTTGAAGCCTATGCCCTTGAGCGTGCCTATGCACTGATCGAGCCTCAGCTGGACTCTCAGGGAGAGGAGCTGGTGGTAGCGATCGTGGACATTGGCGCGACCATGACCACGCTGAGTGTTCTGGCCGGTGGCAAGACCGTTTACACGCGAGAGCAGATTTTCGGTGGCAAACAGCTGACCGAGGAAATCCAGCGCCGATACGGTTTGTCGCTCGAGGAAGCCGGTCTTGCGAAAAAGCAGGGCGGACTGCCTGACGATTACGAGTCAGAAGTGCTTACGCCGTTCCGCGAGGCTGTCGTGCAGCAGGTTGCCCGCGCGCTTCAGTTCTTCTTTGGTGCCAGTCAATACAATGCCGTCGATTACGTGGTTCTGGCCGGAGGCACGGCCTCGATTCAGGGGCTCACTGAAATGGTCGAAGAAAAGACGGGAACGCCGACAATGGTCGCGAATCCTTTTGCAGACATGGCAGTAGGGTCACGGGTCAACGCATCGGCACTGAGTAATGATGCGCCTTCCCTGATGATTGCCTGCGGCCTGGCAATGAGGAGCTTCGACTGATGGCAAAGATTAACCTTCGACCGTGGCGCGAGGAACTTCGTGCCGAGAAGCAGAAGCAGTTTGTGGTCATGATTCTTGGCGCCGCGATCATTGCCGGCGGCCTGGTTTTTCTCTGGAAGACCGATATGGACAGCCGGATCGCTTACCAGCAATCGCGGAACGCCTATATCGAGACAGCCGCGAAGAAACTGGACCAGCAGATCAAGGAAATCGAAAATCTCAAGCGCAAGCGGGATGAGCTCCTCGCCCGGATGCAGGTCATTCAGGACCTTCAGGGTAAGCGACCGGTCATCGTGCGTGTCTTTGACGAGCTGGTGAGGACATTGCCTGATGGTCTGTTCTATACGGACCTGAAGAGAACCGGCGAGCGTGTCGATATCGTCGGCATGGCCGAGTCCAATAGCCGGGTTTCGACGCTTATGCGTCAGTTTGAGGAATCCGAGTGGTTTACGGACCCCAACCTCTCCAACGTGTCTGCTGCTGATAGTCGTCGGGCCGGTTACAGTCAGTTCAACCTGTCGGTTAAACAGAAAACGCCCGAGCCCGAAGGGGAGGATAAGTAATGAGCCTCGCGGACTCTCTTAAAAGCCTTAATGAATTTGATA
Organism: Marinobacter sp. L-80; assembly: GCF_056859395.1. NCBI lineage: Bacteria > Pseudomonadati > Pseudomonadota > Gammaproteobacteria > Pseudomonadales > Marinobacteraceae > Marinobacter > Marinobacter sp. L-80. The sequence continues at coordinate 64,079 of NZ_JBSXOI010000046.1, forward strand.
TCAACGACCTTGATGTCAATAACGCGGGTATCTGGCCTGCTCCAATCAAGTTCATCGTAGTTCTGATTATCTTCGGGCTGATTGCCGGAGGTGGTTACTGGTTCTTTATCAAGGATCAGTATGCTCAACTTGAGCGTGTAGAGCGCACCGAGCAGGAACTCCGGAAAACTTATGAAGAGAAAGCCTATCAGGTTGCAAACCTTGAGGTTTTCAAGGCCCAGATGGCGGAAATGGAAGAAACCTTTGGCGCCCTGGTAAGACAGCTGCCAAGTGAGACCGAAGTGCCAGGATTGCTTGAAGACATTACGAATACGGCTTTGGGTAGTGGTTTGGCACTTCAGGAAGTGAAGCTGCAACCGGAACAGCGTCGGGACTTCTATTCCGAGCTGCCAATCAATATTCGGGTGTCCGGTTCTTACCATGAGCTGGCATCATTTGTCAGCAGCGTTGCCAGCCTTCCACGGATCGTAACGCTACACGACTTGACGATAAAACCAACTGGCGGAGATGCGGACCGGCTTGATATGCAGGTTTTGGCTCGTACTTACCGCTACCGGGCTGGAGAATGAGCATGACAGGAAAGCATGCGGTAAAAGCCTGGCTGGGTGTGTGTCTGGTGTCTCTCCTGACAGCATGCTCCCAGGGCAGCGGATTTTCAGATCTTGATCAGTTCATGGCCGAGACGGGGGCAAAACCGAGAGGGTATGTTGAGCCCTTGCCGGAGTTCAAGGCGTACGAAGCTTTCAGTTACTCAGCGGCAGATCGTCGGGCGCCCTTTGAGCCGCCGATTGATGTCCAGCTCACTATGGTGGACGAACAGCCGATCAGTGATGTGGAGCCGGATCTGGATCGTCCCAGAGAGGTTCTCGAGAATTTTGACCTGAAAGCACTTCAAATGGTCGGCACGCTTCAGGGTGCATCGGGTAATCTGTTTGCTCTGATTGAAGACGATACCGGCGGGATCCATCGAGTCCGCAGGGGAAATTACATGGGGCAGAACTACGGTCGCATTGTGGGCGTTAGTGAAACCCGTATCGAGCTCATTGAAATCGTTCCCAATGGCCGGGGTGGCTGGGTAGAGCGTCCTCGCTCCCTGACCCTGGAAGAGGGCGCAGGCTAAGGAGCGGCTGGATGAAAGTTGAAAGAAACATGCACGTACAAAAAAGTTTAGGGTCGAGGCTAGCGATGTTCAGAAAACTCAATGTATACGTCAGCGTGATTGCTTTTGGGTTGTTATCCGGCCTGGCCAACGCGGTCACGCTGGAAGACGTGTCGTTTTCGTCGCTACCGGGCGAGCGGCTTGAAGTTACACTGCAGTTTGACGGGGCACCGCCGGAACCTTCCGGTTATACCATTGAGCGTCCCGCTCGCATTGCGGTTGATCTTCGGGACACGACCAGTGGTCTTGAAAGTCGCAGTGTGCCTCTGGGATCAGGCAACGCCCAGAGCATGACCGTGGTGGAAACCAAGGATCGCACCCGGCTGATATTCAACCTGGTCGAGCTGGTTCCCTATGACACGGTTCGTTCGGGCAACTCCCTGGTCATGACAATTGGCGGCCAGGCCGATGCCGTTGTCGCGAGTTCCTCCGCTCCCGCGTCTCAAAGCAGCTCAACATCGGGCTCCATGTCTGCCAACGCTCTGGCCGGTGTGGATTTCCGTCGGGGCAAGGACGGTGAAGGTCGCGTTCTTGTTGATCTGGGTAGCTCCAGCACGCCGGTGGACCTGACAGAGCGCGCCGGTAAGATTCGCCTGACGATGGACGGTATTGAAGTACCCTCAGACCTGCGGCGCCGACTCGATGTGACAGATTTCGCCACCCCGGTTACCCGTATTGACACCTTTGTGGAAGATGGAAATGCCGTGGTCGAGATCACCCCCGAGGGGAATTACGACTACATTGCCTACCAGTCCGGCAGCCAGTTTACCGTCAGCGTTGAAGAATTGAGCCAGGAAGAGGCTGAGTCCCGCAGGGAAGAGAAGTTCCCGTATACCGGTGACAAGCTGTCCCTGAACTTCCAGGATATTGAAGTGCGCTCGGTCCTGCAGCTGATTGCTGACTTCACCGGCCTGAACCTGGTTGCCAGTGATACGGTAGGCGGCAGCATTACTCTGCGTCTGCAGAATGTTCCCTGGGATCAGGCGCTGGATCTGATTCTCAAGACCAAAGGCCTCGATAAGCGTCAGATCGGCAACGTATTGCTGGTAGCGCCTGCAGACGAAATCGCAGCGCGTGAGAAACTCGAGCTCGAAACCAACAAGCAGATTGCCGAGCTGGCCCCGGTTCGTCTGGACATCATTCAGGTCAACTACGCCAAGGCTGCCGACATTGTTGCCCTGATCAAGGAAGATGAGGAGCTGATTTCAGACCGCGGATTTGTCTCCTCGGATGTTCGCACCAACACCATCAGTATTCGTGAGACTGCGCAAAAGCTCGAGGAAATCCGTCGGCTTGTCTCCACATGGGATGTGCCGGTGCGGCAGGTATCCATCGAGGCGCGAATTGTCCGGGCCCAGACCAATGTGGCTGAAGATCTCGGTATTCGCTGGGGTGGTGCCGCTTACGATGTGAGTGGCGATAATGTATTCACTGTCGGAGGCTCGCAGCAGTCCTTGCAGGAGGCGCGTGATGCTGCAGCCGGAAACAGCAGTACAATCACCTTCCCGGGTGCGCTGGCGGTCGATCTCGGTGTGAGCGGTGAAGGCACTTCCTCGTTTGCCATTGGCTGGGGCAGCGATGACTTCCTGGTTGACCTGGAGCTGTCTGCGCTGGAGAGCGACGGCCAGGCCGAAGTGGTTTCACAGCCTCGTGTTGTGACCGCGGATCGCCAGACAGCGTCTATCAAGTCTGGTGAGGAAATTCCTTATCAGCAAGCGTCTTCCAGCGGTGCGACAGCGGTCTCGTTCAAGGAAGCCGTGCTTTCTCTCGAGGTGACGCCGCAAATCACCCCGGATGACAAGATTATTATGGATCTGGTGGTCAACCAGGACTCCCGTGGTGAAGTTACCGCCGGTATTCCTTCGATCAATACCAACCAGGTGACCACCCAGGTTCTGGTTGGCAACGGTGAGACGGTGGTGCTGGGTGGTATCTTCCAGTCGCAAGTTGCGACCCAAACTACGAAGACCCCGTTCCTTGGGGATATTCCCTACCTGGGTCGTCTTTTCAAGCGTACCGAGAAAATTGATGAGCGCAGTGAGCTGTTAATTTTCATAACGCCCAAGATCATCAAGAGCGATCTTGTCCGGTAACCGGGATCCCGAAAAAAAGCCGCCGCCTGGAACCCGGCGGCTTTTTTGTGCCTGAATTCCCCACAGGCCGGGTACGGAGCTTATGCAAGTACCGGCCCTGTGATATTCTCACCCGCCTGATCAAAACTGAGCGGAAGTTATGTCTTTGCCGAAACGCGTTGTCCTGGTTGGCCCCATGGGAGCAGGGAAAAGCACGATTGGCCGGATGCTCGCCAAAGAGCTCGGCTATCGTTTTCTTGATTCTGATCGCATCATTGAAGAGCGGTGCGGGGCTAACATTCCGTGGATTTTTGATGTTGAGGGCGAGGATGGATTCCGTTTGCGGGAAACAGCCATGCTGGACGAGTTGTCCCACGAGGACCGAACCGTGCTGGCTACTGGTGGCGGAGCTGTGATGCGCCAGGAAAACCACCCGATTCTCAAGAGAGATGCAACGGTCATCTATCTGAAAACATCCATAGAGCAGCAGGTAGAGCGAACACGCAAGGACCGCAATCGGCCTTTGCTACAGAACGACGACCCTGAGGCGGTCTTGCGGAAACTTTTCTCAATCCGCGATCCGCTGTATTCAGGTCTCGCGGACATCATCATGTTCACGGACAGAAAGAGTCCCCGGCTGGTGGTACGTCAGCTGGTCAATCGGCTGAACCCGAAAACGCCGCGTCACAAAAGGCAGATACGTAAGGAAGGTCGCAACCATGTCTAATCGGTATCGGGAGCTCTCGGTAGAGCTCGGTGAACGCAGCTACCCCATATTTATCGGTGAGGGTCTTCTCGGCACTCAGGATCTATCAGCTTTTGTTTCCGGGGCGCAGGTCATGATCGTCACCAATGAGACTGTGGCACCACTCTATCTTGAACGGGCGAAAGCCTGCTTTCCGGGGAAGCGGGTTGATACCGTCGTACTTCCGGATGGCGAGAAGTTCAAGGATTGGCAGACTCTTAACAGCATCTTTGACGGTCTCCTTGAACAGCGCCACACCCGAAAAACCACTCTGGTCGCCCTCGGTGGAGGTGTGGTCGGGGATATGGCTGGTTTTGCAGCAGCCTGTTATCAACGTGGTGTACCGTTCATCCAGATTCCAACGACGCTGCTTTCCCAGGTCGACTCTTCTGTCGGCGGCAAAACTGGCATCAATCACCCGCTTGGCAAGAACATGATTGGGGCTTTTCATCAGCCGCAAGCGGTGTTGATAGACACGGCAAGTCTACAGACTTTGCCCGCCAGAGAGGTGTCAGCGGGGCTGGCGGAAGTTATCAAATATGGGCTGATCCGGGATCAGGGCTTTCTTGGCTGGCTTGAAGAGCGCATGGATGCATTGGTCAGTCTTGATCCGGAGGCGCTGGCAGAGGCCATCTTCAGGTCCTGCGCTTGCAAGGCCGAAATTGTTGCACTTGACGAGCGCGAAGGTGGCCTCAGGGCGATCCTGAATCTTGGTCACACCTTCGGCCACGCGATCGAAACCTATGCCGGTTATGGCAACTGGCTGCACGGGGAAGCAGTGGGCACCGGTATGCTGATGGCCGCCGAATTGTCCGCGCTTGAAGGGATGATCAGCCGTGACGATTGTGATCGTATTAACCGACTGATCCTCCGGGCCGGTTTACCGGATAAGCCCCCGGCTGCGATGACGGCCGATGACTTTATGAGTTTGATGGCTGTCGACAAGAAAAACGTGGATGGCCTTTTAAGGCTGGTCCTGCTTCGTTCGGTTGGAGACGCCGTGGTCACATCCGAAGTGAGTCCTGAAAACCTTGCTCTCACCTTTGCGCGTTTTTGCAGCTCGATATGATGACGGCCCGAAGGCATCAATGATTTGGTAGCGGACCAGAAGACAAGGAAGACCCGTGACTGAAGAAAGCTTGAACAGTCTTGATGGCGGAGGCCTGTTCCCCAGGTTGCAGCAGCGCTACAGCCTCCGTGCCAACCCGCTGGAAATGGAGACGCCGTTCTTTCCGGATGCCATGCGTCATCACGCTCTGGAAGCGTTGCGCCATCTATGCGGCTTCGGTGATATGGCTCTGTTATTAACCGGAGCTGCTGGCTCGGGCAAAACCCGAATACTGGCGGAGCTGGTCCGCAGCGAATCATCCAGACTCGACTTTCACCGTATACCGGCGGCAGCGCTGACCAGCGCCCAGGCCCTTGCCCGGGACCTGAAAGCGGTTTCCCGCTCAAATCTCGGCCCGGAAGACAGCCCCCGAGACCTGGTTTATGGCTTTTTCAAGTGGTCTGAATCGCGGGTCCGAAAGGGCCAGCGTATGGTCCTTTTGATTGACGATGCCGACCGGGCGCCGACGGAGTTGCTAAGGCTTATCCTGTCCGCCTATCTGGCTTCAGAGCGTGGCTCTTCTGCCGTTCCGGTGTTTGCCGGAACGGATAGCCTGGTCCAGTCGATGGGCCTGGATGATGCGAGCACAAGTGTCCACCAGATACATCTGCGGCCTCTCACCAGGGATGAAATCGTTGCCTATCTGGAACCACGGGTTCACGCTGCCGGCGGCAAGGCAGGGGAACTTCTGAGTCCGGCCCGGGTCTCCAAAATTCACGCCCTGAGCCAGGGTAGCTTTGCGCGACTCAAGCGTGTGACTCCGGGCGTTTGGCTGGACATGGTGGCCTCGCGGAGTGTCGATCGCCCTAAGCACGTTCCGTGGAAGCGGTTCCTTTTGCCCGGGCTGGCCCTTGTGCTCCTTGCGGGCTCCTGGTGGTTTGTGTCGCGCCAGTATGATGAATCCGTGGCCGGCGAGACTGTAAAAGCACCGGAGCCGGTGAGAAAGAGTATAACCATTGGGCCTGAAACAGAGAATTCAGTGCCATCCCCGGAAGAGCCGTCGCAGGACCAGCCTGCCGTGGAGCCTGAAACGGTATTGACAGAGCCGGTAACCGAGCCGGAAGCTGATCAGCCAGAGCCAGAGCCAGAGCCAGAGCCAGAGCCAGAGCCAGAGCCAGAGCCAGAGCCAGAGCCAGAGCCAGAGCCAGAGCCAGAGCCAGAGCCAGAGCCAGAGCCAGAGCCAGAGCCAGAGCCAGAGGCCGCGCCGGGCTTCACTCCAGCAAACCCGGCGTATTTTTCGGCGATTGATCAGGTTCGGGCGCGTGGAGGCTGGACCATTCAACTGGTGGCCGGCAATCTCGAACAGACTGCTCTGAACGTTATTTCCCGCTATTCACAGCTTGGTGATCTGGTCTACACCCGCGGGGAAAGGCAAGGCCAGCCCTGGTTTATGGTATTCTATGGGGAGTTTCCTACCCGGGAGGCGGCAAATGCCGCGGCAGCTGGTTTGCCAGAGGAGCTGGCTTCCAGGTCACCCTGGGTGCGTCCGGTCGACAATTTATAGCGCCGCTGTTTCGGCGCTAACTCGTTGTTCCATAACCTTGTCGACTGGTAATCCCGGTTTCGGCTTCCCACAATAACGTCACGCCGATTTGAGTACGTATTTCTACGTGTGTAAAATAGCCAGCCCCCATTTTCAGTGTCGAAGGGTGGTTGTTTGGCTGTGCGCCAATTAACTCTTTGATTGAAAAGCATTTCTACGCGAGAGAACGCTTATGATGACAGGTTTGTATCATCCCGATGAATTCAGGGACAACTGCGGATTCGGTCTGATTGCCCACATGAAGGGCGAGGCCAGCCACAAGTTGTTGCAAACTGCCATCGAGTCTCTGACCTGCATGACCCACCGAGGTGGTATCGCTGCAGACGGAAAGACCGGCGATGGTTGTGGCCTTCTGATCCAGAGCCCGGATGGCTTTCTGAAAAAAGCCGCCAAGGCAGCGTTTGGTAAGGAGCCGGGTGATCTTTTTGCTGTCGGCCAGGTCTTCCTGAACCCCGACGAAGCCAAGGCTTCGGCTGGTCGTGCGGCCATCGAGAAACGGTTGACCGAGCAGGGCCTGGAGATTCTCGGCTGGCGCGAAGTGCCGGTCGATGACAGCTGTCTCGGTCCTATGGCGCTTGATTGCCTGCCCCGTATCGAGCAGGTCTTCGTGGTGCCTGGTGGCAAGGCGGAGCGTGATTTTGCGATCAGTCTGTTCGTGGGCCGTCGCCACGCCGAAAGCGATATGGCCGACGATCCCGAGTTCTACATCTGTAGCCTGTCACACCGCACCCTGGCCTATAAAGGCCTGATGATGCCGGCAGATCTGGCCAACTTCTACAAGGATCTGGGTGACCCCGATCTCGAGACCGCCATCTGTGTTTTCCATCAGCGGTTCTCCACCAACACCATGCCACGCTGGCCGCTGGCCCAGCCGTTCCGGTATCTGGCTCACAACGGTGAGATCAACACCATCGACGGCAACCGTAACTGGGCCATCGCCCGGGCCGCCAAGTTCAGCTCTCCGGAATTGCCAGATCTGCAGACCCTGCAGCCTCTGGTGAACCTCACCGGTTCTGACTCCTCAAGCATGGACAACATGCTGGAAGTGCTGCTTGCCGGCGGTGTTGACCTGTTCCGCGCGGTCCGCATGATGATTCCGCCAGCCTGGCAGAATGTCGACAGCATGGATTCAGAGCTGCGTGCGTTTTACGAGTACAACTCCATGCACATGGAGCCTTGGGATGGTCCTGCCGGTCTGGTCATGTCGGACGGCCGCTATGCCGTCTGTATGCTCGACCGGAATGGTCTGCGCCCGGCCCGGTGGGTCATCACCAAGGATGATTTCATCACGCTGGCCTCAGAGATCGGAACTTACGGTTATCAGCCGGACGATGTGGTAGCCAAAGGCCGTGTCGGACCGGGTCAGATGCTGGCGATCGACACAGAGTCCGGTGAAGTCCTGCACACCAAGGACATTGATCAGCGTCTCAAGACCGCTCAGCCTTACAAGCGCTGGCTGCGGGAAAACGCTCTCCGCGTCGAGACCACTCTGAATCAGGACACCCCGGATTTCAGGCTGATGGATTCCGGCGAGCTTCTGGTGCACCAGAAGATGTTCATGGTCTCCTTCGAAGAGCGTGACCAGGTATTGCGTCCGCTTGCGGAGAACGGCCAGGAAGCGGTTGGATCAATGGGCGACGATACCCCAATGGCCGTGCTCTCGAGCAAGGTACGCCACGTGGCGGACTACTTCCGGCAGAAGTTCGCCCAGGTGACCAACCCGGCGATTGACCCTCTGCGTGAGTCGATTGTCATGTCCCTGGAGACCTGTCTGGGTGCCGAGCGCAACGTATTCGAGGAAACCGCCGATCACGCAGACCGCATTATTCTGACGACACCGGTTCTGTCGCCTGCCAAGTTCCTCAAGATTGCCAACAATGAGCGCCCGGGTTTCGAGGTCGCGCGTATTTCCATGAGCTACCGCCCGGAACAGGGATTGGAGCAGGCGATTCGCCAGGTTTGTGAGGAAGCGGAACAGGCCGTCCGGGATGGTAAGGTGCTGCTGATCCTCACCGACAAAGATTTGAAGGAAGGTGAACTGCCGGTCAATGCCCTGATGGCAACCGGTGCGGTCCACCACCATCTGGTCAAGAAAGGACTGCGTTGCGATTCCAACATCGTTGTTGAAACCGGTTGGGCTCGCGATCCCCATCATTTCGCCGTGCTCTTCGGTTTTGGTGCAACAGCGGTCTATCCGTACCTGGCTTACCAGGTTCTGAACGACCTGATCCGTACCGGCGAACTGCTGATGGATCCGATTGATGCCAAGAATAACTACCGGAAGGGCATCAACAAAGGGTTGCTGAAGATACTGTCGAAGATGGGAATTTCCACCATCACTTCCTATCGTGGCGCCCAGCTGTTTGAGGCGGTCGGTCTGGCCGATGATGTCGTTGACCTGTGCTTCAAGGGTGTGCCCAGCCGAATTCAGGGTGCCGGGTTCTACGACTTCCAGCAGGACCAGGAGCAACTGGCGTCTGTGGCCTGGAAACCGCGCAAGCCCATCATTCAGGGTGGTCTTCTGAAGTACGTCCATGGCCAGGAGTATCATGCCTTTAACCCGGATGTGGTCGGTAAGCTCCAGGAGGCGGTGACCAGCGGCGACTATGGCCACTACAAGGAATACGCGGGTCTGGTTAACGAGCGTCCGGTTGCGACGCTCCGTGACCTTCTTGTCTTCCGGAAAGACATCAAGCCGATTGATATTTCGGAAGTAGAGCCGGTTGAAAACATCTTCCCCCGCTTTGATTCGGCCGGTATGTCACTTGGTGCCCTGTCACCCGAGGCCCACGAAGCCTTGGCGGTGGCCATGAATACCCTGGGCAGCCGGTCTAATTCGGGCGAGGGCGGTGAAGATCCCGCTCGCTATGGCACTGAAAAACGCTCGAAAATCAAACAGATCGCGTCCGGACGTTTTGGCGTTACAGCCGAATATCTGCGTAGTGCGGATGTCATGCAGATCAAGGTGGCCCAAGGTGCCAAGCCGGGCGAAGGCGGCCAGTTGCCCGGTGGCAAGGTCAATGAACTGATCGCCCGCCTGCGTTATTCGGTCCCGGGCGTAACGCTGATTTCACCGCCGCCGCATCACGATATCTATTCCATCGAGGATCTGGCCCAGCTGATTTTCGACCTCAAACAGGTCAATCCGCAGGCTCTGGTGTCTGTGAAGCTGGTCTCTGAGCCCGGCGTCGGTACGATTGCCGCAGGTGTGGCTAAGGCGTACGCCGACCTGATCACGGTGTCCGGGTACGATGGCGGTACAGCGGCGAGCCCGCTGACGTCGATCCGCTACGCCGGTTCTCCCTGGGAGCTGGGGCTTACCGAAACCCAGCAGGCGCTGCGAGCCAATGACCTGCGTGGCAAGATTCGCCTGCAGACTGATGGCGGCCTGAAAACAGGTCTGGACGTGGTAAAGGGCGCGATCCTTGGTGCCGAGAGCTTCGGTTTTGGTACCACCCCGATGGTTGCGCTGGGTTGTAAATACCTGCGTATCTGTCACCTGAATAACTGCGCGACCGGTGTGGCTACACAGAACGACCACCTCCGTGAAGAGCACTTCAAGGGCACGGTGGAAATGGCGATGAATTTCTTCCGCTTCGTGGCCGAAGAGACCCGGGAGTGGATGGCCAAGCTGGGCGTGCGTACCCTGGAAGAGCTTGTGGGTCGCGTTGACCTGCTGGAGCGCCTGCCCGGTGATACCGAACGTCAGAAGAAACTGGATCTGAGTCGCCTGCTGTCTAACGACCATATTCCTGCAGACAAGCCGCAGACCTGTCAGGTCGAACGGAATCACCCGTTTGATGAGGGCAGGCTCGCGGAACAGATGGTTCAGGATACCGCTGCGGCGATCAAAGAGAAGAGTGGAGGCGCGTGGTCCTATCGAGTCACCAACTGTGATCGCTCTATTGGCGCCCGCCTCTCTGGCGAAATCGCCCAGATCCATGGTAACCAGGGTATGGTGGATGCACCGATCACCCTGGACCTGACCGGTACCGCTGGCCAGAGTTTTGGTGTCTGGAACGTGGGTGGTCTCAACCTGATCCTTGAAGGGGACGCCAACGACTACGTCGGTAAGGGCATGACCGGTGGCAAGCTGGTTGTGAAGCCGCCCCGCGGCAGCGCGTTCAAGACCCAGGAAACCTCTATCGTCGGCAATACCTGTCTCTACGGCGCAACCGGCGGCAAACTCTTTGCTGCCGGAACCGCGGGTGAGCGATTTGCAGTTCGTAATTCCGGTGCCCATGCCGTTGTGGAAGGCGCCGGAGACCATTGCTGTGAATACATGACCGGTGGTCTGGTGACGGTGCTGGGCTCTACTGGCCACAACTTCGGTGCTGGTATGACCGGTGGCTTTGCTTACGTCATGGATATCAACAACACGTTCGTGGACAAATACAACCACGAGCTGGTGGAAATTCAGCGGATTTCCAGCGAGGACATGGAGTCCTACCGCAATCACCTGCGTGGTGTAATCCGGGAGCATATCTCGGAAACCGGCAGTGAGTGGGCAGAGCACATTCTTGAGAATTTCGACGACTACATTGGCCGCTTCTGGCTGGTGAAACCCAAGGCTGCGAATCTGCGCAGTCTGCTGGCCAGCACCCGGGCGCGTCCGGAATAAGAGGCTGAGAGGGTTTGGGGCGAGCAGCCTGGCTGCCGCCCTTGTCGAAATCGAGTTGATGAGAGCATCCAGATGAAAGAACGACTGAGTAATGACTTCCAGTTTGTCGAGGTTGGACGTGTCGACCCGAAAAAGGTCCCGGCCAAGAAGCGGAAGAAAGAGTTTGGTGAAATTTACCACCCCTTCACAGCAGATAACGCGGCGTCCCAGTCCCATCGCTGTCTTGAGTGTGGTAACCCCTATTGCGAGTGGAAGTGCCCGGTTCACAACTATATTCCGAACTGGCTCAAGCTGGTTTCCGAAGGCAATATCATGCGGGCCGTCGAGTTGTGTCACCAGACCAACTCCCTGCCTGAAGTTTGCGGCCGCGTTTGTCCGCAGGATCGCCTGTGTGAAGGTGCCTGCACCCTGAACGACGGGTACGGCGCGGTTACCATCGGGTCTGTCGAGAAGTACATTACCGATACCGCCTTTGCCCTGGGCTGGAAACCGGATATGTCCGCCGTGAAGTGGACAGACAAGAAGGTTGCCGTCATCGGCGCTGGGCCTGCGGGTCTGGGCTGCGCGGACGTTCTGGTTCGCAATGGCGTCAAGCCGGTTGTATTCGATATCTATCCGGAAATCGGTGGTCTGCTGACCTTCGGCATTCCCGAGTTCAAGCTGGAAAAATCCGTTATGACCCGCCGCCGCAAGGTGTTCGAGGAGATGGGCGTGGAATTCCGCCTGTCTACCGAGGTGGGCAAGGACGTTCAGTTGCAGGAGATCATTGACGAGTACGATGCCGTTTTCATGGGCATGGGCACCTACACCTACATGAAGGGAGGTTTCCCGGGTGAGAACCTGCCGGGCGTGTACGATGCACTGCCGTTCCTCGTTTCGAACGTCAACCGTCGTCTCGGCTTCGAGAAAGACGAAGCAGACTTCATCGACATGAAAGGCAAGCGGGTTGTTGTCCTGGGTGGCGGCGATACGGCCATGGACTGCAACCGCACCTCGATCCGTCAGCAGGCCGAGAGCGTCACCTGTGCCTACCGCCGGGATGAAGCCAACATGCCGGGTTCTCGCCGGGAAGTGGCCAACGCCAAGGAAGAGGGCGTTAAGTTCTTCTTCAATCGTCAGCCCATCGCCATTATTGGTGAAGACCGGGTTGAGGGTGTGAAGGTGGTTCAGACCCGTCTGGGCGATCCCGACGAAAATGGTCGTCGCCGTCCGGAAGTGGTCCCGGGTAGCGAGGAGGTTATTCCTGCGGACGCGGTTCTGGTCGCCTTCGGTTTCCGTCCGAGCCCGGCCGACTGGTTCGATGAGCTGAAGGTGAATACCGACGATTCGGGCCGGGTAACTGCTCCGGAAGGCGCAGAATTCATGTTCCAGACCAGCAACGAGAAGATCTTTGCGGGCGGGGACATGGTCCGTGGTTCCGATCTGGTCGTAACCGCTATCTGGGAAGGCCGTCAGGCTGCCGAAGGCATCATGGATTACCTGGATATCTGATTGCACGGTTGATCCTGATCAGAAGGGCGGTTTCCTAAGGGAAAGCCGCCCTTTTTTATTCCCGCAAACCGGGTATTATGGCCTCCATCCAATTTTCCCCTTTGTACAGAACACGCTGGATTTCCTATGACCGAGCTGAAGAATGATCGTTTCCTGCGCGCCCTGATGCGCCAGCCCGTGGACCGCACACCGGTCTGGATGATGCGACAGGCGGGGCGTTACCTGCCGGAATACCGTGCGACAAGGGCGAAGGCCGGGGATTTTCTCAGCTTGTGCAAGAACACGCCGCTGGCCTGTGAAGTGACGCTACAGCCCCTGGAGCGTTTCCCGCTGGATGCGGCCATCCTGTTCTCAGACATCCTGACCATTCCGGATGCTCTGGGTCTCGGCCTGTACTTCGAAACCGGCGAGGGCCCGAAATTCCGGAACACGATCCGCTCCGAAGCCGATGTTGCCGCTCTGCCGAAGATCAACGCTGAGGTGGACCTGGATTACGTCATGAACGCGGTCTCCACCATCCGCGGTGCGCTGAATGGCAGTGTTCCCCTGATCGGCTTCTCCGGAAGCCCGTGGACCCTCGCCACCTATATGATTGAAGGGGGCTCTTCCAAGGATTTCCGGGAGGCCAAGAAGCTCATGTATGGCCAGCCAGAGGTTATGCACCGCTTGCTGGATCATCTGGCGGACGCGGTCATTGACTACCTCAACGGCCAGATCAAGGCCGGTGCCCAGGCTGTACAGATTTTCGATACCTGGGGAGGCGTTTTGAGCAGCTGGGCGTACGAAGAGTTCTCGCTCCGCTACATGAGGAAGATCGTTGACGGCCTGATTCGCGAGAGCGATGGTCGCCGGGTGCCAGTGATCCTGTTTACCAAGAATGGCGGTCAGTGGCTGGAATCCATTGCCGATTCCGGTGCGGATGCCGTTGGTCTGGACTGGACTACCGATATCGGTAATGCCCGGGCCCGGATTGGTGATCGAGTGGCCCTTCAGGGCAACATGGATCCGGCGATGCTGTATGCACCGCCTGAGCGGATCCGGCAGGAAGTGGCTGATATCCTCAAGCGCTTCGGTTCCGGCAATGGGCACATATTTAACCTTGGTCACGGGATTACGCCGGATGTCGATCCGGAGCATGCAAAGGCGTTCATTGAAGCTGTGGTCGAGCTGAGCCCGGAGTATCACCGCTAAGACTTGGATTTTTGCGTCTCCTAGCCTGTGAATATGCGGGCTAGCCTGCTGTAGGGCCCTTTCCAAAAACCGCTACGAGCACGTCCATGTGGCTTGTCTCCGGCCTTCCATGGCCTCCGACATTTTTGGAAAGGGCCCTACAGCAGCCTTGTTTGTTCTGCAGAGATATATCTGCTCAAAAACTCCTCTGGAAGCGATCTTCTGTCCGGTCTATAGTCAGGTAAAACAAGACCGGTAAACAGGAGTAACCACTTGCCCACCAAGACCCCAGAAAAGCGCCGGTTCCACCGGATCGAGTTTGATGCGCCGTGTGAGCTCCACTGCCAGGAATCCGTCTGGACGACGGAGGTGCTGGATATTTCGCTGAAAGGTGTTCTGGTGAAGCGGCCGGAGGGTTGGCAGGTCCCCTTAAAGCAGCCCTGCGAAGTGATTATTCATCTGAATGATCATGAGGCAGGTATTGTTATGGCGGTAGAGCTTAGGCACGTGGAGCCGCACCGGCTGGGTTTCAAATGCCAGTACATAGATCTCGATAGTGCTACCCACTTAAAACGCCTAGTGGAACTTAACCTCGGAGATCAGGCGTTGCTGGAAAGAGAGTTTGCCCACCTCATTGATTAGAGCTTTTGCAGCCGGACTTTGGCACCGCTGCCTGCAGGTCAGGTTGACTTCGGAGCTTTCAAAAATGTCGGAGGCCAAGGATGGCCGAGGACAAGCGCACAGGGATGTGCTTGTAGCGGTTTTTGGAAGCTCCGAAGTCAACCTGACCGTTCACTCCGAAGATGGCAGGCTTAAAGGTCTTCCAGAGCAGTAAGAGCATCACTCAGTTTGGTAACGGGAATCACCTTCATGCCGTCGATGGCCTTGCGCGGGGCATTGGATTTCGGTACCAGAGCCCGCGTGAAGCCGTGTTTGGCGGCTTCGTAGATGCGCTCCTGGCCACTGGGCACCGGGCGGATTTCCCCGGAGAGGCCGACTTCGCCGAAGATCACCAGGTCCTGGGGTAGGGCTCGGTCGCGGAAGGAGGAGACAATGGCGGCCAGCAGCGCGAGATCGGCGCTGGTTTCGTTTACTTTTACGCCACCAACCACGTTCACGAACACGTCCTGGTCGGATACGTGCATGCCGCCATGGCGGTGCAATACGGCAAGGAGCATGGCCAGCCGGTTCTGATCGAGGCCAACTGCGACCCGTCTGGGGTAGCCGCCCTGAGCCATATCCACCAGGGCCTGGATCTCCACGAGCATCGGGCGGGTACCTTCCCAGACCACCATCACCACGCTTCCAGGGGCAGCGTCTTCGCCGCGGTTCAGGAAGATCGCGCTGGGGTTCTTCACTTCCTTTAGCCCCTGTTCCAGCATGGCGAACACGCCCAACTCGTTCACTGCACCAAACCGGTTCTTGATCCCCCGAAGGGTTCGATAACGGCTGTCGCTGGAGCCTTCCAGCAGGATAGAGCAGTCGATCATGTGTTCCAGAACCTTCGGGCCGGCCAGGCTGCCGTCTTTGGTGACATGGCCGACCAGAAACAGAATGGTGCCGGTCTGCTTGGCGAAACGGGTGAGGTAGGCGGCGCTTTCCCGTACCTGCGAGACACTGCCCGGGGCGGACTCGATATCCGCCATGTGCATCACCTGAATACTGTCCACCACCAGAATCCGGGGTTTTTCTGCCTCGGCCACCTGCATGACTCGTTCGACACTGGTTTCGGACAGCATCTTCAGGTCTTTGGTGGGCAGGCCCAGCCGTTTGGCGCGCATGGCGACCTGTTGCAGGGATTCCTCACCGGTGACATACAAAGCGGGGACGCTGGCGGCAAGATGGCAGACGGCCTGTAGCAGCAGTGTGCTCTTGCCGGCGCCCGGATGGCCGCCCATCAGTACGGCAGAGCCTTCGACCAGGCCGCCGCCCAGGACCCGATCGAACTCCTGCATGCCGGAGCTGATGCGAGGCTGCTCGGCCAGGCTGACGTCGTCCAGGCTCTGAACTTCGGATAGGCTGCCGGCGAATCCCTCAAAGCGGGCACCGCGGGCGCCTTTGCTGTTGCTGCTGACGCCGCGGACTTCGCTGATGGTGTTCCAGGCCTGGCATGCCGTGCACTGGCCCTGCCACTTGGAATAGTCTGCACCGCACTCGGTGCAGACAAAGGCGGTTTTGGTTTTCGCCATCAGGCCAGCTTCTTGTACTTCATGCGCTTGGGCTGCATGGCTGAATCGCCCTTACGCTTCTTGAAGTCCTCATCGTACTCCGTGAAGTTGCCTTCGAAGTACACCACCTCGCCATCATCTTCGAACGCCAGAATATGGCTGGCTACGCGGTCGAGGAACCAGCGATCGTGTGAGATCACCAGGGCAGAACCCGGGAAGTTCAGCAGGGCTTCTTCCAGCGCCCGGAGGGTTTCCACGTCCAGATCGTTGGTGGGCTCATCCAGCAGCAGCACGTTGCCGCCCTGTTTCAGCAGCTTGGCCAGGTGCAGGCGGTTGCGCTCACCGCCGGACAGGTCGCCAACCCGCTTCTGCTGGTCGCTGCCCTTGAAGTTGAAACGGCCTACGTAAGCCCGGGAGGGCGTCTCGTAATTGCCAACCTTGATGATATCGTTGCCGTCGGAGAGCTCTTCCCAAACGGTTTTGCTGCCATCCAGGTCACGCATCTGGTCCACGTAGGCCAGTTCCACGGTTTCGCCGACGGTGATGTCACCAGAGTCCGGCTTGTCGAAACCGGCAATCATCTTGAACAGGGTGGATTTGCCGGCACCGTTACCGCCGATAATGCCCACGATGGCACCGGGCGGTACGCTGAAGGACACGTCTTCATACAGCAGGCGGTCACCGAAGGACTTGCTGATGCCGTCCACCTCGATCACCTTGTTGCCCAGGCGAGGTCCGGGCGGAATGTAGAGTTCGTTGGTTTCGTTGCGCTTCTGGAATTCCTGGGAGCTCATCTCCTCAAAGCGGGCCAGACGGGCCTTGCTCTTGGACTGACGGCCCTTGGCATTGCTTCGCACCCACTCCAGTTCCTGTTTGATGGCTTTCTGGTGAGAGGCTTCCTGCTTGGATTCCATCTCCAGGCGCTTCTCCTTGTTTTCCAGCCACTGGCTGTAATTGCCTTCAAACGGAATGCCGTGGCCACGGTCCAGTTCCAGGATCCAGCCGGCGACGTTGTCGAGGAAGTACCGGTCGTGGGTGATGGCGACCACGGTGCCTTCGTAGTCATGCAGGAAGCGCTCGAGCCAGGCCACGGATTCGGCATCCAGGTGGTTGGTGGGCTCGTCCAGCAGCAGCATGTCCGGGCCGGACAGCAGCAGACGGCACAGTGCGACCCGGCGGCGCTCACCACCGGAAAGAACGCTTACTTTCTGATCCCAGGGTGGAAGACGCAGGGCGTCCGCGGCAACTTCCATCTTGCGTTCAATGTCGTGGCCATCGGTGGCCTGGATATAGGCCTCCAGCTCGCCCTGCTTCTTGGCCAGGGCGTCAAAGTCGGCATCCGGTTCGGCGTAGGCTGCGTACACCTGGTCCAGTTCGGCCAGGGCGTCGTGGACGCCGGAAACCGCCTCGTCGACGATCTCCTTGACGGTTTTTTCTTCGTCCAGCTCCGGCTCCTGGGGCAGATAGCCCACGTTGATGCCAGGCTGCGGACGGGCTTCACCGATGTAATCCTGGTCTACGCCCGCCATAATGCGGAGCAGGGTGGATTTACCGGCACCGTTGAGGCCCAGAACGCCGATCTTGGCGCCGGGGAAGAAGCTCAGGGAGATGTCTTTCAGAATCTCGCGCTTGGGCGGGACCACCTTGCCCACGCGGTTCATGGTGTAGACGTATTGCGCCATTTTGTCAGCATCCTTCTTGCGAATTGAGTGTCGAGATCACTGAAGGTGTCTGGCTGAGGCCATCGGGTAGGGCGATCCGGGATCGTCAAAATCAGGGATGATTTTGTCGAGCGTACAGGGATGTATTCACAGCGTATCCCGGATCGCCCTACCCGATGGCCGTAACTCCACAAGCCGCAACCAATGAACGTAGACCGGCTAAGGTATCGAAACCTACCAGTGATAGCAATTGAGCAGAAACCGGAGTTGGCCGCATGCCGGTATCTGCGGACGGTTAAAGGGTGATTTTTCACCCGTTTGTAAGATAGAATAGCGACCCAATTTTTCAGGGAGCCTGCGGAGATCGCCAAAGCTCTCCGGGCCAGCCAAGCACACAGGGGCAGCGCATCCATGTTTAATCGTGAAATGAAAATCGCCGGCTTTGACGACGAACTCTGGAACGCCATGCAGGCGGAAGAGAAGCGCCAGGAAGCTCACATCGAGCTGATCGCGTCCGAGAACTACACCAGCCCCCGAGTGATGGAAGCCCAGGGCAGCGTGCTGACCAACAAGTACGCGGAAGGCTATCCGGGCAAGCGCTACTATGGCGGCTGCGAGTTCGTGGATATTGCCGAAGACCTGGCGATTGAACGTGCCAAAGAGCTGTTTGGTGCTGCCTATGCCAACGTCCAGCCGCATTCTGGTTCCCAGGCCAACTCGGCTGTCTTTATGGCTCTGCTCAAGCCTGGTGATACGGTTCTGGGCATGAGTCTCGCCCACGGTGGCCACCTGACTCACGGCGCCAGTGTCAACTTCTCCGGCAAGATCTACAATGCCGTGCAGTACGGTATCAATACCGACACTGGCCTTCTCGACTACGATGAGATCGAAGCGCTGGCTCTTGAGCACAAGCCAAAAATGATTATTGCTGGCTTCTCAGCCTACTCCCAGGAGCTGGATTTCGCCCGCTTCCGTGAGATTGCCGACAAGGTGGGCGCTTACCTGTTTGTCGATATGGCCCACGTGGCTGGCCTGGTGGCCGCGGGCGTTTACCCGGATCCGGTTCCCCATGCCCACGTGATCGCGACGACTACACACAAGACCCTGCGCGGTCCCCGTGGTGGTCTTATCCTGGCCTGCGATGATGCTGATCTGCAGAAGAAGCTGAACTCTGCGGTATTCCCGGGTGGCCAGGGCGGGCCTTTGATGCACGTGATTGCCGCCAAGGCCGTGTGCTTCAGGGAAGCCATGAGTGACGAGTTCAAGACATACCAGCAGCGGGTTGTGAAGAACGCCTCCGCCATGGCTCAGGTGTTCGTTGATCGCGGCTACGACGTGGTCTCCGGTGGCACCAGGAACCACCTGTTCCTGGTCAGCCTGATCAAGCAGGACATTACCGGTAAAGATGCGGATGCGGCGCTGGGCCGTGCTCACATTACCGTGAACAAGAACGCGGTTCCCAATGATCCCCGGTCCCCGTTTGTCACTTCCGGTCTGCGTATTGGCACCCCGGCGATCACTACTCGCGGTTTCGGCGAGTCCGAGTGTCGTGACCTGGCCGGCTGGATCTGCGATATCCTCGATAACCTGGACGATGAGGCGGTCAACAGCCGGGTTCGCGAACAGGTGAGTGCGCTCTGCGCCCGTTTTCCTGTCTACGGCTAATCGTTTTATAGCTAGACTACAGGCATGACCTGCCGGGCCGAACTTTCGGCCCGGCTTCCTCTTCGGAGTTCCTGACTATGCATTGTCCCTTCTGTGGTGAAGCAGATACCAAGGTGATTGACTCCCGGCTGGTGGCCGAGGGTGATCAGGTGCGTCGCCGCAGGGAATGTCTGTCCTGTCGGGAGCGTTTTACTACCTTCGAATCTGCCGAGTTGGTGATGCCAAGGGTGGTCAAACAGGATGGTACCCGACAACCGTTTGATGAGGAAAAGCTGCGCGCCGGGCTGATGAAAGCGCTGGAAAAGCGCCCCGTGAGCATTGAACAGATTGATGCGGCTCTCAATCGGATCAAATACCGGTTGCGGGCGACCGGAGAGCGGGAAGTGAAGTCCATGCAGTTGGGTGAAGAGGTGATGACCGAATTGCGCCAGTTGGACAAGGTCGCCTATGTCCGCTTCGCGTCGGTGTATCGCAGTTTCCAGGATATCAACGAGTTCAAGGAAGAGATTGAGAGACTGTCGGCAAGCAACGGTGAGGCGGCCGTTGACGTCGCCAAAGCGTTGGCGGATAACCACGCCCCGAAAGGAAAGGCATGATCGAGAACCGCGACAGGGCCATGATGGCGCGGGCTGTCCAGCTTGCCTGGCGCGGTCGGTACTCTACCCATCCCAATCCCCGGGTTGGCTGTGTCATTGCCCGCGGCGATCTGATACTCGGTGAGGGCTGGCATGAGCGTGCCGGAGAAGCCCACGCTGAGATCCGCGCCCTGAGTCAGGCCGGTCCGGACGCCCGGGGAGCGACAGCCTATGTAACCCTGGAGCCGTGCAGCCACTTTGGTCGTACACCGCCCTGTGCCAGGGCGCTGATTGATGCCGGTGTTGCCCATGTGTATGCCGCCACCAAGGATCCGAATCCCTCGGTATCCGGACGCGGGCTGGATATGCTGAGGGAGGCTGGCGTTCAGGTTACCGAAGGCTTGCTGGCGGAAGAAGCTGTTCGCCTGAATCCGGGTTTCATGAAGCGCATGAACACCGGGCGGCCCTGGGTGCGGCTGAAAATGGCAGCGAGCCTGGATGGTCGTACTGCCATGGCTTCTGGCGAGAGCCAGTGGATAACCGGTGCTGAGTCGCGCCGGGATGTCCAACGCCTCCGAGCGATCAGCGACGCCATCCTGACCGGTGTTGGTACTGTGCTCGCCGACGATCCCTCGCTGACAGTCCGTCGCGAGGAGCTCGGAGACATTGGCGATGCCACCGAGCCGTCCAGGCAGCCGCTGCGGGTAATTGCCGACCGGGATGCGCGCACGCCCTCCACGGCGAATATTCTTCAGGGCGGCAATGTGCAGGTGTTCTGTGCATCATCAACTCTGGCCACGGCGCCGGCCCAGGATTTGGCGGCACTGGGCATCAGCCTTACCGGCGTCGCCTGGAAAGACAACGGCATTGATCTGGCCGAACTGCTGGACTCGCTGGGGGAGCTGGGTATCAACGAGCTGCTGGTGGAGGCGGGACCCACTCTGGCCGGCACCTTTATTAACGAAAATCTGGTCGACGAACTCTGGCTCTACCAGGCGCCGGTTTTCCTGGGCAGTACGGGGAGGCCGACCGCCCACCTGCCGCTGGAAACCATGGCAGATAAAGTACAATGGAACGTGCTGGATCGACGTCAGGTGGGTGAGGATCAGCGCCTGATTCTCACTCGCCGGTAATTCATAAACTCAGGTTGTTCCGGAAGCCAACATTTGCCGGAGCGCCGCAAGGGTAAAAAACCACATGGCACTGAACAGCATTGAAGACATCATAGAAGATATCCGTCAGGGCAAAATGGTCATACTGATGGATGACGAGGATCGCGAGAATGAGGGCGATCTCGTGATGGCTGCTGAGCATTGCACGGCCGAAGCCATCAACTTCATGGCCCGGTTTGGTCGTGGCCTGATTTGCATGCCTATGACCCGGGACCGCTGCGAACAGCTGGGTCTTCCATTGATGGTGCAGCAGAACGCCTCCGGCTTCGGAACCAAGTTTACCCTCTCCATTGAGGCCGCTGTAGGCGTGACGACTGGCATCTCGGCTGCGGACCGTGCCCGTACTGTTCAGGCGGCAGTGGCGCGCAACGCCAGGGCCAGTGATCTGGTCCAGCCCGGCCATATTTTCCCGTTGATGTCTGATCCCGGCGGTGTGCTGAGCCGCGCCGGGCACACGGAAGCATCCTGTGATCTTGCGGCGCTGGCCGGCTGCGAACCGGCGGGTGTGATCTGCGAGATTATGAATGACGATGGCTCGATGGCTCGTCGGGAAGATCTGGAGCGGTTTGCCGAAGAGCACGACCTCAAGATCGGCACCATTGCCGATCTGATTCATTACCGCACCATGAACGAACGCACCGTGGAGTGTGTGGAAGAGAACGACCTGGACACCGAGTACGGCGTATTCAAACTTCGGACCTATCGCGACAACATCCAGGGAGCCACTCATCTGGCCATGTTGATGGGAGATATTTCCCCCGACGAACCGGCCTTTGTACGGGTCCACATCACCGATACCCTTCGGGATCTTCTGGGGGCCCGCCGCAAGGATTCCCGTAGCTGGCCTCTACATCACGCATTGGAGAAAGTGGCGGAGGAAGGCAAGGGCGTGGTTGTCCTGCTGAACAGTGCCGAGGACAGCTACAATCTGGAAGACCGTATCCAGGAATTCTTTGATGAGGGGAAAGGCTCCTCTGGCAAGGGCAGCTCAGGCGTTTACTTCACCGTAGGCACTGGTTCCCAGATTCTCCGGGATATCGGTGTCGGCAAGATGCGTCTGCTGAGCCCGCCGATCAAATTCTCGGCCATTTCCGGTTTCGATCTGGAAGTTGTTGAATACGTTCCCTATACCCCCGAATGATAAACCCGGTCGTGGCCCCGATGCCGCGACACGTGAAGGAGCCATCAATGGCAGATATCAGAGTAATTGAAGGTGATTTTACCGAGTGCAGTGGGCGCTATGCCCTGGTGGTGGGCCGTTTTAACGGCTTTGTTGTAGAAAGCCTGGTTGAGGGTGCGCTGGACACCCTGCGCCGTCACGGTATTTCCGATGATGACGTCACCATTGTTCGCGTGCCGGGAGCTTATGAAATGCCCCTGGCGGTCAAGCGCGTTGCAGAAACCGGCGAGTACGATGCGATTATCGCCCTGGGTGCGGTCATCCGTGGCGGAACGCCTCATTTCGAGTACGTTGCCGGCGAAGCCTCCAGTGGTATTGGCGCTGTCAGTCTTGATACTGACGTGCCGGTGACTTTCGGTGTCCTGACAGTGGACTCCATCGAGCAGGCCATCGAGCGTTCGGGCACCAAGGCCGGTAACAAGGGTGCGGAAGCGGCGATCACCGCCCTTGAAATGGTCAGCCTTTTCAAGAAGCTGGGTGAGTAATGAGTGACACTGAAGGTACATCACCGCAGCCGGCCCCGTCCGGCAAACCGAAAGCCGGTGATCGACGCCGTGCCAGGGCCCTGGCCATGCAAGGGCTCTATCAGCGCCATTTCAGCAAGACGGCGATTTCTGACATTGAAGCCGAGTTCATGGTCGACAATGACATGACCAAGGTTGATCTGCTGTATTTTCGCGATCTGCTCCGTGGTGTCCATCGTGAGCAGGGCGAGCTGGACAAATTGATCGAGCCTTTTCTTGATCGGCCCATTCACGAGGTGGATCCGGTGGAGCTGGCTATCGTGCGCCTTGGGGCCTATGAGCTGAAGCATCGGCTGGATGTGCCCTATAAGGTGGTTATCAACGAGGGCATTGAAATGGCCAAGCGCTTCGGCGGCACCGAGGGCCATAAGTTCGTCAACAGCATCCTCGACAAGCTGAGCGGCCGACTTCGGCTCGCTGAGACCCGCTCCCGCTAGCCCATGGGCGAGTTCGAGCTGATTCGGCGTTACTTTCTGCCGCTCTCCGGGCGGCAGAAATCCCGAGCCCTGATTCTCGGGCCGGGGGATGACTGCGCGATTCAGCGGATACCCGCCGGCCGGGATCTTGTCTTTTCCGTGGATGCTTTTGTTGAAGGTGTCCATTTCCCCCGAAACTATCGCCCGGATTACCTGGGTTGGCGTGCGCTCGCCGCAGCAGCCAGTGATCTCGCTGCCATGGGTGCCGACCCGGAATGTTTCACTCTTGCGCTGACCCTGCCGGCCCCGGATGAGCAGTGGCTTGAAGACTTCTCGAGAGGGCTGAGAAGTGCCAGCGAGGCGTTCGGTCTTGAATTGGCGGGTGGGGACACCACCTCCGGCCCGCTTACTTTGAGCCTGCAGGTGCATGGCACCGTGGAGCAGGGGGCCGGGATTCGACGCTCGGGCGCCCGTCCCGGCGACTTGATTGCGGTGTCGGGAACCCTGGGCGACGCCGGCGCTGCCCTTGATTATCTCTCGGAACCTGCCCCCTCCGCTGACATGCTCGCCGTGCTGGAGCATTACCACCGGCCCCGGCCCAGGCTGGCTCTTGGGACAGGGATTCGCCAGTATGCCAGCGCCGGAATTGATATCTCTGATGGTTTGCTGGCTGATCTTGGGCATATTCTGGATGCTTCCGGGGTGGGGGCCCGGATCGAGAGTGCCAGGTTGCCGCTTTCGCCTGAGCTTGACAGGCTCAAGGGAGAGAAGGCTTTGGACTACGCATTGCGTTCAGGAGACGATTACGAGCTGTGCCTGTGTTTCCCCCGGGAAAACTGGGACCGCGCACCGGCCTCTCTCACGAGCCAGCTTACCGTGATCGGTTCCGTCGAGGCTGAGCAAGGGCTGTATCTGGATGGCGCCGACTGCAGTTCGGAGGCGCTACCTGCGGGTTTTGATCATTTCAGGAGTGAATCATGAGTCAGGAAGGCCCGACTCCGGAGCCGGAGGCGCCTGCAGTCATACTGCCTCCGGGCTTTTTGCGTAACCCGGTACACTTACTCGCTTTTGGTTTTGGCAGTGGCGCAACGGCGAGGGCTCCCGGCACCTGGGGAAGCCTGGCAGCCATCCCGCTCTGGTACGGTTTCGCCTGGTTACCGCCGGTGGGCTACTGGCTGGTGGTCCTGGTCGCTTTTATCGTAGGTATCTGGCTCTGCGGCAAGACCGCCGAGGACCTCAAGGTTCATGATCATGGCGGCATTGTCTGGGATGAATTCGTCGGGATGTGGATTGCCCTTGGCCTGTTCCCCGACAATATTTATGGGGTGCTTGGCGCTTTCGCGCTGTTCCGGCTGTTCGACATTGCCAAGCCGTGGCCCATAAGCTGGCTGGACCAGCACCTGCCAGGCGGGCTGGGGATCATGGTAGACGATGTTATCGCCGGCTTAATGGCTCTGGCCTGCTTGTGGGCGGTGGACCTTTGGCTGGTGCCCGTCATGGTGTAGAGGGGGTCACCGCGCCCCTGTCAGTGGAGTTGCTGTTCTTCGGGCAACATCCGGACAACATGCAGAAATCGCTTCAGGCCGGTCTCTGCTCGCTCCCGCGAAGCGAACGGGCCACTGTCAAACCCTTCCCGGGTGGTGAAGTACCATTTGCTCCCTACGCAGAAGAATCGACTACTGCGAAAGGGAACCGGCCCTTCTTCTCCGGTCCTGCGTTGGGTGTCCATGGCGTCTCCTGTACTGCCCGCTTTTCGGGCGCCGCATTAATATCTGCCGATCTGTTTAAAATTAACCCAATTCGGGGCGAATTCAACATTTTTTTACAATTTCACGGGTTGGGTCTCAATCGGGATCAGCGTTGAAAACGCCGGAGTGGGGGAGCGAAGCCCGCCGTTGTCTTGCACTCGTCAGAATGCTACCAAAGCGGCGGAAGCCGGGGAGACCTATGGGTTCGAATTTGATCGGCCCGAGTCGCGTCAGGAGGCCGAGCAGGAAATGCCGGAGCGCTCCGGCAAGCGCTGAAAACGCGCTTGAACGGTTGAAAACCATTTGGGAAACAGCGAGTGACGAAGAAAAGAAGGCGTTTCTTCGTTGGGCGTTCGAATAAGCGAGTCTTGCTTGACCGTTTCCGGGTCCGGTTCAGGCCCGGAAACGTTTCAGGGCTTTCTTGAGAAGCCCCTCCATCGCGGTCATGGCATCATCTGCGAGGGTCTGTGTTGGGGAGGCTGCGATGGGTTCTTTGGTTTCCTCTGTTCCGAGCCGTTCCATGGCCGCTTCAATGGCGTTGAGGCTTTCATCCACGTGAGCCTGCAATGACTCTCCGTGGGCCACCACATCGGGGCAGGTGGTGAAATTCAGTGTCAGCCTTCCCTCATAGCTCACCGCTACAATCACCAGTCCCATACTGTCGAACAGCGGCGCCGTATTGTATTGCTGAACCAGGCGTGCACCCTGCAGATACAGTGGAACCTGTGGTCCGGGAACGTTGGTGATTGGCAGATTGAATACCGGCTGGTAACGCTGGGCAATTTGCAATTCCGAATAAAGCCTCGCGGACAGCGCCAGCATGGTTGAAGGCAGCAGTTCCGTCAGCCGATCTGCAGCAATAGCCTCCCGGTAGGGCTCCGAAGCAACCGCGTTCCAGTGTATGCGCCGTATCCGCTGGGCGGGATTGGTTTCATCGGTCGCCAGATCCAGCAGCATGGCAGACATCTGGTTCCCGGTGGCTCGGCGCAGGCTGTTGGAACGAACCGAAATCGGTGTCATTGCCACCAGGGATTTGTCGGCATTGGCGCCCTCGCTGATCAGATAGCGCTTCAGGGCCTCGGCACAAAGGCCCAAAACCACATCGTTCAACGTTACGTCCCCGAGAAACGCCTTGATCGCCTTCAGGCGCGAAAGCTCCACGCTGGCGGCGACAATCTGCCGATTTGCCGTAATCTGCCGATTGAAAGGGCTGTTTGGGGCGGAAAACAGGGGCAGCGGGAGTGGCAGTTTGCGCAATTGCTTCTGGATCAGTCCCCGGGCTGTAGCCTCGGCTGCGTTGAACGCCAGAGAGGTGAACTGCAGTGGCGTGCGAACGATGTTCGCACCGGCCTGGAGCATGACCCGTTCTTCCGAGGGTTCTGGTCTGGGCTGCCAGGGTCGAGGTGGCGCAATCGGGCTGGGCTCGGGCGTATACTCCAGCAGTTTGCCAATAATCTCCTCGCCACTGAATGCGTCGATGGCAGCGTGGTGCAATTTGACGATCAAGGCGAAGCCGTCACTGCCGGTGTCCTCCTCGTCCAGTTTGAAGCCGTCTACGAAGGTGATGTGCCAGAGCGGGCGGTCCCTTTTCAGAGGTTCTTCCAGAATCCGTGAGGCCAGCGTCATCAGGCTTGCCTTGCGGCCGTGTTCGCCCAGATTAACGTAGGCAAGGTGGCGCTCGATGCTGAAATCGGGGTCATCAATCCAGTAGGGGCGGCCCAGGCGCAGGGGAATTTCTTTCAGGCGTTGCCGGAAAACCGGCACAACATGCAGGCGGCTTCGAAGGTAGGCGACAAAGGTGCTGAAGGCCAGCGGTTTCTCCCGTTCGGAAGCATCGAAGAGGTAGATGCCTCCGATGTGCATCGGTGTGGTTTCCGACTCGAGATACAGGAACGAGGCATCCAGTTCCGACAGTTGCCGCATCAGAGAGCTCCCTTCGGCGTTGGTTTCAGCTGCAGTATAAACGAAGTGCCCGGGCAAACGGTTGACTCATTTGCCTGGTATGACGCCGAGCTGGAGTCATACCATTTGCTTTATTTTCAGCCTGTTAGCCAGTCTGAAACGGCTCCCTCCGCGCTGAGTCGGTCCCAAAACCACATCAGGGCCTTGCTCTGGTCCTCGGCATGCCTGGCCAGTTGCAGTTTGATTGGTTGTCGCGATTCCTGCACTTCCTTGATGACCAGCTTGCCTTCCTTCAGTTCTGCGCTGATTCGTGCCCTTGGCAACCATCCCACGCCGAGGCCGGCTACCTGTATAGCGATCTTCTGGTCAATGTTGGCCACCGTCAAGGTTCGCTGGCGGTGGAATATGCCGGCGTGGCCCGGGGGCAAGGACCTTGATGTGTCTGCAGCGACGGCTGCCGGATAACGGGAGATTTCGTCCTCGGAGAGCGGCGCTTCGGCATCGGCCAGGGGATGATCGGCGGCAACGGCAAAAACGAACGGCATGTCGCCCAGGGATTGGGTTGTGTAGTTTCCCGCTGGCTTGCTGAAATTATCGGCGCCGATGATCAGATCCACGCGGCGGCTTTGCAGAGCATCCCAGGTTCCGGCAAAGACCTCTTCCACGATTTGTACATCTACCGGTACGCCCAGCTCATAGAATTCCCGGATTGCCGGAAACAGGCATTCCGCCGGCAGCAGTGAGTTGAACCCGATCCGTAACCGCGTTTCCCAGCCCTGGGCGACCTGGCGCGTGGTGTGCGCGAGGTTTTCTGCCGCCTCGAGCAGTGTGCGGCCCTCTTCCAAAAGGTAGCGGCCGGCCGGTGTCAGTCGGGCGCGGTGACCGGTTCGGTCGTAAATGGCGACATTCAGGTCTTCTTCCAGCTTCTGCACGGTGTAACTGATGGCGGAGGGAACCCGGAACAGTTCGTTGGCGGCACCGGCGAAACTGCCTTTGCGGTCAATGGCATCAAGGACTTTGAGGGCGTCAATGGTGATGGCTGTATGCATGTTCGAATTATCTGAGGTTGTTGGCCAGAAATGCTTGTTTGAGAGCGTAGCAGGGTCCCCGGTATTCTGCCTGTATTGATTTCATCATGTTCAGGAATTTTAACGGGAGGGCTTTATGGGCCTGCTGATTGATGGCAAATGGCACGACAAGTGGTATGACACCGACAAGACCGGTGGCAAATTTGAACGGGAAGCGGCGCGTTTCCGGAACTGGGTGACCGCCGATGGCTCGCCGGGGCCGGATGGCGAAGGCGGTTTCAAGGCGGAATCCGGGCGCTATCACCTGTATGTCTCAATGGCCTGCCCCTGGGCGCATCGGACGTTGATTTTCCGGAAGCTCAAAGGTCTGGAGAAGCACATTTCAGTGTCAGTGGTGCACCCTGACATGGTTGAAAACGGCTGGGAATTCCGGCCCGACAGCGAGCAGCACCGGGACCATCTCCATGGATTCCGCTTCATGCATCAGGTCTACACCAAGGCTGCACCGGAATATTCTGGCCGGGTAACAGTGCCGACCTTGTGGGATAAAAAGAAAGAAACGATTGCGAGCAACGAGTCGGCCGAAATTATCCGGATGTTCAATTCGGCATTTGATGGCCTTGAGGGTGTTCGTACCGATCTGGATTTCTATCCCGGGGAGCTGCAAGAAGAGATTGATACTGTGAACGCCCGGGTTTACGACACGGTTAATAATGGCGTTTACAAGGCGGGCTTTGCCACTGCGCAGGATAAGTACGAGGAAGCCTACAATGCGTTGTTTGATTCTCTCGACTGGCTTGAGGAGCGGTTGTCTTCTCAACGGTATCTGGTCGGTGGCCGGCTGACCGAGGCTGACTGGCGGTTGTTCACCACGTTGATCCGGTTTGATGCAGTGTATTACAGCCACTTCAAGTGCAACCGCCAGCGGATCAGCGATTTCCCGGCGCTTTCTGCCTACGTTCGGGACCTCTACCAGGTGCCAGGCGTGGCGGAGACCGTGGATATTAATCAGATCAAACGCCACTACTACGTAAGCCAGAGAACCATCAACCCGACTCAGATAGTACCGGTTGGTCCGGAGCTGGACTTTGACTCACCCCACGGGCGCGAGTCCCTTAGCTAACCCGCGCGACCGCGACTTCGGTCAGCAGTTCCATGGCTTCTTTATGGCCTGAGTCTGGAAGGGGGTGAAGGCAGGTCTGGGCCAGTTCGGCCTGCTCTCTGGCCTTGGTCATGGTGTATTCGATCGCGCCCGAGCGCTCAACGATGTCGAGGATTCGGGGCAGATCATCCAGGCCGCCTTTTCGGATCGCCTGACGGATAAGCTGCCGCTCGTCCTCGGTGCCATGGCTCATGGCGTGGATCAGCGGCAGGGTGGTCTTGCCTTCAGCGAGATCGTCGCCCACGTTTTTGCCCATGGCTTCGGCGTCGCCCCGGTAATCCAGGACATCGTCCACCAGCTGGAAAGCCAGGCCCAGATGCTTGCCGTAGTCTTTCAGGCCCAGCTCCTGCTCTGCATTGGCGTTGGCAAGCAGTGCGCCGGTGTGGGAGGCGGCTTCGAACAGCATGGCAGTCTTGTTGTGGATGACCTTCATGTACTGCTCTTCGGTGAGGTCCGGGTTTTTCACGTTCATCAGTTGCATAACCTCGCCCTCGGCGATTACCGCCGTGGCGTGGGACAATACGTCCATGATCCGCAGGCTTTTCAGTTCCACCATCATCTCGAAAGCACGGGCGTAGAGGAAATCACCTACCAGAACACTTGGCGCGTTGCCCCAGCGGGCGTTGGCGGTGCTCCGACCCCGGCGCATGTCCGAGGTGTCTACTACATCATCGTGTAGCAGGGTGGCGGTGTGCAGGAATTCGATCACGGCTGCGAGCTTGAGGTGGTCGTTTTCCTCGTAGCCGGCGGCCTGGCTGGAAAGCAGAACCAGTAGCGGTCTCAAGCGCTTGCCGCCGCTTTCAATGATGTACTGGGCGATTTTCTCCACCAGGGGAACATCTGAGGAAAGCCGCTGGATGATCAGATCATTAACGCGGCTGAAGTCGTCGGCCACGGTGTCGTAAATGCGCTGGGCTGTCATGCGGCTTGTGGATCCCTTGCTGGTGTTATCGTCGTTACGATCGTTGATATTAAAGGCAGGTCGCGGCAATGCTAGGTATTGCCGAAGGTAGTGTCAACTTGGCTTGTGTTGCGGTGCGTCTTTTCGTACAATCACGCGCCCAACTCATCCCAACCTGCGCTCCCTGCTATAGGGTCGCCAGAGCGCCTCCCTTAGAACCAGGTGGATAAGAGCAGGGATGGGTCAATCGTGGAGAACGAGTGAATGTACGCAGTTATTGTTAGCGGTGGCAAGCAGCACCGTGTAAAAGAAGGCGAAACCCTGAAGCTGGAAAAGCTGGAAGTTGAAACCGGCGGTAACGTTGAGTTTGATCGCGTTCTGCTGATCGCCGACGGCGACAAGGTTCAGGTAGGCGCGCCGGTAGTTGATGGTGCCAAAGTGACCGCAGAAGTGGTTAGCCACGGCCGTCATGACAAGGTTCAGATCATCAAGTTCCGTCGTCGTAAGCATCACATGAAGCGTCAGGGCCACCGTCAGTGGTTTACTGAAGTCAAGATCACGGGTATCAAGGGCTGAGGCTCTCGAATTACCCCTTAAATAAGGAGGCTGGTAATGGCTCATAAAAAGGCAGCAGGTAGTACCCGTAACGGTCGCGATTCCGAGTCTAAACGACTTGGTGTGAAGCGCTTTGGCGGCGAGACTGTATCTGCAGGCAGCATCATCATCCGTCAGCGTGGCACTCGTTTCCACGCTGGTAGCAATGTTGGCATTGGCAAGGACCACACCCTGTTTGCGAAAGCAGACGGCCAGGTGAAGTTCGAAACCAAAGGCCCGCAGAGCCGTAAGTTCGTGAGCATCGTTCCGGCTGCGTAAGCAGCGGCGATCCGGTTCTGTCGAACCCTGGGTGGCGCTGATATCCTGATATTATCAGGTGCTCAGAACCATCCGGAGCCCCGCAAAGCTTCCTAGAGGCTGCGGGGCTTTTTAGTTTATGCGCATGGCGCAAAGGGTTGATTCATGAAATTCGTAGACGAAGCCACCATCATTGTGGAAGCCGGCAAGGGCGGTCACGGCTGCCTGAGCTTCCGGCGAGAAAAATACGTTCCCAAGGGTGGCCCCGATGGCGGCGACGGGGGCGATGGTGGTTCCGTATATCTGGAAGCCGAGGAGTCGCTGAACACGCTGATCGACTACCGGTTCCAGCGCAAACACAAGGCCCAGAATGGCGAGCCGGGCTCCGGCCGCAACTGTACCGGCAACAAAGGCGAGGACCTGGTTCTGCCGGTTCCGGTCGGCACCACGGTGGTCGATATGGATACCCATGAGGTCCTGGGAGATCTGACCCACGCCGGCCAGCGCCTCAAGGTGGCCCAGGGCGGGTTTCATGGTCTTGGCAACACCCGTTTCAAATCCTCGGTGAATCGCGCCCCGCGCCAGACTACCAAGGGTTCCGAGGGCGAGTTGCGTAACCTGAGGCTGGAGTTGAAGGTGCTGGCGGACGTGGGTTTGCTGGGCATGCCCAATGCTGGCAAGTCTACCTTTATCCGTTCGGTGTCGGCGGCTCGCCCGAAGGTTGCGGACTATCCGTTTACCACGCTGGTACCCAATCTTGGTGTTGTCAGTGTACAGGCGCACCAGAGTTTCGTGATTGCCGATATCCCGGGTCTGATTGAAGGTGCCGCCGAAGGTGCCGGCCTGGGTATCCGCTTCCTGAAGCATCTCGTGCGCACCCGTCTACTGCTGCACCTTGTGGATGTGGCACCGTACGATGGCTCGTCGCCCGCCGATGCGGTTAGAGCGATCGAGCATGAGCTTGAGAAGTTCAGCGAAACTCTGGCCAACCGTCCGAGATGGCTCGTACTGAACAAGGTCGACATGGTGGCCGAAGAAGATCGCGATGCTCATTGTCAGGCCATTGTCGATGAGCTCGGATGGGAAGGGCCGGTTTTCTGGATCTCTGCGCTCAGTGGCGAGGGCACCAAGTCCCTGGCTCAGGCCGTCATGCGCTGGATCGAAGAGCAGGCTGAGGAAGAGGCCCAGAATCCGGAATTCGCGGAGCGGGAGGCCCAACGTCGCCGGCAGATGGACGACGAAGCTCGCGCCCGTATTGAAGCCGAGCGTCAGGCACGCCGCGCGGCCCGCGAAGAGGACGATGACGACGACTTTGACGATGATGATTACGATGTCGAAGTGGTCTACGCCCCGGAGTAAACCAAGGACTGATACCAGAGAGATCGCTCAAGCACCATGACTGAACGCCTACAGTTGCGCCAGGCCCGTCGCCTGGTTATCAAGATCGGAAGCGCTTTGCTGACCAACGATGGCCGTGGCCTGGATGTGGCGGCCCTGGGTTTGTGGGTGGATCAGATCGCCGAGCTTATTGAAGATGGCGTGGAGGTGGTTGTCGTTTCCTCTGGTTCCGTCGCCGAGGGAATGAGTCGTCTTGGCTGGACTGTCCGGCCAGAGCAGCTCCATGAGTTGCAGGCTGCTGCGGCGGTTGGTCAGATGGGTCTGGTGCAGACCTGGGAGGCCCAGTTCAAACGGCACGATATCCATACCGCCCAGATTCTGTTGACTCATGACGACCTCTCCGACCGCAAGCGCTATCTGAATGGCCGGGGAACCCTCAGGGCCCTGCTGAACCTGGGTGTCGTGCCCATTGTGAACGAAAACGACACTGTGGTTACCGACGAGATCCGGTTTGGCGATAACGACACCCTGGGCGCCCTGGTTGCCAATCTGATTGAGGCGGATGGCCTGATTATCCTCACTGACCAGCTGGGCCTCTTTGACAAGGATCCCAGGAAGCATTCGGATGCCTGTCTGGTGACCGAGCGCAGGGCCGGCGATCGCGAACTGGATGCCATGGCGGGTGGCGGCGCCGGTGTTCTCGGGCGCGGCGGCATGCAGACAAAGTTGCGTGCTGCGAGGCTTGCTGCCCGGTCCGGGGCTTTCACCGTCATTGTTGGTGGTCGCATTGAGGGCGTGATTGGTCGCCTGCGGCAGGGTGATGTAATCGGTACTCTGTTATTGCCGGAGCAGGGCCGGATTGCTGCCCGAAAGCAATGGCTCGCCAGCCACCTGCAGACCCGTGGCAGGCTGACTCTGGATGATGGTGCGGTGAAAGTGCTGTGCCTGGGTGGCCGCAGTCTTCTGCCGGTGGGTGTTAAAGGTGTGTCGGGGCAGTTTCGCCGTGGCGAGATGGTGTCCTGCTTCGACCAGAGTGGTCGTGAAGTCGCCCGGGGGCTGGTTAATTACGACGCCGACGAAGCCAGGGCTATTGCCGGCCGTTCCAGTGACCGGATTACCGAGATCCTTGGCTATATGTCAGGCGAGGAGATGATCCACCGGGACAATCTGGTGATTGTGTGATAATCGCTCGTCCATAAAAAAAACCGGCCAGATGGCCGGTTTTTTTGCCTGAATCGAGCTGATTAGGCGCTCTTCAGGGCCTTGATCTTGGCGCTCAGGCGGCTCTTGCTACGAGCAACCTTGTTCTTCGCGAAGATGCCTTTGTTGACCATGCTGTCCAGAATCGGCTGAGCCTGCTGGAAAGCGGCCTGGGCTTCTTCGTAGTTGCCGGCTTCGATCTTGGATTGGATCTTTTTCACATAAGTACGAGCCATGGAGCGCAGGCTTGCATTGTGCTTGCGGTTCTTCTCGTTCTGACGTGCGCGCTTCTTGGCTTGCGGGGAATTTGCCACCGTAAAACTCCTGAAAATCTCAAATTCGTTGCTGAATGATTCGTTACATCGCGGGCGCGCCAAAACCAGCGCGTCGAAATAAATGACGCGGAACTATGCCGCTCAAACCTTCAAATGTCAAGGCTAAAACCCATTTCATGCCCCGACACAGAAGGCCTGTGGTAAACTCGCGGCTCACTGAACGCGGGCTTGACCGGGAAGCAGGTAATTCCCGAAATACGAGCGCCAAAAGGATATTCAGAATGCCAAGCAAGGGCCTGCATGTCGTCGGAACCTGAATCAACGCCTGAACAGAAGCAATTACCCAAGCCGCCAGGACTGCTCAGATCGTCGGGGCTCGTCGGTATTATGACCATGCTGTCCCGGGTGCTGGGTCTGGTTCGGGATATGGTCATCGCTCGCTATTTCGGTGCCGGTGCCGGTGCCGATGCTTTTTTTGTGGCTTTCAAGATTCCGAATTTCCTGCGTCGGCTATTTGCAGAAGGCGCCTTCTCCCAGGCGTTCGTGCCGGTATTGTCCTCCTACCGGGAAAATCAGTCGCTCTCGGACGTTCAGCGGCTGGTCAATGCGGTGGCTGGCTCCCTCGGCTTGGTGCTGTTGGGCGTCACGCTGGTGGCCATTCTCGGGGCGCCGGTGCTGACGGCGGTCTTTGCCCCTGGTTTCCTGGATGATGAGGTGAAATTTGCGCTGACCAGCGATATGTTGCGCATCACCTTTCCGTACCTGTTGCTGATATCCCTGACAGCCTTCGCCGGCGGCATCCTCAACAGTTACGATCGCTTTGCGGTACCCGCGTTTACCCCGGTTCTTCTCAATCTGGCGATGATTGCGGCAGCCATCTGGTTGACGCCGTTGATGGATGAGCCCGTGATGGCCCTGGCCTGGGGCGTTTTCATTGCCGGGGCTCTGCAGCTCTTTTTCCAGTTGCCATTTCTGATGCGTCTGGGCCTGTTGCCAAGGCCTCGAGTGGACTATCGCCATGAAGGCGTCAGCCGGATTCTTAAGCTGATGGCGCCGGCGCTGTTTGGGGTGTCAGTCAGCCAGATCAACCTGCTGCTCGACACGGTTCTGGCGTCCTTTCTCCAGACCGGCAGCGTTTCCTGGTTGTACTACTCCGATCGGCTCTCGGAATTGCCCCTCGGCGTGTTCGGTATAGCCATTGCCACGGTGATCCTGCCGAGCCTCTCACGTAAACATGCTGCAGCATCAGCGGACCAGTTTGCGGCCACTCTGGACTGGGCAGTCAGGGCGGTTCTGCTGATTGGTTTGCCAGCGGCGCTGGCGCTGGCGCTGCTGGCCGAGCCGCTGATTGCGACCCTGTTTCACTATGGGGCGGTAACGGACCGGGATGTTGCCATGTCGGCCCAGAGCTTGCGGGCCTATTCCGCCGGGTTGCTGGCGTTCATGCTCATCAAGGTTCTGGCGCCGGGGTTTTTCGCAAGAGAAGACACCAAAACCCCGGTCAAGATCGGCATCATTGCCATGGTGGCAAACATGGTGTTCAACCTGATTCTCATTTTCCCGCTGGCCCACGCCGGTCTCGCGCTGGCTACCTCAATATCGGCCTGGTTGAATGGCTACCTTCTTTGGCGCGGACTGCGTAAGGAAGGGGCCTGGCAGAGCCAGCCCGGCTGGCCCCGGTTTCTGCTACAGCTGCTATTTGCCAACGGTGCCCTGGCGGCCGTCATTGTCTGGCTCAACGCCCCGGTGTCGGTGTGGCTGGCAAACGAAGGCTATCAGCGTGCAGCGGACATGGCGATGCTGGTAGGGGCGGGTGTCGCCGTGTACTTCGTTGCACTGGCGCTGGCCGGGGTTCGGGTAAGACATTTCCGCCACAGGTAAGGTATAATCGCGCGTTTTCTCACCAGCGTTGCGGTAAAAGTGAGCGCTGAAAGCTAGCTGGCAATTGAAGGTTCGCATTGCATGCGTCTGATCCGGGGCCTGACCAACCTGAAAATGCTTTCCCGTCGGGAGGATTCACCGCTCGCCAACGGGTGTGTCGCCACCATCGGTAACTTCGACGGTGTGCACCTTGGGCACAAGACCATTATTGATCAGGTCAAAAGTAAGGCCAAGGCCCTGGGCGTGCCCTCGGTGGTGATGATTTTCGAGCCCCAACCCCGGGAGTTTTTTCAGGGCAGGGAAGCGCCGCCGAGGCTGATGGGATTTCGTCAGAAGTTCGAGGCCCTGCTGGCGGAAGGCATTGATATTGTGCTGTGCCTGCGCTTCAACCAGGCGTTCCGTAGTTATTCGGCCATGGGCTTTATAGACGATGTTCTGATCCATGGATTGGCGGTTCGTCACCTTGTGGTCGGCGATGATTTCCGTTTTGGCTGTGATCGGGCGGGCGATTTCGCGCTTCTCGAGAAAGTTGGATACGACGCCGGATTTTCCGTCGAGAATACCCTGACAGTAACCGTCGACGGCGAGCGAGTAAGCAGTACACGTGTCAGGGATTTACTCACGGTGAATGGGCTCGAGAAAGCCGAATCGCTGCTGGGCCACCCCTATCGAATCCGGGGGAGGGTCGTGTATGGCCGCCAACTGGGGCGCCAGATTGGTGCGCCAACCGCGAATATTTTGTTACATCGGACACCCGCCCTGCGCGGTGTCTATGTGGTTGCCGCCACCCTTGACGATGGCGCCCGATTCGATGGCGTTGCCAATATTGGTGTGCGTCCGACCGTTGACGGCAAGCGGCCCTCACTGGAAGTGCACCTGTTTGACTTTGCTGGCACACTTTATGGTCAGCACCTGGAGGTTGTGTTCCGGCATGGCCTGCGGGACGAGGAAAAATTCGGTTCTGTGGATGAGCTGAAAGATCAGATTGCCCGGGATTTTGACCAGGCTCGAGCGTGGATTGCCGAAAACGGCTCTGTGAAAAGCGCGGATTGAAACGCCCGGCTGCGCCCCAACGAATAAATGACCGACCCAAACTGACCAAGACCAAAAGAGTACGCACACAAACCATGAGCGACTACAAGCACACCCTGAATCTGCCGGAAACCGCCTTCCCCATGCGCGGCAACCTGGCCAAGCGCGAGCCGGAAATGCTCAAGCGCTGGCAGGATCTCGACGTCTACGGCAACCTGCGCAAGCAGCGTGAAGGGCGGGAAAAGTTCATCCTTCATGATGGCCCTCCTTACGCCAACGGCAGCATTCACATTGGTCACGCGGTCAACAAGATTCTCAAGGACATGATCGTCAAGTCCCGCAGCTTCATGGGCTATGACGCGCCTTACGTGCCGGGCTGGGACTGTCATGGTCTGCCGATCGAGCACAAGGTGGAGCAGGAGATTGGCAAGGCCGGTGTGAAGGTGGATTACAAGACCTTCCGCCAGGCCTGTCGCGACTACGCCACCAAGCAGATTGCCGGTCAGAAAACCGATTTCATCCGCCTGGGCGTGATGGGGGAGTGGGATAAACCCTACCTGACCATGGATCCCAAAGTTGAGGCGGGTATTGTTCGTGCACTTGGCAAGATTGTCGCCAAGGGCCATCTGGTGCGTGGTTACAAACCGGTTTACTGGAGTGTGGTGGGTCAGTCCGCACTGGCAGAAGCCGAGGTTGAATACCAGGACAAGACCTCGACCCAGATCGATGTGCGCTTTACCGCGGTTGATCAGGCAAAAGCCCTGTCACTGTTTGGCACCGATAATGGCAATGGCAATGGCGATGTGTCCGTGGTTATCTGGACCACCACGCCCTGGACCATTCCCGCTAACCAGGCCGTTTCCCTTAATGCCGATCTGGACTATGCATTGGTACAGACCGATGTCGGGCACGGCCCGGAGCGGATGATCCTGGCTGCCGACATGGTCGATGGCATCATGGCCCGCTGGCAAGTTGAGAGCTACGAAGTGCTGGCAACCTGTGCTGGCGCGGCGCTTGAGAATCTGGTTCTTCAGCACCCGATCTACGACAAGCAGGTCCCTGTTATCCTGGGCGACCATGTTTCCATGGACGCCGGCACCGGCGCTGTTCATACCGCGCCCGATCACGGCATGGAAGACTTTGAGGTAGGCAAGGCCTACAACATCGGCACCATCAACCTGGTTCAGGCGGATGGCACCTACACTTCCGCCGCCGGTGAGCTGGCCGGTGTACACGTTTACAAGGCCGATGAGCCGGTTTGCAGCGCCCTCGAGCGCGAGGGCAAGCTGGTCCGCTCCGAGAAGTTCCGTCACAGCTATCCCCACTGCTGGCGTACCAAGACCCCGCTGATCTACCGGGCCACACCCCAGTGGTTTATCAGCATGGATAAGGAAAACCTGCGCGCTGATGCTCTTGAAGCGATCCAGGGTGTACGTTGGGTGCCGTCCTGGGGTAAGAACCGTATCGAAGCCATGTTCAACCAGTCGCCGGACTGGTGCATCTCCCGTCAGCGGACCTGGGGCGTGCCAATCACCCTGTTTATCCACAAGGAAACCCAGGAGCTGCACCCGGACACCCAGAACCTGGTTGAACAGGTGGCCCAGCGGATCGAAGAGGGCGGTATCGATGCCTGGTACGAGCTGGACGCGTCTTCCCTGCTGGGCAGTGATGCCGAGCAGTACGAGAAGGTAACGGATACCCTGGATGTCTGGTTTGATTCCGGCGTCACTCACGAGTCGGTCCTGCGGGTTCGCGAGGAGCTGGGCCAGTTCCCGGCGGATATGTACCTCGAAGGCTCAGACCAGCACCGTGGCTGGTTCCAGTCGTCCTTGAAAACCTCCATCGCCATGAATGGCGTGGCGCCTTACAGGCAGGTTCTGACCCACGGCTTTACCGTCGATGGCAAGGGCCACAAAATGTCCAAATCCCTGGGCAACGTCATCGCGCCCCAGGAAGTCATGAACGAGCTGGGCGCCGACATCCTGCGCTTGTGGGTGGCCGCAACCGACTACAGCGGCGAAATGACCGTGTCCAAGGACATCCTGCGCCAGACCGCCGATGGTTACCGCCGGATCCGGAACACCTCCCGCTTCCTGCTGAGCAACCTGACCGGATTCGATCCGGAGCAGCACATGGTCGCGCCGGAAGACATGATCGCGCTGGATCGCTGGATGGTGGACCGTGCCCTGCAATTGCAGGAAGAGCTGCATGAGGACTATGGCAACTACGCCTTCCTTCGGATTTACCAGAAGGTGTACAACTTCTGTGAAGCCACCCTGGGCGGCTTCTATCTGGATATCATCAAGGATCGCCAGTACACCACCCAGGCTGACAGTCTGGCTCGTCGTTCCTGCCAGACAGCCCTGTACCATGTGGCCGAAGCGCTCGTTCGCTGGATTGCCCCGATTCTCAGTTTCACCGCTGATGAAATCTGGCAGCACCTGCCTGGCAAGCGCAGCGATACCGTGTTCTATGAAACCTGGTATGAAGGCCTTACTGCGTTGCCGGATAACGCCGAGCTTGGCCGCGACTACTGGCGCGAGATGTACAGTGTGAAAGAGGCCGTCAACAAGTGCCTGGAGGAAGCCAGGGCACGGGGTGAAATCAAAGGCTCTTTGAGTGCCGAAGTCACCCTGTTCTGTGAAGGCGATCTGGCAGCTGATCTGAAGCACCTCGGTGAAGAGCTGCGCTTTGTTCTGATCACTTCAGAGGCCAGCGTTAAGCCAGTTTCAGAAGCCGGCGATGCGGAAATGACTTCCCACGAGGGTCTTCGAGTCAACGTAGCACCGGCTGCCCATACCAAGTGCGAGCGCTGCTGGCACCACCGGGAAGACGTCGGCCGCAATGCCAAGTACGACGACCTCTGTGGTCGCTGTGTGACCAACGTGGAAGGGCCCGGCGAAGCCCGCGCCTACGCCTGATGGAGGCGACCATGGCTGAGCAGGTCACCGGGAGCAAATTGAAGTGGCTTTGGCTGGCGGTACTGGTGATCGCTCTGGATCTCGGCACCAAGGCCATGGCCACCGCCATGCTGACTTACGGCAACCCGGTTCCGGTGATTCCGATGTTCAACCTGACGCTGCTGCATAACACTGGAGCAGCGTTCAGCTTCCTGGCCGGCGCTTCTGGTTGGCAGCGCTGGTTCTTCGTAACCCTGGCGCTGGTGGTCAGTGTGGTACTGATCTACTGGCTGAAAAATCTACAGCGCCATGAGACCTGGACCGCTGTTGCCATCGTACTGATACTCGGCGGCGCCTTGGGCAACGTCTACGATCGGGTGGTGCACGGCTACGTGGTCGACTTCCTGCACTTTTACTGGCAGGACTGGCACTTTCCCGCCTTTAACCTGGCCGACACCGCGATCACTATCGGTGCCGCCATGATGATACTTGATATGTTCCGCAAACCCGCCGATTCGGACGGGGATGCGTAAAGGAGTGAGTAACTCTTATGAATGAACTGCCTGTCGACAAGGGTACCCGGGTAAAACTGCACTTCGCCCTGAAGTTCCCGGATGGCGAAGTGATTGATTCGACCTTTGAGAAAGAGCCGGCGTCCCTGGAAATCGGCGATGACAACCTGCCGGAGAATTTCGAGGCCTACCTGATGGGTATGAAAGCTGGTGATAAAGGCAGCTTCCAGGTGCCGCCCGAGAAAGCCTTTGGCCAGCACAACCCGAATAACGTACAGACGTTCAAGCGCCATGAGTTCAGCCCCGATATGGTGCTGGAACCCGGCGTAATGATTTCCTTTGCCGACGCGCGCCAGAGCGAGTTGCCCGGTGTTGTCAGCCGTGTAGAAGGTGACGAAGTGGAGGTGGATTTCAATCACCCCCTGGCAGGGCGTACACTGACGTTTGAAGTAGAAATCATCGACGTGGAACCGGCAGGCCCGGCCCACTAACCAGAATAGCAGGTTGATATGCAGATCCGACTCGCCAATCCCCGAGGTTTTTGTGCCGGCGTGGACCGCGCCATCGAAATTGTAAACCGGGCGCTGGACGTGTTCGGGGCGCCTATCTACGTTAGGCACGAGGTGGTCCACAATAAATTCGTGGTGGATAACCTGCGCAACCGTGGCGCCATTTTCGTGGACGAGCTGGACGAAGTTCCAGACGACAAGCTTGTTATCTTCAGCGCCCACGGCGTCTCCCAGGCAGTGCAGAATGAAGCAGCGCGCCGTGGCCTGAAGGTCTTTGACGCGACTTGCCCGCTGGTCACCAAGGTTCACCTGGAAGTCATGCGCTACAGCCGCGACGGCCGGGAATGCGTACTGATCGGCCACCATGGCCACCCGGAAGTGGAAGGCACCATGGGGCAGTACGACCACAGCAATGGCGGTGAGATTTACCTCGTGGAAAACGAGGAGGATGTTGCCAACCTCGAAGTTAAAGACCCCGGCAAGCTCTCCTACGTTACCCAGACCACCCTGTCCATGGACGATACCGCCCGCGTCATTGACGCGCTCCGCGCAAAGGTCCCGGAGATCCAGGGCCCTCGCAAGGACGATATCTGCTACGCAACCCAGAACCGCCAGGATGCTGTGAAGCAGTTAGCGGGCGATTGTGATTTGATGCTGGTGGTAGGCTCGCCGAACAGCTCTAATTCAAATCGTCTGCGTGAGCTGGCGGAGCGGATGGGCACGCCGGCCTATCTGATTGATGAGGCCTCCCAGATCAATGCTGCCTGGCTGGAAGGTAAGACTTCGATTGGGGTTACTGCGGGAGCTTCTGCCCCCGAGGTTCTGGTGAACGAAGTTATTACCCGTCTGCGAGAGCTTGGCGGCAGCGTTCCGGAGGAAATTGCCGGGCGTGAGGAGAATATTGTGTTTTCTATGCCGCGGGAACTCAGAATCGATGCAGTCGATCTTAGCTGAACTCTCCAGCATCGATCCCGAGTTTGCACTGCTACCAGCAATTAGCTATCGCTGCCCCCCGATTGCCCTGCTCATCCAGTGTTAGTGTGCCACAGTCGTCATTGGCTTGCGCGGCAGTAGGTGCTGCTTGGAGTGTGTACGTATCCCTGGTTGCGTTCCCAACGAAACTTATGTCGTAGAAGGCCGTTCCCTCCTGGGGTGATTGGGTAAAGGGAAGCACAGGATTGGCGCCAGCGTCCCGGTAATCGAACCCGTTCGAGTAGCGTCGTTCCATCCACTGACTCAACTCCAGCAGGTCGGCTTGGGCCGTGGTTCGCCGGGTTTGCTCTACCTGATTTTGATACAGTGGAAACGCGACTACTGCGATAATGCCAATGATCGCGACCACGATCACTAACTCAATGAGGGTGAAGCCGCGATTTGCGCTGGGTGAAATTGTACTGACATCCTGTATACGTAGCATTAACAAGCCTCGTTCATTCGAAAAAAGTCGTCAATCTCGGGACCGAATTGAGATGATGCGTAGAGTTCTCCCTTTGGCCTCAGGATCCACCTCAAAATAGATCTTCAGCCCTTCATCCAGCTCCTTGACCAATCTCTCTCTGGACCAGGAGGCGCCGTTGAACCTTACTACAGCGGCGAGCTCAACAAGCTGGTCGTCGATAACTACAGCTCGCCCATCTTCTGAAACTCGGTTTACCACCCCGGCCAGTTCCCCAGAATTATCCTCGCCCGCCCCGACTACGAGAGGGGTTTGAATCGTCCTCTCAGCACTGGAAGAAGGTCCCGTGAAAAGCAGGGATGCCAGAGCCATGGACAGCACCAGCACAAATTTGTTGCGTTTGGATTCTGAATCACGCATAGCAATTCCCTTTAAGTAAGAGGGGGCAGCTCCTAGCGGAGCTGCTCCCAGGTTTGCCTACCAATGTTGTTTTCTAAGGCCTTGCCACAGAGTGCTGTCGTGCAGGGATCATCGCTGTCTATCTTGTTGGGATCAGTGATGAATGCTTCTGTATCGCCCTCGGTTATAGTCCGGACTTCTGCGCCTTGACCAATGTTTATACCGCTGGGAGCGTCGCCGCCGCCGCCGCCGCCGCCGCCGCCGCCGCCGCCACCGCCGGAACCGCCGCCGGAACCACCAGATCCGACTAGATCTCCCGTAGTGAACTCGCCATCACTGTCGAGATCGAAGACTGGATCAGTCGGAGCCGCGCCGGAAATGAGGTTAAGATCCATAATGAAGCCGGTCCGGCCACTCCCGCAAGGGTTTGAATCTGGTATCAGGGTGCTGAATCGAACCCGATCCGGGAAAATGCCGAACGGATAACTGGATCGACTGACTACTCGTTCACCCGTTTTCTGAGAGTTGTAGATTAGGTCGAGATACCAGCCTTGCTCGGATGTCAGCACGTTACTGGAGGTTTCCCGAACGATATAGCTGTTGTTGCCCGTTCCATCAGTACGAGCGACCTGCACACCGTTTTGAGAGGTGATGGTTTGTTCGAGTAAGTCGCCGCGATCAAGCCCAGACTGATTGAGGTCGTCCCTGATTGCGTAAAGGCTCTGAACCTGGTCTGTTGTATCATCGCCAGTTTGTATAAAACTGCCCGTTCCGAAGGTAAGAATCAGTTCGTCAAGATCAGACGGGTTTACGGTCAGTCGAGGCGCTGAGGTAATAGGTTGAGGGGTTCCGGATTGATCAGTAGCTGTGAACAGCTTCGTAACTGACCAGGAACTGACTTGCTTCTCAACGAAGCTGAACCGCCAGATGTTACCTTTCAGGTCGCCGGCATACGCATACTGGGAAATGGCGCCGCCGTCGGGAAAGCTGGTCAGGACCGGTGCCGCGAGGCCGTTTGAATTGCCGCTCCCCCCTACACCGGTCTCAAACTGCTTGAGAAGCGCTCCATCCGAAAGGCGAACGACGAATAGGCTGGCAGAATCGTCAGTACCGTTGTAGCCATTGCCGAAGACAGCCGCCCATTCGCCGTTGGGAAGGCGTGCTATTTCAGCATTACTGACGCCATACCCTAAATC
Source organism: Marinobacter sp. L-80 (assembly GCF_056859395.1). Classification (NCBI taxonomy): domain Bacteria; kingdom Pseudomonadati; phylum Pseudomonadota; class Gammaproteobacteria; order Pseudomonadales; family Marinobacteraceae; genus Marinobacter; species Marinobacter sp. L-80. The sequence goes on from NZ_JBSXOI010000046.1 coordinate 107,580, forward strand.
TGGATGACTGAATTCCCAAAGGACGCTATTTTCGGTTACAGCGGTTGGGTCCGTGATATCAATGGCGAAGACACTGCGTCCACCGGCACCCATGGTCCCTACCAGGATTGTTCTCCATTGACTTGAGCCATTAATATCAACGTAGGCATCGAGGGCCGTCGGCGTACCATCTACGAAGTAGCGGTGGTCGTAATCCGATTCGATAAGGGAGGAAATTTGTGCGTGGGTTTTGCCCGGTCCCGGGCGTAAGAGCTCACCCGGCATGAAGGCAAACAGCTCGTCACCGGTTTCACTGTCGAAAGCATGCAGCATGCCGTCGTTTGCGGCGACGTACAGTGCTTTGGTTCGGCTTTGATAGTCTGTAGAGGAACGGAACGCCCCATAACTTGTACCCTCATTGCCAGGTAAGCGACGGAATCCATAGTTGGGGTTGCCGACGAACAGCGGATTTGCGTTCACTATATCGCCGAGCAAGCGGCGGACCGTTGTGCCGGATTCGTTAGTGAAGCTGCGATCGCGGAAAGTCGGGTGAACGTTGGCGGCACCTCGAAGCCAATTGATTCTGTCGCTGCCAAGGTTGTCTAGCTGGCCAGGATTCTCTGGGTCTGCATTCAGCGCCGCGATCTGGGCCGCCGCAAGATCCTGAATATCCTTGAGCTGGACCGCGTTACTGCCATTGAAAGTAAAGATGTTGCGGTTGGCTGGCAGAGTCTGGCGCAACTGCTCTTCAGCATCCCAGATCTGGGATCCCGAATCGAAGTTGAAGCCAATTAGGGTGCCTGACCAATCCTCGCTGCGGAACCCTGCGAAGAAGCCAGCGGAGTCGGTTCTCAATACCGCAGAGCTCACCGCAGCAGCGGATGATGAGGTTTCTGCTCGCGCGATTACCGTGTCAAGAAACCCGGAGATTTCTCTCGAGAACTCATCAGGATTTTGGGCACTTGCGAATCCTCCACGTCCATTAACCGCAGCGTGGAGCAAATCATCAATGTTCTGTGAGCCAGCGTTTGAAGAGGGCTCTGGCCAGTTAATGGTGTTCCCGTTGCTGATTGCAGCGAAAGCATCTGATTCGCTGACGGAGCCCTCGACACCCAAGCCGATGGTGAAGGTGGTCATGTGCTGCCAAAAGGCTTCATCAATCCCGGCCGTCGGTACCTTATCGTCGAGATCGGGGCGGAGGTCGTTTTTCCAGTACTCCATGGCAACGTCTGCCAGAGTGTTAGAGTGGCCATCGCTGAATGGGGACACGGCTTTATAGTCGAAATCGTCCCCGGTGGGGTCTGGATTGGTATGGGAAGGCCCGGGTGTCCCGTCGGAGTTTCCGACAGAGGGGCTGCTTCCGTTCCAGATGCCGTCCGTCATCAAAATGGCGTAGCTCGGACGACATTCCACATGCGAATTGGTGTCGTTGGTACCTGGTGTATTCCCCCAGGGCCCGGGATTGTCTGTTCGCGAGTAGTATGTGCCCACATCTTTAAGAGCCGTCCGCAGCGGTGTTCCACCCGATACGTTCTTGGTTTGCAGCCAATCCAGGAATTGTTCCCGGCGGTTTGTGTTAAACGGCCGAACGCCACTGATGAGTGTGTTACCGGTAACTCCATCAATCGTGTTGTTGTTGGAGTTTATTGCACCGTATCCAACCCGGATATTTTCGGGGAGATCAAAGAATGCCTCACTGATACCGGCACGTGATGCAAAGTATCGGAGCCGGTAGTACGAAAACCAGTTTGCAAAGTTCTGTTGTTGTTCAGCGCTTTCGTTCGCCAGGAAAACCAGAGAGTAGCAACTGTTGTTCTTTGGGTTGGTGTCGCAGGAGGCGGACGAATTGAACTGGTAGTAAAATGCGCCATTCCGAAAATCGAAACGTGATGTCTGGTACCTGTTGGCCAAGTCGACCGAACCGGTTTGGGAGTACCCATTGACCCAGGCACTAGTGAAGTTCGAATCTGGCCGTCGACCAGTTCCGTCCGGTTTGAACGGTGGGCGGTAGGCTATGTTCGGATCGTAATAGACGGTATTAACAGCGCTACTATAGTACCAGTAATTCCGAACACTAATGGATCGGAAGTTACCGTTTCCATCGCGGTAGGTAAACGGGCCGTTGTTATCGATGTAAAGGCCCAAATCGGACCCGACGCTGTCAGGCATATACTCCCAACCCATCGACCCAGAATCATCGAAAACGAAAACCAGGTTCGGGTCCACGGATTCTTTGAGAAAAACCGGCGCGGAAGCAAGGTTCACATTTGCGACGGCGGCATTCATTGTCCCTGCAGACAGTGCGAAGGCCAGAGCGGCATGTCCAATCTTGCTGGCGCGCCGCGAAAAACGAGGGCTGGTAATTTTCATAACATCTCCTCCTGTTGGGAGAAATAAATCAAAAAATGCCTATTGGTTCGCTCCCGCGAAACGGTCATTCTGGAGGCAGCAGCGCGGTTGACTGAAGAACTGTAACCGCTTCTGCGCTACCACCTTCAGCCCGGCTCGTAATCTGGAAGCGCTCAAAACACGGTTCCGTTGGATCGATGGAGCAAACATCTGCCAAGCGTGCCTGGTGGTAAACTGGCTCAGAATTCACTTGAACGCCGACATTGCCATTGCCTGATGGGGCTGGGTTTGCACCATCCCAGTCCCAGGCCGTTGTCAGCCTTGCGGTTACAGTCGCTGCCTGACGAGTTGCCAAGGTGTTCAGAATATCGGCCTCACCCTGTCTCAAGGCAGTTTCTGCGGCCTGGAAGGAAATTGATCCATCGTGGGCATTGCTCGCCATGCGCTCCTGCATGATCGAACCTTGCATACCGCCGACAGCCAGCAATGAGATCAGAAGCAGCATAACCAGTGCCACTATGAGCGTGGCTCCACGCTCACGATGAGATGGGTGGTTAACTTTGGGTGCACTGGAAAGGTTCTGGAAACTAGCCATTACATTCTCCCCCGGATCGCGGTTGTTCCGACGGACACCAGTCTCACACGACGATCCCCGTTGTTAGCTTGCGCAACTTGGCTCCCAAGCATGTCGAAGTTCCGATTATTTGGTTCGTCCAGTACCTCATCCTGGCTCCGGGTCATTACCGAGAAACGCACGCTCACGACCGTGTTCCAGTTGGCGATCTGGTCGGCAGGAAGGTAGTCGTCGGCTGCATTAGTTCCGGCGGTGTCGACGCCGTAGAGGATCTGCAGTGTTTCGACGCCTGAAACCATTTCCTGTGGCGCCTCAAGCGGCGTGAGTAGCCGACGGAACAGCGCAGGCTCCCCGTTCGTGCCCTGACCTATGTAGTAAGCGGTTGAAGTGAATTCGTAAACTCGGGTTTGAGGTTCGTATGTTAGGTTAAAGTTATTTCCGTTATTGCCCGGGTTTACGTTTCCGCCTGCCATGGTGATTGAGCTGGAGTTTGCGTTGTTGGACTTTTGGAAAAGCTCTCCCGCAGAGCAGTCTCCGAGTGTTGCCAGTACCACCCTGTTGACGGGGACTCCTGAATTGTCGACCAAGTTGATACTGTTGCCATTCTGTGGATTTGCGGCATTGACTGGTACTCCGAGCGGGGTCATCGCGTTGACCACGAGGACATCCGAATTCGTCACCACAGAACCAGCAAGATTGGCAGGCAAGTTCGCTCCTGCCGTCCCTGATGCCCAGTTGCCCGCACCTGGTGTCGCCATCGCGTCCGCCAGAGTTACATTATCGCCCGGTCCAGTATTATTGTACTCCCATCCTTGAAGGGCCTGCGCAAGCGGAACTGTCAAGCCGCCGTTGAGGCGGTTGTCAACAACCTGGTCCAGGGGCCTCCCCATCTCAGCCAGACAGCCAAAACTACCCGCTGACCGAAGGTCCGGTGCCATGATAGCTGACACGAATCGTGTGCTTTCCTGGGCATGAGCTAAGCCCTGAGTCTGGCGATAGGTTTCATTCCCGCTCAGGTATATCTGGGTAACTCCGAGTGTCAGGATAAGGCCAAGGGCCGTTGCGATCAGAAGCTCAACCAGGGAGAGGCCAGATTGCGCCGACACGAATAGCTGCTGAGACTGGGTTGATGATGAAGTGATCAAATCTGGGTCCTCACTACAACAGGATTCATGTTCGCGTCGTTCTGGTCCCAATCAATGGTGACCGTGACAACGTTGCCGTTGACTGTAACCGCGCGAGTAGCTTCCGGCAGCAGGCAGGCCAGGCTGTTTTCCCAGGCAGCAATGTCATTGGCTGCTACCGTTGCGTTCGCGGGGACGAAGGAAGTGGCACATCCGCCATTGTTTGCCCCTTGTGCATCGCCCTGTGCCAGTGCGTAGTCATTCGGCGTGTCAGGATTAGCTCGAATACGGTCGAACAGATCTTCTGCCAACAGAACCGCCTGGCTTCTGCTCTGTGATTGGGTGTTCATCTGGAGAGAAACGACCTGTGTCGATGCCACGCCGAGAATGCCAATACCCAGAATGAGCACGGTAATCAGGATTTCAATCAAACCCAGTCCGCACTGGCTAGTAATGCAAAATGGATGTTGTTGCCGTTTCAGCATCATCAAGGGTGTTACTGGTGTCACGGGCATACTCCATCTTCTATTTCAGTTCTTCCGACAGGGCTGATACGTAAGGTACGGAACGTTATGTCGCCAGAGGCGCAGCCATTCGGGGCCACTGTGAAGGTCTGGGCATTTTGGGGAACTAAAAAACCACGTCTGTCGAAGACCAGGTCGCCAGTTGTCTCTGTAAAGGTAAGGTCAGCAGGAGCCTCGAAGCGACGGATCTGGTCGTTCGCACAGTCCCCCGCCGCATCGCCGGCATGCACGCACCATCCCGTCTCAAGTCCGCCATCGGTACTAAATGTGACATTGGTGCCGCGTTTGATTGCCTCGGCTCGTGCAAGCTTTATCGAAGAGGCAAGAAGGTTAGTGCCCGTCATCAGCCTGTTGCTTTCAATCAAACGACCAAAGCCCGGAATCGCGACCGTTGCAATAATCACGAGGATGACCATCGTGATCAACAGTTCGATAAGCGTAAAACCCTCATCTTTCTTCAACATGCCATGTCCTGTCAGTGAGCTCCACTCTAGTTAATCAAAGGCCTTGGTTACATTCACTACCCGCGCGACGAGCGGTCCAAGATCTGGATTAAGCGGTCTTCTGCTGACAGTGTTGTGATAAGGGTCACGTTTCTGGGGGTTCATGGATTGCCCTGGTAGGCGCTTACGGATTCGGGCAAGCGACACTTGCACCCCAAGGAAGGCGGATTTTTCCGTCGCCGTCATCGTCATGGACCACGCGAATTCTGCCCCCGATATTCAGGGCTAGATAACTCATCTGAGTCCGCCCGTCGGCTCTCCGGGAGCATGCGATCAAACTGCCCATAGTGCCGTGACTCATAGCATCTGCTGCCAGCTGAAAGTAGCCTCTTCCGGCGGTCCGGGAATATATATTGGAATGCCCGTTGTTTAGCTTGAAGATTTGGTGGATGTGGTCGTCGTCAGGGCGCTTGTCGTTGTTGCGATCCGGGAATACCGCGACCGGTAACGTCCAATCGTCGGTGCATCTGCGCTCTGGGGACAGCGGGCATATAGTCGTCAGCGTTTTGCTGTGAATGGCATGCGATCTAGCCGTGGCAAACATGCGCTGAATGTCTTGAGTAAGATCCCTATGGCGGTTTGAAACCAGCAATTGAGTCCAGGATGTCTGGGCAAGACCTGCCAGTAGGGTAACCAGACTGAGGGTGACGACTAGCTCGACCAGAGTAAATCCTCTGGTTTTGATATGGTTGTACATGTTCTGACTTCCGTGTCGGTTTGCAAACACTTTTCACTTCCTGTGAAAAGCAGAATGTTGCCTTTTAGTGCTGAAACCTTATCAGGTTTGGGTCCACTATGCCGATGAAATGCTATTTATTCCATTCCAAGCTTTTTTAGTCGATAACGAAGTGCCCTGAAGCTGATTCCCAGCCGTTTAGCAGCCGCCGTCTTGTTCCACCGGGTAGCTTCAAGCGCCTTCTCAATCGCTTGTCGTTCAATCTTCTCCAGGTATCCCTCCAGGTCGATTTCCCCATCAGGCACAGCAACACCCTCTCGCTCACCAGCCTCTCCCTCGGCAATAATCTGCGTGGCGGAGGCCGCGTGCTGCACGCCATTCCCCAGATGGAGATCGTTAGCATCAATCAGGTCGGCGTCGCAGAGGGTAAAGGCCCGCTCCAATACGTTTTCTAGCTCCCTGACGTTGCCGGGGAAATTATATTCTCGCAGTCGTTCCACGGCCTTTGGCGTTAACGAAGCGGGGTCGCATTCATATTCTTTCGCAATCCTCTCAAGGATGTGATTGGCAAGCAGGGGAATATCATCCGGTCGCTCTCTTAAAGGAGGTACCGCCAGTTCGATTACGTTAATCCGGTAGAAAAGATCCTGGCGGAAGCTGCCTTCCTGAACAAGTTCCGGCAGGTTCTTATGGGTAGCGCTCAGTACCCGGATGTCCACGGGCACCTCTTTGGTATCGCCAACCGGACGAACTGCCTTTTCCTGGATAGCCCGGAGCAGCTTTACCTGCATGGCGAGGGGCAGGTCTGCCACCTCATCAAGGAATAAGGTGCCGCCGTTGGCCGAACGGAATAAGCCGTCTTTATTCTCCACGGCCCCGGTAAAGCTGCCTTTTTTGTGGCCAAAAAATTCGCTTTCCATCAGCTCTGAGGGAATTGCGCCGCAGTTAACCGCGATGAATGGTCCCTCGCGGCGGGGGCCCTGCAGATGGATCATTCTGGCAACCAGTTCCTTGCCGCTGCCGGACTCGCCGCTGATAAAAACGGGCGCTTGGCTTCTGGCCAGTTTTCGGGTCTGGTTACGGAGTTTGCGTATCTCTGGCGATTTACCCAGCAACAGGCCTGGCTCGTCGGCTGTATCTTCTGTGTCTGCCTTTGGCTCGGCTAATTTGAGGGCGCTATTGACCAACTCCCTTAAACGGGGCAGTTCCACCGGCTTGGATACGAAATCAAAAGCCCCGGCTTTGAGAGACTCGATCGCGGTATCCATGTTGCCGTAGGCTGTAATCACAGCAACAGGCGTGGCGGGAGAATGCTTCTGAATCCACTGCACGAGTTCGATGCCATTACCGTCTGGCAGGTTCATGTCGGTCAGGCAGAGGTGGGTGGTGTTCTGTTCCAGCAATTTCCGGGCGCTGGTGAGGTCGGGTGCCGTGAGGGTTGTTATGCCCATCCGGGTGAGGGTGATCTCAAGTAACTCCCGGATGTCCGGTTCATCATCAACGATCAGCGCTGTGTATGTGGTCATCTTGTGTCGTCGGTTCCATGTCGTTGTTCAAGCGCCCGATATCCGCCGGCGCCGGTTCAGATCATTCGCCCCGGGTGAGCAAATGTAATGCGAAAACAGCAGCCGGGCTTGTTATCTTCTACCAGGGAAAGATGGGCCTGATTAGCCTCGCACAGTTCCCGGGCCAGATAAAGCCCGAGCCCGGTCCCGGTCTTGTCTGTGGTGAAAAACGGTTCGAACACAGAGTTTCTGTGCTCGGGTGCAATGCCTGGCCCCTGGTCACGGACATCGATATAGGCCCGCTCGCCATCTTCGGTTGCACCGGCATGAATGCCGATCTTTCGCTGTCCCGAGTGCTGTTCACTGTAGCGTAAACCGTTGTCACAAAGATTCACCATCACCTGTTCAATCTGGCTTTTGTCGAAGCGCGCCGGAGGCAGTTGCGGATCGATTTTCAGAACGATATTCGCCGTGGTGCAGTCCTCGTCCTGCGTTTGCAGGAAGTCTTCCCGAAATTCCTGGAGCCAGGGTGCCACTTCGATCAGATCGGCATTTGCGGCCCGGCGCCTGGAAAGATCCAGTACATTCTCTATGATGCCATTCACCCGTCGGGAGTGGCGTCGGATGATCTCCAGCATCTGGCGGTCGCCGGGTTCGAGGTTGGGGGATTCTTCCATCAGTTGGGCCGCGTGGCTGATCGCGCCCAGTGGATTGCGGATTTCATGGGCGATGCCGGCCGTCAGTCGGCCCAGCGATGCCAGTTTCATCTGCTGGGCCTGTTGGGTGACTTTGCTCATGTCCTCAATGAACACAAGAATCTGGTCGCCCCGCTCCTGGTCCAGCTGTGTGAAATTGGCTTGCAGCAGCGGCGAGGTCGGTGAGGGCTGAAACGGTTCAATGCGCTGTGTTGGGTCCTTCAGCCACACGTCCAGGCCCTGCTTGAGCGGCTTGGGCAGCACGGTTGCGCGTTCCTGAATCGGTAATGAGGTTTTTGGCGCGCCATATAAAAGCTCCTCGGCAGCAGCGTTGGCAAGACGGATCTGGCCGAAACGGTCCAGCACCAGAATGCCGGTTCGCATGCGCTGAATAATCTGCTGGTTGATCTTCTCCAGCTCGGCAATGCTGCGCGCCCGGCTGCTGGCCAGTGCCTCGCTGCGCATCATTCGGCGGGAGATGCTTTGCAGGACGAAAGCCGCGGCAAAGTAAAGGATGCCCAGGGAGCCGGCCCGGACGATATCATCGGCGGACTCACCCAGCGCCAGCACGGCCCATCCGGAGATGCCCAGGGAGCAGATCGCTGCCAGAGCCGCGTAGAAGGTTCCCATGCGACTCGGGGTCAGGATGTTGCCCGCCGCAACAGATACAATCACAAGGTTGGCCAGGCCGTTGGTAATGCCTGTACTGGCAAGCAGCAGGCCGTGCATGATGAGGATATCCAGCAGGATCGAAAGCGTTATATGGCGCTGGCTGGGGTGAAAGCCGGCCACAAGAAGCAGGGCGATGAAGGCATTCAGGCCCAGGTAAGCGGAGACGCCTGCCTGGTAGTAATCCAGCAGCCGGAAACGCATGTCAAAGTTGACTGGGTCCACGAATAACAGCGCCACCAGCATCAGGCTCACCACCAGGCGGTAGTGGTTGTAGATCCTGAATAGCTTTGCCTGCTGCACACCGGACGGTGTTGAAGGGGGGTGGCCGAGCGTTTCGGTCGATTGTGCTGGTGTATCTGCTGCCATGATTCACAGGAATCCGCTGTTGGTCGGAAGAAATCCACGCCTATGCGGGGTTATAATAGCCTTTTCATGGCAATGAGTTACAGGAGCCGATTTATGTCCGTGTCCGGAAATCAGGCAGCGACCGGGGTGTCTGCCAGAAAACTGCGGGTGGTGATGGCCCAGCTGGATTTTCTGGTGGGGGACATACCCGGCAATACCGAGCTTATCCTTGAGGCTGCCCGCCGGGCATCGTCCGAGCATCAGGCGGACATTGTGGTTTTTCCCGAGCTTTGCCTGACCGGCTATCCGCCGGAGGATCTGCTGTTGCGCCCGAGCCTGGAAGTGCGGGTCAACGAAGCGCTGGAAAGGTTGCAGGCGGAACGGCTGGACCCGGTGATCGTTATCGGTGCTCCCCTTCGTCATGGCCCGCTGTTGTATAACGCGGCGGTTGTGATTGACGGTGGCGAGATTACCGGCCGGTATTTCAAGCGCTTCCCGCCCAACTACCAGGTGTTTGACGAGAAGCGTTACTTTGCCGAAGGCCAGGATGTTCTGACTCTGGATATCCGGGGCGTTCCTGTAGGTATCACCGTGTGTGAAGATCTTTGGAAGGAGGGGCCGGTAGAAGACTGTGCGGCCGCAGGCGCCCGTCTGATTCTGAATCTCAATGCGTCACCGTACGATATCGACAAGCAGGCACGTCGCAAGGCCCTGTTGGAGCGAAAGTCCCGGGAGAATATGGTCAGTATCGTGTACGTGAATCTTGTGGGTGGCCAGGACGAACTGGTTTTCGATGGGGGCTCCATGGTGTTCGACCATTCGGGTGTGCTTATGGCGGAGGCTCCTCAATTTGGCGAGGGCCTGTACCCGGTTGACTTCCTCTGCGAGCACCATTGCCAGCCGGTATCCCGGCCGCTGCCGGAAGAACCGTCGTTGGAGGCCAATGTCTATAGCGCCCTGGTGACCGGTGTTCGGGATTACGTCAACAAGAATGGATTCAAGTCGGTGGTTCTGGGGCTCTCAGGCGGAATCGACTCGGCCGTTACGCTGGCGGTCGCAGTCGATGCCCTGGGCAAGGATCGGGTTCGGGCGGTGATGATGCCGTTCCGTTACACCTCCAGCATGAGCCTTGAGGATGCCGAGGCTGAAGCCGTTGCCCTGGGCGTGCAGTACGATGTGTTTTCCATTGAACCCATGTACGACGCCTTCATGGAAACTCTGGCAGCGCCTTTTGAGGGCACCAAACCGGATACAACCGAGGAAAACCTGCAGGCGCGTCTCCGGGGTGTTCTGCTGATGTCGCTTTCCAACAAGTTTGGTTCCCTGGTGCTGACCACTGGTAACAAGAGCGAGATGGCGGTGGGCTATTCAACGCTTTATGGCGATATGGCTGGCGGCTTTGATGTGCTCAAGGATGTGCCCAAAACCCTGGTATTCCGCCTGGCCAAATACCGCAACACGCTTTCGGAGGGAGAAGTGATCCCCGAGCGTGTGATCACCCGGCCGCCATCGGCAGAACTGGCGCCGGACCAGAAAGATGAAGACAGCCTGCCCGGTTACGATGTACTGGATCAGATTTTGAATCTGTATGTAGAGCGGGATTTCAGTGCCGATGCGATCGTTGCGGAAGGTTTCGAGCGAGTCGACGTTGAGCGGGTTATTCGTCTTGTAGATATCAACGAATACAAACGTCGGCAGGCGCCGATTGGTGTTCGAATTACCGAGCGAGGATTTGGCAAGGACCGGCGTTATCCGATCACCAACGGCTGGAAGAGTGGCAAATAGTTGAAGTATTCGGGGTCAGATGAACTTTTCATCTGGCCCCAAATTCAGCTGTTTGAGCCCTTACTCGTCGCCCATCAAACCGAAGGTAACAACGTTCGTCAGTGAACGGTTTTCACCCTCCAGCAGATCCACCTCAAAATCGCCGTCGGCATTGAATGCCTCACTTTCCGGGAAATTGGTACGGAGCATGGCGATTGCGTCCTGTGAACCTTTTTTCAGATCCAGGAAGCGAAAGGTTTCTGCCAGGATAATCAGAGCCTCTTCAGTAACCGTTGCGGTCGGATAATTCTCGATGATGTACCGCGCCCGGTTGTTGGCCGCCACATAGGCCTGGCGTTTGACGTAATAGCGGGCAGCGTAAAGTTCCAGCTCAGCCATGCGATTGCGCACTGCGATCATTCGCTGTCGGGCATCTGCGACGTACTGGCTTTCCGGGTAGCGGCTCAGCAGTTCCGAAAAATCCCGGAAAGACTGCAGCTGCTCGCCTGGATCCCGGGCCGCAACGTCGATCGGAAAGTAACGGGCAGCAAGGCCGATATCCAGGTTGTAGGAGGCGAGGCCACGCATATAGAGCGCATAATCCCCGTGGTCACTTTGCGGGTTCAGACGCAAAAAACGGTCGGCAGCTGCGCGGGAACCTTCCAGGTCCAGGTTCTGGTAGCGGGCATAAATCAGATCAAGCTGGGCCTGTTCGGCGTAGCGACCGAAGGGATAGTAGGTTTCCAGGGCATCCAGGTTCTCCTCTGCCTCGTTGAAATTCCCGGAGGTCATGGCCTGGCGTGCATTCTCATAGTAGGTCTTCTCCGGAAGTACTTCCTCCTGCTTGTTGGAGGCGCAGGCACTGACCAGAACAACCAGTGTGGAAAGTAACAGCAAACGAAGACCTGATCTCATTCCGGAATCCCGTATAATGTCGATTAATTCAAGGGCAGTCATTGTAGCGGGGAAGTGGCTCCATGTGCAGAGCAATGCCTCGCTGTTTCCAATAATCTGACCGAAACGTAACACACACAGGCCCTGGGGGCTTAATGTCATCTGAAAAACGAATCATCGCCAACTTTGTCGTGCCGCCGGAACTGAGTGATCGGCGCCTTGACCAGGCCGCGGCAGAACTGATGCCCGAACATTCCCGTTCCCGCCTGCAGTCCTGGATCAAAAGCGGCGCGTTGACGGTGAATGGTGAGACGCGAAAGCCTCGGGACAAAGTGATGCTGGATGATCGCCTGGCGCTGGATGCCGAGCCGGAAGCCCAGGTGAGCTGGCAGGCCGAGGAAATCTCCCTCGATATTGTCTATGAGGACGAGCACTTGCTGGTCATCAACAAGCCCGCGGGCCTAGTAGTGCACCCGGCGGCCGGCCATGCCGATGGAACCCTGGTCAATGCCCTGCTGAACTACGCACCGGAGGTCGAGAATCTGCCCAGGGCGGGTATCGTACACCGCCTCGACAAAGACACCTCGGGCATTATGGTCGTTGCCCGTAGCCTGATTGCGCACACGTCCCTGGTCGACCAGCTACAAACCCGAACCATGGGCCGCGAGTACGAGGCCGTCGTCGTTGGCACCCTCACCGGCGGCGCAACGGTTGATGCGCCCATCGGCCGGCATCCTCGGGAGCGCAAGAAAATGGCGGTCGTCGCCTCCGGCAAACCGGCGGTCACCCATTATCGTCTGGTGGAACGTTTTGCCGCCCACACTCACGTCCGCTGCAAACTGGAAAGCGGCCGAACCCATCAGATCCGGGTTCATATGGCCCATGTAAAACACCCGCTGGTCGGAGATCCGCTCTATGGAGGTCGGCTGAGACTGCCCAAGGGAACCACTGACGAGCTTAGAGAGGCCCTCTCGGCGTTCAACCGTCAGGCCCTCCACGCCCGGCAATTGACCCTGGAACACCCGGAAACCGGTGAAATCCTGACCTGGGAGGTTCCCTTGCCTGAGGATATGGTTGCGTTGATTGAAGCTCTGCGCAAACACGCCCGGGAGCTGGAAACCCGTGACTATTGAAGGTAACGCCCTGAAACCGGACTGGCCTGCGCCCGATAGAGTGCGGGCGGTCAGCACAACTCGCGTCGGGGGTGTCAGCGTTCCACCCTGGAGCAGTCTTAACCTCGGTAGTCACGTCGAAGACAACCCGGAACACGTCCAAGAGAATCGGCGAAGACTCGCCGAGTCCTTGAAGCTGGATAGCGCCCGTATTGGTTGGCTCAACCAGGTACACGGTACCGCGGTCGTTGAGCTAACCCCGAACAACGTCGGACAAACGGCCGAGGCTGACGCCAGCTACACCTGTCATCCGGGCATCGCCTGCGCCATCCTTACCGCCGACTGCCTGCCCGTTATCCTTGCCGATCGCGAAGGAACGGTTGTTGGCGCCGCCCACTGTGGCTGGCGAAGCCTGTGTGGCGGTGTTATCGAGAATCTGGTGAGCGAGATGGCGGTTGCGCCCGAAACCCTGCAAGCCTGGCTCGGCCCGGCCATCGGTCCGGACAGCTTCGAGGTCGGCCCGGAAGTGCGTGACGCCTTCCTTGATCATGGTCCCAAAGCGGTCCTCGCCTTTAGAGCCGAAGGCGCTCGGCCGGGTCATTTCATGGCAGATATCTATGCCCTTGCCACTCTGAGGTTAAATCATCTCGGTGTTTCCAGCGTGACTGGCGGTGCCCTGTGTACCGTTCAGGATTCAGATCGGTTTTTTTCATACCGCAGGGATGGCCAAACAGGGCGGATGGCCACGCTGGTCTGGCTAACAAGCTAAGTGGCCAACTTGAAGTGGCCGTGGCAAGGCGGTTGCTGAAAAGTCCGGTGGCTGGTGCGAGGCTGCTTTCCAGAACTGTCTGCAGCATGGATGCTGCAGCCAAGCCTACAGGGATGTATTCACGGCGTGTTCTGGAAAGCAGCCTCGCGCCAGCCTTGCACCCAGCACCAAACTCAAACCTGACGGCCGTCAATTTTCTGACGAATACACCGCCGCCCCGCTTGAAGTCCCTCTACTTGCCCCTACATTAACTGTCAAAGCAATCGAATATCCGCCACCCAAGGCACCATGGTATTCGCAGAAATTTGGGGAAAGTACACATGAGAATCGACAAGCTGACCAGCAAGCTGCAGACCGCCCTCGCGGACGCACAGTCCATCGCGGTCGGAAAGGATCACAACTTCATTGAGCCGGTGCACCTGATGCAGGCACTGCTTGATCAGGAAGGCAGCGCCATCAAACCCTTGCTCAAGCAGGCCGGCGCAGAGCCCGGACGCATTCGCCAGGCGATCGCCCGGGAGATCGAAAACCTGCCCGAAGTGCAGGGATCGGCCGGCGACGTCTCCATGTCCAATGACATGGGCCGGCTGTTCAACATTGCCGACAAGCTCGCCCAGAAACGCAAAGACCAGTACATCTCCAGTGAGCTCATGTTGCTGGCCGCCCTGGAAGATCGGGGTACTTTGGGTCGCGTACTTCGGGAGCAGGGTGTTGATAAAGCTGCCCTGGAAAAAGCGATTGACGACGTTCGCGGCGGTGAAGCCGTCAACGACGCCAGCGCCGAAGAAAACCGTCAGGCTCTGTCCAAATACACCATCGACCTTACCGAGCGAGCCGAGGCCGGCAAGCTGGACCCGGTAATCGGCCGCGATGATGAAATTCGCCGTACCATTCAGGTATTGCAGCGCCGCCGGAAGAACAACCCGGTTCTCATCGGTGAGCCCGGCGTTGGTAAAACCGCCATCGTCGAAGGGCTGGCCCAGCGTATCGTCAACGGCGAGGTGCCCGATGGCCTCAAGGACAAGAAGGTTCTGTCACTCGATATGGGTGCCCTTATTGCCGGCGCCAAGTTCCGGGGTGAGTTTGAAGAACGCCTGAAAGCTGTTCTGAACGAACTGTCCAAACAGGAAGGTCAGATCATCCTGTTCATCGACGAGATTCACACCATGGTTGGTGCCGGCAAGGCCGAAGGCTCCATGGATGCCGGTAATATGCTCAAGCCGGCGCTCGCTCGTGGCGAGCTGCACTGCGTGGGCGCGACTACCCTGGACGAATACCGTGAAAACATCGAAAAAGACGCCGCTCTTGAGCGTCGCTTCCAGAAAGTACTGGTCAGCGAACCCAGTGAGGAAGATACCATCGCCATCCTGCGGGGCCTGAAAGAGCGTTATGAAGTTCACCACGGGGTTGAGGTGACAGATGGCGCCATTATCGCCGCCGCCAAACTGTCGCATCGTTACATTGCCGACCGTCAGCTGCCGGACAAGGCCATTGACCTGGTGGACGAGGCCGCTTCCCAGATCCGGATGGAAATGGATTCGAAGCCCGAGGCCCTGGATCGTCTCGAACGTCGTCTGATTCAGTTGAAAATCGAGCGTGAGGCGCTCAAGAAAGAGACCGATGCTGCCTCGAAAAAACGCCTGTCGGAACTGTCCGATGTGATCACCGGTGTCGAGCGTGAGTACGCCGATCTGGAAGAAGTCTGGAATACCGAAAAGGCGGCATTGCACGGGTCCCAGAAGATCAAGAGCCGGTTGGAACAGGCCCGCATTGATCTGGAGAATGCCCGTCGTGCCGGTGACCTCGGCAAGATGTCTGAGCTCCAGTACGGGCAGATTCCTGAGCTTGAGCGCCAGCTGGATATGGCCAGCCAGGCAGAAATGATGGAAATGAAGCTGCTTCGCAACCGGGTAACCGACGAGGAAATCGCCGAGATTGTCTCCAAGTGGACCGGCATCCCGGTGTCCAAGATGCTCGAAGGTGAGCGCGATAAGCTCATGCGCATGGAAGAGGCGCTTCATGGTCGGGTTATCGGCCAGGATGAGGCGGTTGAAGCTGTTTCTAACGCGGTGCGTCGTTCCCGGGCCGGATTGTCCGACCCCAATCGTCCAAACGGTTCGTTCCTGTTTCTCGGCCCGACGGGTGTGGGTAAGACCGAGCTGTGTAAGGCGCTGGCGTCCTTCCTGTTCGATACCGAGGAAGCCATGGTTCGCATCGATATGTCCGAGTTCATGGAGAAGCATTCCGTGGCTCGCCTGATTGGTGCGCCCCCGGGCTACGTCGGCTACGAGGAAGGTGGCTACCTGACCGAAGCGGTCCGCCGTCGGCCGTATTCCGTGTTGCTGCTGGATGAGGTGGAAAAAGCCCATCCGGATGTGTTCAACATACTTTTGCAGGTACTTGAGGATGGTCGCCTGACTGACGGGCAGGGCAGGACCGTCGACTTCCGGAACACGGTCATTGTCATGACCTCAAACCTCGGCTCGGACATCATCCAGCAGAAAGCCGGCGAGGAGAGCTACGAGGTCATGAAGAATGCCGTCATGGAAGTCGTCGGCACTCATTTCCGCCCCGAGTTCATCAACCGCGTGGATGAAGTGGTGGTGTTCCACCCGCTGGCGGAGAGTCAAATCCAGGGCATTGCCCGGATTCAGATCGAGTCTCTGAGCAAGCGCCTGAAAGAGCAGGATATGAAGCTGGAGCTGGATGATGCTGCCATGGAGTTGTTGGCGGAAGTGGGCTATGACCCGGTCTACGGTGCCCGGCCGCTGAAGCGGGCCATCCAGCGGATGATCGAGAACCCGCTGGCCCAGAGGCTGCTAAAGGGAGAGTTTGTGTCGGGTGATGTCATTCGTGGCACAGTGAAGGACCACCACCTGGATTTCACCAAAGCCTGACCCGAGAGTCGGAGCTGAAGTCGGGGTCAGATGAAAGCTTTCATCTGACCCCATTTTTACATGTTCACATCGGTTCGCAATTATCTTCCGCCATTCGCTCAAGTTCTGCCCGTTTCTCGGCAAGCTCTTCCGGAGTCAGATAGCGCAGTTCGCCGTTTTCCTCAATCCGGATGCGGGCGTGGTTGGCAATTACCTCCAAGTTGGACCGGGCTGTCGCGCAATTTGCGTCGCGCTGTTTCCGGCGGGCCTCCTCAACGGCGGTCTCCTGGCGCTGCCTTGCCTCATCTTCCTGGTGTTCCTGCATATTCTGCAGACGCTCCTGGGGGCTCTGCCTGTTGCCAGACGCGTCGGAAGAGGTGCCGGAGCGAACATTGACTCGTTCGGCCTTTGAGCCCGTAGGCTGCCGGTCCCCAAAATGGGTAACCCCGTTTTCATCGGTCCATTTATAGACAGAGGCGCTCATGGCGACACCTGGTACAACGGCCAGTAATAAGGTCAGCGTCAGGATTTTTCTGTTCATGGCTCTACTCGCGTGTGTTCACTGCTCCCGGGCAGGCAGACAACCTGGATAAACCGGGCCCGTTTTTTCTCAGCTTATTATTCCCTATCATGCCACCAGTGTTGCGGATTTTCTTCTGTCTGGTTCAAATCTTTGTATCGGATTTGTGTCAAGTATGGCAGACCTTCGGCCAGTATAGGCACAGAAACCTGCAGCGGCTATTGACAGGGAGTTTCGCGCTGTCAGAATTACCGATTGCCTGAAGACTGGGGTCAATACGGCAGGCAATCCCGAGCGAGTATCCCCCATCAATTACCACACTGAACGCGCCGCGTATCCGTCGCGGGATGGTTGTTGCTTACGTGCAACCCGTTGATTGGCCGTTCTCCGCAACCCTCAGGAGGGCGGCTGGCCAGGAGACAACCTCTTAACAAGGTGTGGAGGAGCAGCCGGTTCCGCTTTCAAAAGAAGCATGGACACCGTGAATCCAGGCAACCGGGAGCCTTCCCGGCTCATTCACTCGTAGAAGAGGGTAGAAAATCGTGGAGTTATTGTCTGGCGCCGATATGCTGATCCGGTCCCTTCAAGATGAAGGTATCGAATACATATACGGCTATCCGGGTGGTGCAGCCCTTCATATTTATGATGCGCTGTTCAGGCAGGACAAAGTCAAGCACATTCTGGTAAGGCACGAGCAGGCGGCGGTCCACATGGCCGACGGTTATGCCCGTGCGACCGGAAAACCAGGTACCGTACTGGTGACCTCGGGTCCTGGAGCCACCAACACCATCACTGGCATTGCCACCGCATTCATGGATTCCATCCCCATGGTGGTTCTGTGCGGCCAGGTTGCGTCCACCCTCATCGGCGAGGACGCGTTCCAGGAAACCGATATGATGGGTGTCTCCCGTCCGGTGGTTAAGCACAATCTCAGTGTCCGTCATCCCGAGGAAATCCCGGAGATTATCCGTAAGGCGTATTATATTGCCGCGACCGGTCGCCCCGGTCCTGTGGTCGTGGATATTCCCAAGGATATGACCACGCCGAACGAGCGTTACGAGTACGCCTATCCCAAGAAGGTCAAACTGCGCTCCTACAACCCCGCTATTCGCGGCCATGCCGGTCAGATCAAGAAAGCGGTCGACATGATGCTGGCGGCGAAGCGCCCAATTATCTACGCAGGCGGTGGGGTTGTTCTGGGCAAGGCATCGGATCAGCTGACTGAGTTGGTACGGCTGCTGGGCTATCCGATCACCAATACCCTGATGGGCATTGGTTGTTACCCGGCCAGCGATAAACAGCACCTGGGCTGGCTTGGCATGCACGGCACGTACGAAGCCAACATGGCCATGCACCACTCGGATCTCATTCTCTGCGTGGGAGCCCGTTTTGATGATCGGGTGACCAATGCTACCGAGAAGTTCTGTCCGGGCGCGCGCATCATCCATATCGACATCGACCCGGCCTCGATTTCCAAAACCGTGGATGCCGATGTGCCCATCGTTGGCCCGGTTGACGCTGTGCTCAAGGAAATGCTGTCGCTGGTGAAGGAAGCCAAGGAAAAGCCGGACGCGGACGCAATTGCTTCCTGGTGGAAGCAGATTGACGAGTGGCGAGCATTCCATGGCATGCGCTATGAGACCAGCCCGGATGTGATCAAGCCCCAGGAAGTCATCGAAATGCTGTGTCGCTTGACCAACGGCGAAGCCTTCGTGACTTCCGATGTTGGTCAGCATCAGATGTTCGCGGCCCAGTACTACAAGTTCGATAAGCCCAACCGCTGGATCAATTCCGGTGGTCTCGGCACCATGGGCTTCGGCCTGCCGGCGGCCATGGGGGTAAAACTGACCCATCCGGACGACGAAGTGCTGTGCATTACCGGTGAGGGCAGTATCCAGATGAACATCCAGGAGCTGTCGACCTGCAAGCAGTACAACCTGCCGGTTAAGATCATTAATCTGAATAACCAGGCTCTGGGTATGGTCAAGCAATGGCAGGACATGAACTACGAGTCCCGTCATGCCGAGTCCTACATGGAATCACTCCCAGATTTCATCAAGCTGGCGGAAGCCTATGGGCACAAGGGTGTCCGGATTGAGAAGAAAGAAGATCTGGAAACCAAGCTGAAAGAAGTGCTGGCAATGAAGGACGATCTGGTGTTCGTGGATATTTACGTGGACCGCTTTGAGCACGTGTATCCGATGCAGGTTGCCCGGGGCTCCATGAAGGATATGTGGCTCAGCAAGACGGAGAGGGTCTGATCATGCGTCGAATCATTTCTGTTTTGCTTGAAAACGAGCCCGGCGCCCTGTCACGGGTTGTTGGTCTGTTTTCCCAGCGCAACTACAACATCGAAACGCTCACCGTGGCGCCAACCGAAGACGAGACGTTGTCCCGTCTGACGGTGACCACCACGGGGTCTGACAAGGTGATCGAACAGATCACCAAACAACTGAACAAGCTGATTGAAGTCGTCAAGCTGGTGGATCTCACCGAAGGCGCCCATATCGAACGCGAACTGATGCTGGTCAAGCTGAAAGCCACGGGTTCCCAGCGTGCCGAGATCAAGCGTACGGTGGACATTTTCCGCGGCCAGATCGTGGATGTGACCAGCTCCGTTTACACGGTTCAGTTGGCAGGTGACAGCGAGAAGCTGGACGGCTTTATTCAGGCCGTTGGCACGTCGGGCGTACTGGAAGTGGTGCGCAGCGGTGTATCCGGTATCGCCCGGGGCGAGAAGGTGCTCAGCCTTTAACGATTTCAAACAGGGTTTGAACAATATGGCTCTTCGGGGCCATCACAAATAACAGAGGTTTCTCATGCAGGTTTACTACGATAAGGATTGCGATCTTTCCATCATCCAGGGCAAGAAAGTTGCCATCATTGGTTTCGGCTCCCAGGGCCACGCTCACGCGTGCAACCTGAAAGAGTCCGGCGTTGACGTGACCGTGGGCCTGCGCCCGGGTTCTTCTTCCATCGCCAAGGCGGAAGCCTATGGTCTGAAGACCAGCGACGTACCGTCTGCCGTTGCCGCCGCCGACGTTGTCATGGTTCTGACTCCGGACGAATACCAGGCCCAGCTGTATAAGGCGGAAATCGAGCCGAATCTGCAGCAAGGCGCCACCCTGGCGTTCGCCCACGGCTTTGCTATCCATTACAACCAGATCGTTCCGCGTAAGGATCTGGACGTCATCATGATTGCTCCCAAGGCACCGGGCCACACCGTGCGCACCGAGTTCGCAAACGGCGGTGGTATTCCCGACCTGATCGCTATCTTCCAGGATTCCTCCGGCAACGCCAAGAATCTGGCTCTGTCCTACGCCAGCGGTATCGGTGGCGGCCGTACCGGCATCATCGAAACCACGTTCAAGGATGAGACCGAAACCGATCTGTTCGGTGAGCAGGCCGTTCTCTGCGGTGGTACCGTGGAGCTGGTTAAAGCGGCGTTCGAAACGCTCGTGGAAGGCGGTTATGAGCCCGAAATGGCGTACTTCGAGTGTCTGCACGAGCTGAAGTTGATCGTCGATCTGATGTACGAAGGCGGTATCGCCAACATGAACTACTCCATCTCCAATAACGCGGAGTATGGTGAGTATGTGACCGGTCCCGAAATCATCAACGAGCAGTCCCGTGAAGCGATGCGCAACGCGCTGAAGCGTATTCAGAGCGGCGAGTACGCCAAGATGTTTATCTCTGAAGGCGCTCTGAACTATCCGTCCATGACGGCGCGTCGTCGCCAGAACGCTGCCCACGAAATCGAAGTGGTTGGTGAAAAACTGCGCGGCATGATGCCCTGGATCTCCGCGAACAAGATCGTGGATAAGGACAAAAACTAAGCGGAATTCCGCCTGGTTTTGAAAAACGCGGCCCGGGTGGCCGCGTTTTTCGTATATACTCCGCCCAAACGCTTTCCGGAGTAATGGGAATGACTGAAGAAAGAAAATCCGCCGACGGCAAGCAGAACCCGGACTATGAAGTCGAGGCCGGGGAAGTGGTTGAAGAAGAGCTGGTAGGAGGTGCGCCCGTGCGCCGCAAGGGGATATATCTGCTTCCCAATGCGCTCACAACCGCTTCGCTGTTCTCAGGTTTCTACGCCATTGTTTCTGCCGCCAACGGCGTCTTTGACAATGCCGCCATCGCTATTTTTGTGTCGATGATTCTGGACGGTCTCGACGGCCGGGTCGCCCGGATGACCAATACCCAGAGTAAATTTGGTGAGGAGTACGACAGTCTGGCCGACATGGTGGCCTTCGGCGTCGCTCCCGGGCTGGTAGCCTTTTTCTGGTCACTGAACGCCTTCGACAAGGTTGGTTGGGCCATCACCTTTATCTACGTGGCTGGCGCCGCTTTGCGCCTGGCACGGTTCAATACCCAGATTGGCTCGGTCGATAAGAAGTTCTTTGTCGGCTTGCCGAGTCCGGCTGCGGCTGCCTGTGTCGCGGGCCTGGTCTGGTGTTTCCATCTTTTCGAACCGTCTACCTGGCTCACCTTGTTGACCATGTTTGTGGTCGGAGGTGCCGGTGTTTTGATGGTGAGCAATATTCTGTACCGCAGTTTCAAGGATCTGGACCTGCGTGGCCGTGTACCGTTTGCCGCCATTCTGCTTGTGGTGCTGGTTTTTGTAGTGATCGCGCTGGATCCTGCAACCGTATTGTTTACTGGATTTCTGATATACGCGTTGTCCGGCCCTGTTCGTGCGCTTTTCCGTGGCAAGCCACGGAAAGCTCCAGGCGCCGCTGACTGAGCACCCCTTCCGGGCCTCCTCAGTGAGGTCCGGGAATTTTCAAGACAGTCTCCGGTCAACGCCTTTGCTGGCTGATGCCCCGACGGAGACTTTCCATGCTCATCAAGAAACGCCCTTCCTGGGCTTTGCCTCATTCTGAAGTTACGCCCGAGTCTGTTTACCTGAACCGACGTCAATTTATGTCCGGCACCCTGGCTGTGGCCGCTGGCCTTTCAGTGCCCGGTCTGTTGTCGGCAGCGAAGCTTCCTGTCCCGGGAGAAGCGCTGGATTTTGTTCCGATGCCCGGCTTTTCCACCGACGAGGAGAAAACCCCTTTTGAGGACGTAACCCGTTACAACAACTTTTACGAGTTCGGCACTGGAAAAGGGGATCCGGCGAAGTACGCCGATGAGATGACCGTTGATCCCTGGTCCGTGGTTGTTGAAGGCGCATGTGATCGGCCCGGTGCGTATGCGTTGGAAGATCTGCTGAAACCTCACGAGTATCAGGAACGGGTGTATCGGCTTCGTTGTGTCGAGGCCTGGTCGATGGTGATTCCCTGGATCGGGATCCCCTTGGCCGACATTCTCAAGCGGCTCGAACCGACTTCCAGGGCGAAGTACGTCTATTTCGAGACCCTCTATGATCCGGACCAGATGCGAGGTCAGCGCTCGCTGTTCAGCACCATCGACTGGCCTTATCAGGAAGGTCTTCGCATGGACGAGGCAATGAACGAGTTAAGCTTCCTGGCTGTTGGGCTCTACGGCAAGACCATGCCAAACCAGAATGGCGCGCCTATCCGGCTGGTCGTGCCCTGGAAGTACGGTTTCAAGAGCATCAAGTCGATCGTCAAGATTCGCTTTCAGGAGGAGCGCCCCAAGACTACCTGGGAAATGCTTGCGCCCCAGGAGTATGGCTTCTATGCCAACGTGAACCCTGAAGTTGACCATCCGAGGTGGAGCCAGAAGCGGGAGCGCAGGCTGCCCTCTGGCTTGCTCTCTCCCAACTACATGGAAACCGTCAAGTTCAATGGTTATGGAGAACAGGTTGCCGATCTGTACAAGGGCATGGATTTGAGCAAGTTCTATTGATGAATGAGAAGCGTGTGCTGAACCAACCGGGGTTTGTGCTGGCGTTTCGCCTGCTGGTAGCGCTGCTCGCCAGCGTTCCCCTGTTGGTGCTGATTGCCAGCATTGCCAGCCAGTCCCTCGGCCCGGATCCCGGGCAAGAAGTAACAGAGTCGCTGGGCATCGCGGCATTTCAGTTATTGATTGCTACCTTATGCATGACACCGCTCAAGCGTTGGACAGGGTGGGGAGCGTGGATCCGGGTTCGCCGGATGCTTGGTCTGTTTGCGTTCTTTTATGCGGTGTTGCATGTATTGGCGTTTCTGCAGTTTATTCTTGGCTGGAGCGATCTATGGGCCACGTTCACCAAGCGGCCATATATCCTGGCGGGGGCGGTGTCTTTCCTTATGCTTGTGCCACTGGCGTTAACCTCAACAAAGGGGATGATGAGGCGGATGGGCCGGCAATGGAAAGCCTTGCATAAGCTGGTGTACCCGATTGCGATAGCGGCATGGGTTCATTTCATCTGGCAGTCCCGCAGTGACGTTGGAGAAATGGTGGTGTACGGCCTGATAATCGCAGTTCTGCTGGCGCTTCGTTGGAAATGGAGCGGGAGTCGCGCGCTGATTCCGTTTGTCAGAGGCTGATTTTGAGTAAAAAGAATACGATCTGATCACTGACTGATCAGGCGGATACGTGGAAACCGATACCGCTATAAATTAATTCAAAAACCTCGTTGACAGTTTTCCTGACGCCTGTAGAATGCGCACCACTTCTGAGGGACAAGCCACTCACAGCGGTTTTCCGAGCAGAAGTAACCGTTTGAAAGTACTGAAGAAAATGAGTTTTAAAATTCTTCGGATTAACGGTTGACAAGGCGGCGTTACGATGTAGAATACGCGGCCTTGATTGAGCAACCGCTCAAACGCTCTTTAAAAAGTTGACCAAGTAATTCGTGTGGGCGCTGGCCGAGGTATTTCGGATATGAAATATCAGGACAGTGACTCGTCGAAATTGAGTTTTGTCTTGAGCAAGAATAGAGAATCTTCGGATTCTTGTA
>NZ_JBSXOI010000047.1:0-56897 GCF_056859395.1 Marinobacter sp. L-80
GGGGATTCCGGCATCGTGACCAGCGATTCCGGAAAAACGTCCAAAATCGGTCACGATAAAACGGAATGAGCGGTCACGATCAACCGGAACAGGCGGTCACGTTCAAACGGAATGGGCGGTCACGATGGGCCGGAATATGCAGCACTGCGGCAAGCCTTACCGGCCCGGTTGTTTCGGAGCTATGGACTGCCGGAACTGGCAGTGCGGTAACGGGTTGAGTCAAGTCACTGAATCGCCGTGGTACGTGATCCGTATGCCCGGTGATGTGGGAGGAGGGGCATCGTGAGGTGCCTCCCTATCCCGATTATAGATGACGTTCGTCTTGACGTACGTACCCAAAAGCGTACACTTGGTGAAAAGTTGAACACGCAAGAGGTGCGTCATGACCGGAATCACAGCAACTGAGGCGCGCAGCAACCTATATCGGTTGATCGACGAGACCGCCGAGTCCCACCAACCAATCGTCATCATGGGTAAGCGGAACAAAGCCGTCCTGGTTTCCGAGGAAGACTGGTCTGCAATTCAGGAAACGCTTTACCTGCTCTCCGTGCCTGGTATGCGGGAGTCTATTCGTGAGGGGATGGATACCCCCGAGGATGAATGCGATGAGGAGCTGGACTGGTGACATGGAAGTTGGTTTACACCAAGCAAGCCCAGAAAGATGCAAAAAAGCTGGCCTTCAGCGGTCTCAAACCAAAAGCCCAGGAAGTGTTGGCGCTTATAGCAGAAGATCCATACCGCAAGCCCCCTCCGCTTGAGAAGCTCATAGGTGATCTTTCGGGAGCCTATTCACGCCGAATCAATATTCAGCACCGTCTGGTCTACCAAGTGCTAGAGGACGAGCAAGTGGTGAAAGTCCTCAGGCTCTGGAGCCACTACGAATAATCCATAGCCAGCCGCTGTCGCCGGACAATTTTTCCACTGCTTCCCGTTATGTATAAAAACGGCCTGTTCTTCAAGGAACTCAATAGGGTTTTCAAGCCATGAAATTCTCGAAGTCTAGCGAGTCTGATCGTCAGGAAATCGAGGTCCTGTTTACCCGGACATTCTCTGATTCGGAAGGTGAGTCCGAGGAAAAGCTGATTGGCCATCTGGTGCATGAGTTGATGAACGGGACCGAAACCGATGACATGTTCGGGTTCATCGCTACCGAGCAAGGGCAGATAGTCGGGTGTATCTTTTTCACGAGATTGTCGTTCGGTTCCCGCGTAAACGCTTTTATGTTGTCACCGGTAGCCGTTGATACGGACCATCAGGGGAAAGGCGTTGGTCAAAAACTGATTAATTTTGGCATTGAGCACTTGCGTGAACGGGGTGTCGAACTCATTTTCACCTATGGTGATCCGAACTACTATTCAAAAGCGGGTTTCGAACACGTACCTCAAGAGGTTGCGGAAGCGCCATTTAAATTAACCCATCCAGAGGGGTGGCTGGGGCAGTCGTTGGATGGCGGCAGTATTAAACTCCCACTGGGGCAGGCGTGTTGCGTTGAGGCATTCAACGATCCTCAGTATTGGTAAATCCAGGAGGCTCTCCGCCTCGGAAAGCCCCCTTGAACTGTTCTGGCCTTTATCAGTAGGCACCCTCGCTGTATATCAACTCATAGCTGTGGCTATAGATCTCTAAAATGTTGCCAAACGGGTCTTCCATATAGATCATCCGGTAGGGCTTCTCGCCGGGATAATAGTAGCGCGGCTTCTCCATGCGTTTTTTCCCGCCAGCAGCCAAAATACGGTCAGCCAATTCCTCGACGTTCGGGTCTTGCACACAAAAGTGAAAGATGCCGGTTTTCCAGTACTCGAAATTGTCTTCCGGGTTGGTCTGGTTTTTAAATTGAAAAAGCTCCACACCGATTCTGTCGCCCGTCGATAAATGAGCAATACGGAAGCTTCCCCAGCCGGCACCGAAAACATCGGTGCACATCTCCCCAATGGCGCTTTCGTCCTCTTCGATCTCGGTTGGTTCCATAATCAAATACCAACCCATAACCTCTGTGTAGAACTTCACGGCTTGCTCAAGGTCCGGCACGGATATGCCGATGTGCGAGAAATTTCTTGGGTACACGTTGCTCATTGCCTGTCCTCCTTTAGTGAGACTGAGAGCAGGTTACATGCTGGTGTTTATCAGTTAAAATTATCATTTATTCTTTAAAAGATTACGAAAAGTAATGATAAATACCACCTGGTTACGCTCGTTTTGCACGCTGGTTGAAGTGGGACATTTCACCCGCACAGCCGAACGTCTCCACATGACACAATCGGGGGTAAGTCAGCATGTGCGTAAGCTTGAGGAGCAGCTTGGTACGGAATTGCTCGTCAGACAGGGGAAACAATTTTCGCTTTCGGGTGCCGGCGAAAAGCTTTATGCCGAGGCGCAGGACATTCTCCTGGCGTTGTCGAATCTTGAGCAAACAGTTGGTGAGGACCCGCCCTATGAGGGAACTGTGCGGCTTATGTCTCCGGGAAGTGTGGGGCTGAAGCTGTATCCTCATTTGTTGTCGCTGCAGAGCAAGCACCCGAAGCTCATTATTGATTACCGGTTTGCGCCGAATCCTGATGTGGAAAAGGCAATCGCCGAATCCACTGTTGATATCGGATTCATGACGGCAAAATCTACCCTGGCGGAAGTGAGTTGTACGCCCATCGCGCAAGAATCACTGCTGTTGGTAACACCTGCTACGGTCGAAGAACCGGATTGGGAGACGTTGATGACCCTCGGGTTTATCGACCACCCTGATGGAAGTCATCACGCCGGCTTGCTTCTTGGTGCCAATTACACCGAGTTTCAGCACAGTAGCCTGTTTCCCAGAAAGGGGTTCTCGAACCAGATCGGTTTGATCCTGGAGCCGGTCAGCCTGGGGCTGGGCTTTGCTGTTTTACCAGCACATGCCGTTGAGGCCTTTGAAAAGTCTGAGGGCATCAAAGCTCATCGTCTCTCTCACCCGGTCAGCGAAACGTTGTATCTCAGCGTTCCCCGGAATCGATCACTTCAGGCGAGAATGAATACTGTGATAGCTGAGGCCAAGCGGTGGCTGAATGGTTGAGGCAGGTTTTGAATGACTCTGCGCAGTCACCAGATTTTCACATTATTTTGGAAGGCGCATGCCTGATTTGACGTACCTGCGACCTTTCTTGACCAACGCCGAAGCGGGTATTCCGGGGCCTTGAAAGCCCGTTAATCATGATCCGATACTCATGATATGTATGATTAATCGGCTCATTTGATTAAAATTTATCCAATTTTTTTGCACCCTCCTTCACCCTGCCTATACTCCCTTATGTCATAGCTTGAATTCATGACGCTGTTTGCTGTTTCCGGGGCCTATGGCCTGAATCTACGCAACAGGGTTTTGATGCTGCAGTCCGGCTACCACGGGAAAGAAGGATGTTTTTCCTGCCGGTCTCGAAACCTGCGCAAGGCATTCGCTGCGAGGGATCGCTATGGCAAATTTCGCCCGCTTTATCACCGTCGACTTCTCCCAATTCGATTGGCTAAACCGCATCGATGCTGATGTTCTGCTTGATGTCGGTGACCTGTCACCAGACCTGCTGACTGTTCCCGGTAAAGACGCCCAGCGTGTGCTTTCGGAAGTGGTTCGACTGGTTCTCGATTTGCCGCGAAAAAGCACACCCCTGGTTGTCTGGACCAAAGGCGACAGCGAGTTGCTCATCCACAGTGACCAAACCCGTATTCAATTCTCCAGCGGCGTTATCACGGTAACGGTGAGCGCGGAATGCGAAGAGCATGGAAAGCTCAGTATTCCGGTACCGATTGGCGTTGGCACCAAACAGTCGCCAAGCGGCCTTGTTATGTCCACGTTCGAAGACCTCGAGGGCCCGGAAGAACTTATATTGGCCTGGCGGGACGCGATTCAGGCGTTCGCCTGGGAGTCCGTGCTGGAAGTCGCTTCCGTGTTCTGCGCCGAGGTTGGCAACGACAAGCGTGGTTTGCCGCTGGTTCCTGGCGCGATCGCCGCTGCTCCGAACAAAATGCTGGTGCAACCTGTTGCCCGGTTTTCACTGATGCCGGGAGTCTGACATGGGTGCTGACCAGAATCTGGACGTTTTTGGCACACTGGCGGAAGCAGTTGGCCTGACCCGAGACGGTGAACTACAGGGTGACTGGTTCCAGGACCCGTTAGGCAATCCCAACGGTAGCAAGCGCGGCCTCAGTTCGATGATGTACCTCGACGAGCAGCGAGAGGCATTGATCGCTTTTGTTGATGACGTGCTGGGAGCACCGGACAGGGAAGAGCAAGGGGGCGCTATCTGGGTCCCGCTTTTCAGCGACTCCGGTGCGACTGTTTTCGTAGTGGTGGAGGAGGCCGACAACGGCGCCAGAGTCGGATTTGGCATCGAATACGACAGCGCTAGCTCAGTGCCCGCAATCTCTGTAAGTGCCTATGTTCCGGTATTCCAGTTCGAACGGGAAGGCGCTGGAGCGCTGGACATTTCCGGGGCGCAACCCGATTGGCTGGTGTTGGGTCGGGACGACGCGCACATCGAATTAGCCATCAAAGTCATTATTTCCAACGATGCCCCTGCGCCAGGGGACCTATACATTGGCGCCGTATCCGTGGGTGTGGACGTTCCAACCAGCCCCTCTGATGATCTGGAATTCAGTCTCGGTTTTGAACGGCTTCAGCTCCCTGGCACCAATGCGCCCAGGGATTTTGAGCTCACCGTGGATAACATTAACGAGCTGAGCTCCGATTTTCTGGAATTCATGACGGGCCTGATTCAGGCCCAGGCCGAGGCGCTCGATACCACCAATGCGGCGACCGCTCCGTTTGCGGCGCTCACCGGTTTGGCGGGATTAAGATCTGTTCCGAATATTCCACCATTTCCGCTGGAGTCACTGATTACAAATGGCGTGTCTGCGCTGACCGGCTGGATTGAATCCATCCTTTCTTCCGCACCCGCTCGCAATGCCTGGCTCGGCCAGTGGGCCACGCTGCTCGGCGGTACTGTCAATTCTGGCCGAAGCGCCATTGAGTTCAGTGACGGATCATTGGCCGGAGCCGTTGGTTTACGTGTGGCGTCGTCAGCTGCCGGGGGATT
Organism: Marinobacter sp. L-80; assembly: GCF_056859395.1. Lineage (NCBI taxonomy): Bacteria > Pseudomonadati > Pseudomonadota > Gammaproteobacteria > Pseudomonadales > Marinobacteraceae > Marinobacter > Marinobacter sp. L-80. The sequence continues at coordinate 5,061 of NZ_JBSXOI010000047.1, forward strand.
GATCATCACGCCCTGGCTGGAAGGTTCGCTCAGACCTCAGGCCGGGGCGGAAGTGAAGGCGCAGGTGGACCTGCTTACGCTGGCAACCCTGGATGGCAGTATCAAAGCCGTGCCGAATTTGTCGCTTCTTGCTGTATTCGGGCAGGTAGCGGGCATGGGGTCGCCACTGCTTGCGGGCGACCCGGCAATTGGGTCAATCAAAACCGGTATTACTCTGACCGGCGGAAAACCGGCTTTTGCATTGACGGCTCACAACGTCACGCTCGGCGGCACCAATCATGAGCTATTGGATCTGTCGTCTCCCGATGCCGCGCTGGACGCCGCCGAGAGCCTGGTCGACGGTGCTTTGGTTTCTGCATTGGCCACTCTGGGTCGCCCCGGCGAGATCTGTTCCCAACTGCTGGGGCTTGATCCGCCCACCGGTATCTCCGGCCCTTCGGCGATCGAACTCCTGACCGACCCTCTGGGTAAAACGGCCGCCTACTGGAATTCACTCGTTGCCTCGCCGGCAGCCATGGCGGTTGTTTTAACGTCAACCCAGGAACTCATCACCGGTAACTCAACCAGTGTTTCGGGCGCCGGGACGGCAGCGGATCCCTGGAGCATTGATCTGGACCCTGTAGCGCTTGAGGTTTCGATCGACGGTGATTGGATCAATTTTGATTTGGAAGCTCGCCTCGAAAACACTGTTCTGGACGACAAGCGATCAGACGTTTTTGTCAGCGCAAGGTTGTTGCGGCTGAATTTTTCGGCGCCGAGTGCGGAGTTCCTGAGCCGAATTAACGCTGGCACCCGGCTGCGGGAAGCCGATGGATCTGATCTCAGGCTGGATATGGGGCAGGTTGATGTCTCGGCCCGGTCGATCGGTGCCTCGGTGGTTTGGGGGGCTTCAACGGGCTTTGCCGTGCGTGTGGATGCGCCAGACCTGTCAGTCGAAGTTGAAGCCGTCGATGCATCCGACAGTTCAACCATCGAAGTTCCGTTGCCGCTGCCTGAGTTCAGCAGCGATGGCACGGTCCGCTTTAGCGCGGATTGGGGGGGCATCGAAAACTCGGTGGCCGCGTTGCTTCGGCGACTGGGCTCGCCGATTATCACCGCGCTTACGGACCTGATTGGCTGGAACGGCGAGGGAGCTCGTCTATCCATTGAGCAGCTTTTGAGCGACCCGGAAGCTGCTCTGAAATCCTGGATGGGTGATCTGGTACTGAATTGCAGCAATGTTCGGGTGGCGATGAGCCCGCTCTCATACCTTTTCAGCGGCTTCCGCCAGTGGGCACCGCTGGGCAATGGCAATGAACGCACGCCGTATCGAGCCGCCATTGCCGCAGACTCCAGGGCGCCGGGCGTTGCGGTGTGGCTGGACCCTGGCTGCGACATCCACCGCGGGCGGTATCAACCTCCAGCTGGCAATTTCGATTCCAGCGAGCCGACGGAGTTGGCCTCCATTGCAGAAGCGATTCGGACGGCAGGTACGGAGCTTCCGGAGCTCGCCGATCTGATGACGGGCCGGAACCGCCTGGACGAGGGGTTTCAGGCGTTAATTGATCGCTTCACCGGTACCGACGGCCTGATCGGCCGCCCAGCCTCGCTGCCAACCGGTGTGAATGGCATCGACATTGGAGGCTTGAGCTATCGTGAACTGGTGGCATTCGGTGCCATCAACCTGTTGCCGCAGGAAGCCTTCGGAAGCGCACCTGACTCTGTGGTTTACGTGGGCTGTGAGGACCTCTGGAGTACCTGTTTCGGAAGCGACAGCCTGGATGTTCGGGGAGAGGTCAGCGGACCCGGCGTTCCGGCGTCCGCCAACGGACACTGGTCCATCTGCCTGCCGAATCCAACAACAGCCGCGGCAGCGAGACCTGATCGTGGTGCCATAGACGAGCAATGCCAGCGCCTGATCGAGGTGTTGCAGGATCGGGCCACGCCCATAACGGTTGTTGCCTTCGGTTCCGCCGGGGCGGCTGCCATCAAGGCGGCAAGTACGATCACTTCGATTGATCGGGTGGTAACGGTAGGCGCGCCCTGGGCGCCGGTTTCCCTGAATGGCTTGTTGTCGGGGTTGAGCGGCGACGCGTTGCGGCTCCTCTTGCAGCTCCAGCGACCAGAGCCCGAGACGATTAACGAAGAGGAGATTGCCGGAGAATCCAACGCCCTCTTGCAGTTTGGCTATGTTCTTGAGCGGGCGTCCCGGGCCGCCGGTTTAACACCCGACAGCCTTGATGAGCTTTTGCGGGCGGACCAGCAAGCGATCCGGTCCGGCCTTCCGGTAGACGCGGTATTCGGCGCCCTTGACGCCGAAGCCCTGGAAGCCGGTCTTGCTGCAACCGTTGCCGGTGCCATTGCCTACCGCCACGAAACCTATGAGCCTCCGGCAACGCCACCAACCAAACTGCACGCCGGTGTGGATCTGCCAGTTATTGATGCCAATCTCGGCGGCGTCTTCCTCGGGGCGGGGGCCATCCTGGAACTGGCGACCTGCGATCGAGGCCCCGGTGGCGATGGCTTTGAGGTGCAAACAGATAGGCAGGTCATCGTGGATCTGCATTTCGGCGTTCAGGATGGTTGGCTTGTTGGTGGCCCGGGCGCCGGCCAGAACGACATTGAGGTGCGCTGGGTATCTGCCCGGTTGTACCTGCCCTTGGCCGGTAGCACGCGGGTATCTGGCGCCCGGATAGTTCTGCACGAGGCCAACTGCTTCGGGGTGCGGCGGGACCAGTGGGTGATTGAAAGCGGGGCTGGTGTAGCCTCGCCGAGCTTGCCCACGTCTGAGGTTCATTTGATTCTGGCCGAAGTTGTGGGGCGCTTGGCTGCGGCATCTCCGGATCTCAGCCAACTGCTTGCCGACATCGGGCTGGTTGCCGGAGGTGGTTATGATCCGGAAGGTTTTGATCAGCTTATTCTGGATACCAGTGCCGCAATCAACGCGGCGGTAGATGCATCTCCGGCCAACCTTGCCGGCGCACTAAGGGCGCTTGGCGGATTTGGTGGCGCAGGCGCCGAGATATCCTGGGCACTCGATGCGGCAACCATTGCCGTCGATCTGAACTCCCGCGCCTTTGCTCTGGACGTAAACCATGTGGCGGCAGACCTTGTTCCACTGGGCCTGACGCTATTTGCTTCGGCATCCTCGGCCTCCATCTCCGGCTCCATCGGCGCAATCGAGCCGGATGTGGGTGGTCTTCGGCTTGTAGCCAGTGCAGCAACGGGTGGAGTTTCACCCGCCCTGACTATTGCCTGGCAAACTCCTGGTTCATTGTCCGCGACGTCAATCAATCTTCTGTCATCGCTAAGCACTTCCGAGCAGGCCGCCCTGGCGAAACTGGGAGCGGGGTTCATCCCGTCAACGCTTCTGGCGGGATTGGTTGATCACCTCCGCGAAACCGCTTCTGACGATGCGAGGGTCGCCATTGAGGTGATAATGGATGGCCTGGATTTGCTGGCGCCGCCTTCTGAACTGCCCTCACGCAGGGTGTTGCTGCCCTGGGCGTTGTTTATGGACCCGGTGGGTTGGCTGAAGACAGGCGCTGCACCCTGGAAGGCCGACCCGTTTGGCCAGGCGATTCAGGCGTTCGATGCGCTCGGCCAGTTGTTGATACCCGGCTTCACCGGAGGCGGATTCGATTTCAGTAATGAGGTGTCCGTAACCTACGGGGTGGCCTCAGAACGACTGAATGTAGCCGTCGCCATCGAAACAAGTCATTCATTGGGCGCGACTCCGGTCATCATCAGCCTGGGCGGCGGCCTGTCCATAGCCACCAACGGCTCGATTAGCACCCTCGTTTCCAGTTCGGCGACCTTTGATGGGAAGGGCGTTGCTATCTCCCTATCGCCAGACATTCGCATCGACCTCTTGCGGGCTGCCCCTGCAGCGCCCATGCAGATTTACCCTTCGGGACCGGGCCTGGGATCACTTCTGGCGACTGGAGCAGGTATGGCCATCCCGGTCGCGCTTAACGCATTGATTGCCGAAAGGGCCAACCCGACGCCGTCGCTGCAAAAAAATGTGGCTACGGCAGTGTTTGAGTTGGGTAGCGCATTGGATCTTCTGGAATCCAATCAGTTTGCCGACGCCAGAATTCAGACCTTTGCCGCAGACCCCGCCGGGGTACTTTTATCCCGCCTGCCCAATCTGGTTGTTACCGCAATTTCGCAGTTGGCCAATGCTCTCGACCCTGCGGGTACTGTCGTTTCGACATCGACGCCTGCGACGGGAATCTGTCGACTGTCACTGGGTAGCACGGATCCTGTGGAGATCACTCTGGATGCCAGCCCCACGGGCCCTGCCATTGAACTGGCCGCGGCTCTTTCGATAGCGGATGTCGGAACGGTCGGATTCGACCGGGTGCGACTCAGCGCGAGCGGCGTTGCCGTTGCTGTTTCCTATGTGGCAAGCGGATTCGACGTTGGCAATGGTTTGATTCTTCGCCCTGTAGCGAAAATTGAAGCCGGCGTGTCCGGCGCCGGTTTCTCCCGAATGGCCGCCCTTGGTCTCGTCACCGATGGTGCGGGTGACCAGTCCGTTCAGTTCCGGTGGGCTTTGAATCAGACGCCGCCGCGGGTGGTTGTTGTTGAAGAGTCGCCGTCCGGTGAAACAGAAGACAGCGAGCCCGCAGCTGTGGCCCTGGCGCTCCTGTCCCAGGCTGTTTCCATGGCAGCGGGTGTCACCTTGGAAGCACTTGGTACATTGGGAGCGGATGCGGTTGATGCCCTGCAGGATGTCCTGTTCACCGGTGGCACACCAACTCTTGATCCCACTTTGTTTGACGACATCGTCGACCCGGAAGCATTGTTGAAGCGCCTGTTCCAGCTCGGCTTCAACCTGGCCGACCACAACCTGAAAATTACCATTGATGGCAAAGTGGATGTCGGCTTCACCCGCAACGGCGATCTTGCAGGCATCTTCGTGTCTTTGCCCCCGGGCGAGCGTATTTCGCTCGGCGGCAGCGACCCGACGGTGGATCTCGAAGTGGTCGCCAACTGGGTGACGTCGCCCGGAATCGCGCCGGGTTTGTCGATCTTGCTCGTTGAAAAGGTCGGCAGCGATTTTCAACTGAATGCGGGTTTCTCCATCGCTGGTCTGGGCGTTCGCGTTGGCAAAAATGCAGGGCCTTTGCTGAACCTGGGTATTATGAGTATCGACGCCATCGGCGTTCATTTATACGGCGAGGCGGTGCCGGCAGGGTTAGGTGGCGGCGTTCAGGTTCAGCTTGATGGGCTGGCCATCGTGCCCTCGGCGGCTGGCGGCGACAATGCGGTTGCCAATAACATCATGAGCGACGCCGGAAACGATGCGTCGCCCTCGGCCCGTCCTGCCTTCAGCCCGGCGTTGGCGATTCAGAAGAACCCGGGCGGCGACCTTGGCATTTCATTGCGGGCAGGGGATCCGCCTGGCCCCTGGTGGCTGGCGATCCAGAGACAGTTAGGCCCGCTTTATCTCGAGCAATTCGGTTTTGATGTCACCGAAGTTGATGGGTCCGTTACCGGGATTTCGCTGCTGTTCGATGCGCGCGTCTCACTGTTCGGGCTAACGGCATCGGTTGAGGAGCTTGGCCTGCACTGGCTCGGTGGGGACGTTTTCGAGTTGACCAACTGGGCGGTCGATTTGAAAGGCCTGGGTGTTTCCGGGGACTTCAGTGGTCTGTCTATCGCTGGTGGTCTTCTGAAAACAGACCTGGAGGGACAGATCGGCTACGTCGGAATGCTGATGGGTCGCTTCGGGGTGTATGGACTCTCCTTGTTCGGCGGATACAGCGACGACAAAGGGCTGCCTTCGTTCTTTGTATTCGGTGCCATTCAAGGCCCCATTGGTGGTCCTCCCGCCTTCTTCCTGACTGGTATTGGGGGCGGTCTGGGTATCAAACGGGGGCTACGCGTTCCGGATGACCTGTCAAAGTTTGGCGAATACCCCTTCATCAAGGCTCTGGATCCCGCGGCGAGCGTGTCCTCCGATCCATTGGAGGAGTTGCGAAAGCTTGCCGAATACTTCCCTCCGGAGCCGGGTAACTTCTGGTTTGCCGCCGGCATCAGTTTTACCAGCTTTTCTCTGGTGGACGGTGTCGCGGTGTTGTCGGTTTCCGTGGGCAACGGGTTGGAACTCAATCTCTTTGGTCTGGCTCGAATGGCTTTGCCCAGGCCCCAGGCCGCACTGGTATCCATTGAGCTGGGGTTGCTAGCCCGGTTCTCGTCCTCGGAGGGGCTGTTCCTGATTCAGGCGCAGCTTACCGACAATAGCTGGCTGTTGTACCCCGAAGTCCGACTGACGGGGGGCTTTGCTTTTGCTACCTGGTGGCTCGGCCCCAATGCGGGCCAGTTTGTTCTGACCTTGGGTGGCTATCATCCCAGCTTTCAGCGTGACGGGTATCCGATTGTTGCCAGGTTGGGCCTGCAATGGCGGGTGTCCAACGCCATTGTGATCAAGGGTGGCTCTTACTTTGCCCTCACATCAGAAGCCTTGATGGCAGGGGTGGAAGTGGAGGTCAGTGCCGACTTTGGCTTCGCCTGGGCCCGCATAGCCTTTGGTGCGAATGCCATTGTCTATTTCGATCCGTTCTACTTCATGGCGGACGCCTACGCCCGCATTTCCGCCGGTGTGAAGATAAAAACCTTCCTGGGTACCATTCGAATCAGCATCAGTCTTGGTGCTCGCATTGAGGTCGAGGGGCCTGATTTCCGGGGCAAGGCGACCATCGAAGTAGGTCCTTGCGACATCAAGGTGAAGTTCGGCAGTTCCCGCGAGATTCGCGGCATATTCGTGGGTTGGGATGAGTTCGTACCCAAGTATCTGGAAGAAACCTCGCCGGGCCGGGCGCGGACGCTCTCGGGGGCAGCGGGTAAGGGGGCATTGCCCGCGTCCACGGAGGGTGAAACCTCGGCACCCTCCAGTGACGGTAGTTATGAGCGGCCCTTCGAAGTCTTCGCAGAGTTCGAAGTGTCGGTTGTCGCAACCGGCCCGGTCACCCGGTTTGACTTCAACAACCCGGCCATCGACAAGGACATTACGCCCAAATTGCCGAGTGGCGCCGCGGTAGCGATGGGGCTGAGCCCAATGAACGCCGCCGGGTTGAAGGGTGAGTTGGAAATTCGCCTTGAGCGCAGGGTTGGAAACACATGGACGGATCGCACCTCGGACCTGCGCCCCTTGGTGGAGGGCATGAAGGACGAAAAGACTGCCGAGGAAGGTCCTACCTATGGCCTGGAAGCCTTCCCGATCGGTGTTTGGGGGCCGCCAGAAGATCCCGAGCAACCCTCCAGTCCCATTCCGAAAGGCGACGTTATTTTCGCTGGCAGCCGGTTAAAGATGGTTGCCGAGGCGGACATGAGTTCGCAAACCGGCCCGGAAATCGATTACTACCGGGTTGAAGCAGGCCGGCGCCCACTTCCGTTGTCTGCCGCCGGTACGTTGCGGGCCGACAACCTGAACCGGGCCACCGCTTTGGGAGTTGTTGCCGAGAGCGCGAGCATTGATGAAGCCTTTATTGAAGCCCGGAAGTATCTGTTTGCGGACGGCACCGGCGCGTTACCCGAGGGGCTTCTGGCCACAGGGCAGCGCAGTGCCAAAGCGCAGGCTATCTACGAGAGCTCCCGCACCGCGCCACCCATGTTTGGCACACTGATGGATGGCCTGGAGGCGTCGAATGCCAGCAACGGTTCGACCGCCTTCATGTCTCTGGATGAGAGCCCCCGGGTCATCAAACCAACGAAGCCGTTCGTGACCGGATTCATGAGCAACGGGGCGGGCGTAGCCTTGCGGGATGCGACCACAACCGTTGCGGATAAACGCATCAAGCGCCGTCCGGCACCGTCCACCGAATCCGTTCGCGGCCGACTGGGCCGCAGTCTGCCGATCAAACTAAACACAACCCATGCTCCGTCCAGCTTCAACGATCTGACGGTCGTTGTTCGTGGCTCTGTACCTCGCACCAGCGTTACCAGCGCCAGCCAGACGTATCTCGGCGGCCGGGTTGGCTCGGGTGCGGGGGCCGCCTATGTGAAGGGCCTCGGAACAGGAGCTGGACCGGTCCCCCAGGCGCCCGGTAGCAAACTGCGCCCGGGAGATATAGTCACCATGCGATCTCCGGATGCCGCAATTGATGGGGAAGATACCCGGCCTGAACTCAAGATCACCGGCGCGGCACGAGTGGTCATGTTATTGGGCAATGGTGCTGTGGTTGCCGATGAGCAGGTTCAGGATCGTCAGATCGCCGTTCCGAAACACACTGCGACAATTGCCGTGCAGGCCAGTGGTGGAGGCGATGGTCGCGCCACTGGTCTGAGAATTGTGGGCTGGCACGATCAATCCAGACTGGTTCGCCTGACCGGTCGATCAGCGCTGGGGGCCGGATGCGTTCTGTCGCTGAACGGCACAGCCGGAAGAGCCTCCGTGGGGTGGCATCTGGCCCAGAATGTGGTGCGTGGTGCGGCTGCCGTGTCTACCCGGTTTGATCACACGGTTACCTGTGTTGGTGTGATTCTGAAAGCCGGTGAGGGTCGGTCTGCCAGTGATGTGGAAATAGAGCTGCACGGTGCACGGCACCTCAGGCAGCCGGTTCAGCCGGTGGTTGTTCAGGCAGGGGCGCGCTCGGTGCTGCTGTTTGAAATCAATTCCCTTGCCGGTTATTCCGGTGTTTCCGTTCGGGCCCTGCAGGGCGGCGCCCGTGAAATTGCGGGAATGATTGGGGCGGTCGCCTCGGCTGAGGCGATGGCCGAATTGATTGCGGAAAAGGGATTGCCCGCAACGGTTTCAAGGCTGCGCGCCGTTGGCGGCAGCAACTGTGAAATCGAATGGGTGCCGGCACAGGACGATTAACGCCGGGCAGATCCACGCAGAGACCGGCGAAAGAGGATAGCAAGAAGGAAGCAAGCGATGCCTGTTGGTGAAGGAAAATTCAAGCTCTACGCCAAACTGAATCCGCCTCTTGAGGCGGGACTGTGGCGTATAAGGGCCAACCAGAAATTCTCAGCGCAAACGCCGGAGGCCAGTCTGGATGCCAGTGCGCTGAAGGTGGACGAGGAGAATATTCACCTCAGGATTCGGTCGCCGCGCTACATCCTGCCGCCTGATCAGATTCTGTCGACCTATCCACCGGCCAATTCCTTTGGTAGCTATGGCAGCCGCCTGCCACAGGTGGTCATCAAAAGGCGGACTCTGCCCTGGGAGCGCCGCCTTGACGGTGCACCCGCCAATACACCCTGGTTGGCACTTGTGCTCATCGCCGAAGGGGAAGCCAGGCTGGAAACCAGCGTTGATGTCGCGAATTGTGTAACCGCGGGTGTTGAACTCGATGGATTAAAAGAAGTCGCCAAGGGCAACTGTCTGGCCATCAGAAAATCAATCATCGATAAGGTTTTTCCCACCAAAAACGACGTTGACCTGCTGGCTCATGCCCGGGAAGTGGACATCCACGATACCGAACTGATGATGGGGGATGATGACGGGTTTCTTGCCGTTGTCATCAGCAACCGTCTGCCTGTGCCGGGCAAGGACGAAGACGGCAATGATGCCCCGGTGAAGTATCTGGCCTGCCTGGTGAATCTTGAGGGCCAATACGATGTGCTGTTGGACCGGTCCCCGGATCCGGTGCCGTCGTTCGTTACACCTTTCATGGTCAAGAGTACCGTTCACCAGAGTATGGCCAGTTACGACGACCATCAGGTGATGGGCACGGCTCTGGCTCCACGAGCTGCGGGAATCAATGCCGGCGACCTTCAGAATCTGACTCAGCCGGTGCCTCTGGCGCCGGGCGTCAAAGGCTCCCGGTCGACACAATTCAAGTCCGGCGCTGCGGCAACGGCCGGCGCGGTCCCATATTCCGGCTCCGGTACCTGGGCCATCAAAAAGTCCAAAGGCTCCACTTCGGCAGACATTGCTCTCAATATGGCCGAGCCCTTTCGGGTGATTCAAACCTTCGAGGCCCTGCCTTTGGACCCCGAATATCGGTTCCCGGTTTTACTGCACTGGAGTTTCACCACGACCGGCGACACCACCTTCCGATCATTGATGGAAAACCTGGACTCCCGCCTGCTTGGCGATGTTGGGCCAGGTCAGAAATCCGTGAGTGGCCGCCTGCCTCTGGAGGTTGCCGAAAGTGGGCATGTCGGTCTGGGCCACCAAACCCGTGAGGGTGACAAGGTACGGTCCTGGTACAGAGGACCGCTGGTGCCGCATCCCACCCGAAATTCCAGTGCTGATCGACTGAAACTGGCACATAGTTCAGATCAGCTCCGAGTGGTTATACCGGATGGCCGAGAAGATCTGTCACTGGCCACTGCCTTTGAAACGGGCCGTCTTCTCACACTGTCTCAACCGTCAATCATCGCTTCGTTGATGCGGTGGCGACAAAACGACTATCACGCTGCCCGACTGAAGTCCCTGCTCATAAAAAACAGAACTCTCTGGGAGGAGGTGCTCGGGGCAAGCATTGATCAAATCGACATCCGCCATCTGGGCCGGCTTTCAGGGCGTTTCTTTGCCGATGCTGTTGTGAGAACCCCTGAAAAGTTTCTGGGAAATCCAATGCCCCAAGTCGGACCGGGACGGCCTCTGGAATTCAATGGTCAGCCCACCACCGTGCTTGCTCGGGGGTTGGGGCTGCCGCCGGCCTTATTCGTCGGCGACCTGAACAAAGTTTTCGAGGGTTTGCGGGGTGTCCAAGTGCCCAAAGAAGACCTGCTTACACGTGAACTGGGCAAAGTCGATTTGCGGGACACCCTGGAGGCGGATCTGGACCGGCAGCGTGTCGATCTGGTGTCCAGCACGCTGTCGAATGAACTGATCAACGAACACCTGACCGGCCCTGCATTTCCGGTCACAGATCGCCTGATCAGAGAGGGCTTGAATGACAATCTGGATGTGATCCTGCGGGACCGCCCCAGAGATTTCACGGATGAGGACGAGTCATGATCAACAAAAACCAGGACATCCTCGAAAACCTCGGCCAGGAGCTGGAAAAAACCGCACGGGCTCCGCTCAGCGAATTCAGGATTGACCAAAACACCGCGATGCCCGCGGAGCTGAGGAACTGGTTAGTCAGCTTGCGGCTGCTCAACGGGGTTCCATTTGCCAATCTGGTGGCGGACTCCGAACTACTCCCGCAAGAATCGATTCGCTGGTTTTACATGGATCGGCGTTGGACGGATGCGTTGGTCCAGGGCGCGCTCAGCGTTGGCACGGTGAATAGTGACGACCGCATCCAACTGGATGCCCAATACAACGCCATCCGCGCCGAACTGGATACCGAAGAGCGCAACGTACGTCGTCGCACGCTCGCCCCACGTCTGACTGGGCAAACGGGTCCCATTACCGGATTTCTGCTTCGCTCCGCCGCCGTATCCGGGTGGCCGGGCATGCATGTTCGGGCTTTTGATGTAGACCCGGAGGAGGGCGACGAAGCCCGGTTCGAAGAGGACGATCCCCGACGAATCCGGCTGCTGCGTCTGGAAAGGTTGGCCCCCGCCGTTTTGCTCTGCCTGTTTGATGGTGTTCCCAAAGTTGTTCACCTGGAGGAACCGCGCCAGGGCGTCCAGTTTGGCTTCAAACACGAGGATAACGGTAACCAACGCTCAGCAACGCTGACTCCCCGCAGGAAGAGCGACTTCAGCTACCTCGACGTGGAGGACATAGATGTGCCGTTTCGCGTGGGGTCATCCGGTGTTGTTGATATTCGGCGGCTATCCGCGGCTCTGGCTGAGCATGATGAAACCGGCGCGGGCGATGGTCTGGATAGCGCGGAGTACGCCTTGCAGTTAATTCGATTCCCATGGCGGCAGGTGTTTGGGGAGGTTCAGGTTCCACCGATATCTGCCATGTTCCGGGCGACCGTGGCTTATGAGCCCATGGTTAACGCCACATTCAAGCTGTGAGGGGGCGCTATGTTCAAACACCTGTTGAAGAAAAAGACCCTCACGAAAGCGGTCTATGACGAACGATGGGCCTGGCTGGTTCGAGCGGATACTGACCTGGCCGCCGTCAATACCTGGGACCCGGATTTGCGGCGGAACAAACGCATCCTGGTTCCCATCGATGTTCAGGCCTATGTTGCAAAAGAATCCAACCCGGAGCCGTTGGTGTCCGTGACCGGTGGGCCTGGCGACCCTGCGCCTTTTGCTGAAGGGCAGGTGCCGGAAAATGGTGTTCACCTGCACTGGGCACTTCCCGATGCGCTCCTGAGGGGGGGCGAATCAGCTGCAGGCGGCGAGCTGGAAATGACAGAGCTTCCCAACCACTGGGTTGTGGTGCGAGCGCTTTTCCCCGTCGGGATTAAACGGCCCATGATAAGAGGCTGGGTGATCGATGCAAAAACCGCGAGCATTCGGCCTCTGGGCTCCTTTAACGGATCGAATTTCGGTACCTCGGAACAGCCTACCTATGAACCTCTGGACGGGACCGTAGGCGGATCGCCCCTCTGGACCGCGTCTTATCATGCCAGTGCCAATCGTTTCGCTTTCCATGATGCCCTGGAAGATCTGCCAGAACTTCGAAAGACCGCGAAAGACGGTTTTGAGAAAGATGCCGGTACCTACACCGTTGCGGGCTGGTATACGGACATGGACAAAGATCCGCTGGCGGTGGTTAGCAAAAAAGACTTGCTGGATGTGATGGCCGACCTTGGATGGTATCTGGATCCGGAAGCCGAGCCGCCCAGCAACGAACCGGATCTGGCCGTGTTGGAACGTCTGTTATCGAAAGGGGAGATGAAGCAGCCAGCTGAGGCAACTCCAACCAGTTTTGTGGCAAAAGGCCGCGTTGAATCTTTCACATACGCCGACATGACTCCGGAAATGGGCCTGCCGGTTGATAAAGCCTCCAAGTTGTTTATTGCCCAGAAATCTCCCACCTTCATGTCGCTTTTTCACGGCATGATTTCAGGCGTCCCCATCGGAGAGAACATGCCTGTCATTGACGAGCGACCATCCTCAGAGGCGCTGTCGGTCGCGGCCGGGTTTGATACGGATGATCTGGTTACCGCGCTCGGCGCAGATGCCATTGGCGATAGCGTTTCCCAGAGGCGTGCCGCTGAAATGCTGGCCGCTGCCTTCACCAGCGATTTGATGGACCGTATGGGCACTCAGGACGGCCTGCGGGATATTGCCGAGCGAGAGCACGACGACATGTTCAGCTCTCGTCCGGGCAAACCCTTGCCTGCAGCCAAACTCGATCATCTGCGCGTTGAGGACTCCGCGTCGGTTAACGCAACTTCGGTCGGGCGAAAAGGGCGAGCCAGGATGAGCAAGGAGAGCACCGCCGAACGGGTGTCGCCGCTGCCTCGTTGGCGTGACAAAGTTGTCTTCAGCGAGGAAATGCAAGCGCCCAAAGCTCCACCAATCGAGCTCAAATCCGATGCGATTCGGGGTGCGCTCAAAGACCGGCGCACCGTTGAACGACCCGCACCCCGTCTTTTCATGCCCCAGCCCCCGTCGCTGGCCATAAAAGGTGCCAAGCCAAGCCTGCGCCATCATTATGACGGGCTCCACGATGATAATGGCCGTTTACGGTGCCGTTACCCCAATGAGGCGGTGAAAGGCATCAAAGGCGTGGTCAAGGCGAAAGACCTGGTGCCCACGCTGGGATCGGGCGCAATCCCGCCCGAAGTGTTGACCATCGTACGTGAAGCTCTGGTTCTGAATCCCTACTGCAGCCGCTGGCTGGCCAACGCTGCCACCGACAAGGACGAGGTTCGCCCGAAGTATCAGAGCCGCATTGAAGGAGAGATGCTCCGGCTCTACTCCGCAGATGGTCGCTACGACGGCAGCGGGGCGTACACCTTGTCTGGCAGCCTTGCGGATCCGCAAGCGCCGGGAAAGGAAACCTGGCAGCAATTCTCTTTCCGGGAGACGTCCCTGAAAAAGCAAATCACGGCTGAGCTGGCTGTTGCCTCTTACCTTGAGGGGCTGAGCCCGAGCCCACTGGGGGTTACCGCCTGGCGACAGCCCTGGGTGCCGCTTTGGCTGGAATGGCGGATTGAATTGGAGGGCTCGACTTCTTTGACTGATTGGGAGCTCGATGAACTGGAGATGGTTCGAAAAACCGACGCCAATGATGTCCAGATGGTTGAGATTACCGGGCGTAGCCCGCTGCATCGGGGCCTGGGGACGGCTCTTCAGGCAGGTATCAGTCGCTGGATTGCGGCGGAGCAGGAGAGGGACGCCACCGGCGATACGCTGACGGCATCGCAGGAAAACACATTGAATACCCTGGCGGATTTCATCAAACCCCAGGATCTGGCGTCGGCCTCTTTGGATGGTGTCAGGGAACAACTCCTGGGTCTGAACTATCTGGGCGGGTTCTTCTCCACGCCTGGCGCCGATGACCGACCGGAGGTTATTGCCGATCCTTTGACCTTGTTCGGGGGAACCATCTCCTTTAAGGCGCTTCGATTGGTTGATGCATTTGGCCGTGTCCTTGATGTGCCTACCACGGACATTCAAACCACCACACCCCTGGAAATTCCAGATGATACCTCTGCCATGAAGATGCCACTGCGCATCCAGGGGGGCGGGCGCTGGCTTTTTCGGTTGGTCGATCCGGCCTACCAGGGCGACCCGGCACTGGCTCCTGAAGCCTTTGTGAATCAATTGGAGCCAACCCTGGCGGTTAACCCTGTTGCCGGCTTTCTGTTACCTGACCACATTGATGAATCTCTCGAAGCTTTCGATAAGAGGGGTAATCCATTGGGCCAGATCAGTCATCATGAGCTGACCGGAGCGGTCCGCTGGGAGCCAGCTCCGGGGAGGCCCTTGCCCCCGGGCGCTGGGCCTATGGCCGATCTGCCGCCCGATGCAACGCCCGTGGGCAATCTTGTTTCCGGGGTGATCAGAACGGATGTGCAGCATCGGAAGGGGGAGCTACCGACTACCGAAAGCTCTCTGGCAGGTTTACTGAGGGCAATCGACACCACACTCTGGACAGTGGATACCTTCAGTACCTTGGGGTCATCATCTATTGCCGGCCTGGTGGGGCGTCCCATCGCTGTGGTCAAGGCGACACTGAGATTGGATGTGCCCGACGATCTTGACGATGTGCGAGTGGATTCAATTGAAACGGCGAATACCCGCAAGGCCGCGTTCGAGGCGCTCCGGGATCAGGCGTTTCCGGTACGGCTGGGCGATCTCCAGCGCAGCGACGATTCACTGCTCGGATATTTTATTGATGACAACTACGACCAGTTCCATCTCGTCGACAAGTCCATCGGTGCGCTGGCTCGGGAGAGCGGTCGTCGGCGAGGGCAGTTGGGTTTGCTGGGCAAGGTTCATGTTCCGGATGTCCAGCCACTGGACCATCCTTATCTGGTTGACGAGGATCTTTTCTACGTCCGGCCCGGTACCTGCCATACGCTGACGATGTTGATGCTGCCTGCTGGCAAGGTACACCTTACCTCCGGCGTTCTGCCGAGGAAGTCATTGGCTCTTAATGACGCCTGGATCAATGATGGCCTTAAGCGGGTTATCCCCTCTGTTCGGGTAGGTCCGGTGCTTGTTGATCCTGAAGAGATTCGGTTACCCAAGGTCAATCTTCTGGGCGAGAAGCAACAGTTCACCCGTCGGACCGGCCCCTTGACCTGGCGAGACGACCCCATCGTTGCCGCGACGCAGTCAGCACTTCTGCCAAGAACGCCTCACGAATTCCAGGAGGGCTGGATTCGGATCATTGAGGAGGATCAGTCATGAGTGATGTACCGGTTGATCCTACTCTCGCTCAGGAACGAGCGCTTGCACGGCGCCGCAAGAGGAAAGCCGAGAAGCGAAAAAACGCGGTCGCGAGGGATAGCTTCTTAACATCAATTTCGGGTTCACCCGACAAACAGGCGTTGGCGGCCTCCATGAAGGCGTTAATGGAGCGCGAGGGTATTGGTCCATTCGGCGAACCTCCGGCCCGAACGTCTGCCCGTTCTTCGGCTGGCCTGGGGCCCGCCCCCATGGCGTTTCCCGCCAACAATACCAATCGGTGGGTGCCGATCGGGCCCTCGGTGGTTCGTCAGGGGCAGGCTGAGGGTAGGCCGCGAGTGTCTGGCCGGGTTCGTGATCTGGCCGTAAGCCCTGATGGCCAACGCGCCTACGCAGGCACGGCCAAAGGTGGCGTCTGGTATACCGGCGACGGTGGCGCTACCTGGGAACCCCTGGGGGGCTGGGCCAACGAGCCCAGGCGGTTCGGTGGCAACACCAGCGCATTCGCCTGTGGGTGTTTACTGGTGAACTTCGGTGCCAACGCCGGTGCTGATTTTGTGATGGTGGGTACCGGTGAATTCGACGCGATGCAGGGTGTTGATGGCGCTGATGCAATTCGCGGGGTTGGCATTCTCGCCGCATCAGGACCCGCCGCCGGTGCGGTCAGTTCGGACCCCTGGGAAACTGCGACGGGCATTGCCGCTCTGGAGGGCGTGTCGATAACACGCATGGTACGCGTTCCCGGCTCCGCACCCGGAGCTGCCGGAGATCGTGTGATCGCAGCCACTTCAGGTGGTCGGGATCTTGGCTGGAACATCCAGGGCGGCGGACTTTATCTGGGCACTCGATCCATGGTTGGCGGTAACCTCTCGTTTACCTGGTCAGCCCTGCCGTTGCCTGCCCCCGCGCCATCGCCGCCCGCAAACGGGGCCGCCATGGCCCCGGTCAATCGTGCGCCGACCGATTTGTGTTATGTCGGAAATCGTCTGTTTGTGTGTTTTCGAAGCTCAGGCATTGCGTTCTCAGACGATCACGGCAACACCTTCAACTGGATTACGCAGAACTTTCTTCCGGCACCGACTGTCCCGGCCACGGGAAGGTTGGATGGAAGAATGAGCATGGCGGTGAATGATGACAACACCGCTTTGTATATTCTCGGTGAGGTGACCACTAATCCCGCCGGTGGGAATCCTGTGCCCCATATCTGGCAAATAGCAAATCCGGGTGATGCTGCGCCCATTGCCAACCCATTGAATAACATTCCATCCGCCGCCAATCTCTGGCCCGGGCAGCGTGACTATGATCAGGCCATCGTCGTTACGACCCGGAATACGGCTCTGGTTCCACCGCCGGTACGGACAGACCGGGTCTATATCGGCGGGTCGCTCATTCAGGTCAATAACTGGAACGCGTCCATTTGGGCTTTCGACGTGAATGGCAACAACCTCGTACCGTCTCCGGGCGTTTCCGATCAGCCAGTCGGCACGAACTCAGGAGCCACACAGCCTGGTCTGATCGGCGATGCAGTTCACCCGGACGTTCATTCTCTCAGGAAAGCCACCAATGCAGATGGATCCCGGCAAATCTGGGTGGGTTGCGATGGCGGCGTGTTCGTTTCCCTGCGCGATGGCCAAACCAATACCTTCAGCAGCCGAAACGTGGGTCTTGCGTCCATCGAATCTATCTTCAGTGCCAGTCATCCCACCTCCAGCCATTTTTCGATGCTCGGTTGTCAGGACAATGGCCGACAGGTCCGGGTGGGAAGCACCGTCTGGGAGATGAAGACGTCGATGCAGGGCGACGGTGGTGGGGTAACGTTTCACCCGGTTCAGTCCCACTACGTGATGGGGCAATTTGCCAATGCGGATTGGGCCTGTGACCCGGCGGGCCGATACCGAGCGCCGTGTAATCTGATCAACAACGATCCGGAGTCCAATGCCAGTAACTTCTATTCGGGTATCGATACTGTTCGACGTGCGGCAGGGAACCTGGGAAGGGTAGCGCTGGGGACCAACAGGGTTTGGGTGACCGACAATCTGGGTACCAGCAACCCGAACACGTGGAGAGTATTACCCATAACCGCCGCTGGCACCTTTGTGCAGTGGCGGGATGGCCGTCCGGGCAACCGAACCCCGAGCACTGCAGCCAACATGGCCTTTGGGGTACCGCCAGCAGGTTTTGGGCCGGTGGTCACGGTGAAATGGGTCGATGAGCGCACCCTGTTGGCCTTATTTAATCAGGGGGTTATCCGTTACAGCGAGGATCCCGGTAATGCGGGGCGTTGGACGTCAACCGCGTTGATCGGCCCGGGCGTTGCGGCGCCGGCTGCGCCACTGGTAACACCGCAGGCTACGTTTTTCACAGATATTGCTCCAGTTCCGGGAACCAGCGATTTCTATCTCGTGACAACCGGCCAGACCAATACCTGGACACCGGCGGTTCCAGCTACGCCAACATCCGCAGCGGTGGCGGCCGTTTCGCCAACCGCTGCTGCAGACTCCTGTTTTTATTACGATGACGCTGCTGGCGGTTGTCGGCTGACAGGCCTGGGTCAGGCCCTGCCACCCATGCCCCCTCTCGCAACCAGTCCGATCGACCCGGCGTATTCGGTTACGGTTGACCCGGCGAATCCCAATACCGTGTACGTTGGAACTTCGACTGCGGTGTGGACGGCAACCAGAATTGCGGGTAACGCCCACGGACCGTGGCAGCTGTTCGTGAACGGTCTGCCGGAAGCGGTCGTGCAGGACCTTCACATCTGGCAAGATCCGTCCGGCGCGGGCACGTCACCCCGGTTGATGAGGGCCACCTTGCAGTCCCGGGGCGTTTGGGAGGTCAATCTCGCTGCAGCTGAGCCCGCCCGAACCTATGTGCGCGTGCACCCGAGGGATGACCGTCGCATGTTCCCGACCCCCATGCAAAATCCGCATCTTCGTCCCGGGGCAGCGGCAGAGCCTTTCTTCTCAAGTCCGGATATCGTCGTGCGGCCCGAGGCCCCAGTAGGGACAACGCCATCGTTCCGGGGAACCAACATCTGGAACGGAAACCTGCGCTACCAACTCTGGACGTTCCAGACCGCCTTCCGGTGGATTTACCCCAGCGTCATCCCAAATGGTGAGTGGAGTGATCAAATGGGTGATCTCGTTGAGCGCCACCGCCGCTTGAGAGGCATCGCAAACCCGGGCGCAAGACGAATAGATGCAGCCTTGTGGGCTGACGTCATGGCCAACGCACTTGACGAGAACGGCTCGCCGGGTGTTTACAGGGCACCCTGGCAAAACGCAGCCGTACCAGCGTTACCCGGTTCGGAGATTGACCTGATGGAAACAGTGGTACCCCGGCGAGTCAGGAACTCAGTCTGGCAGGTATACCGCGAGCGAAGCACCGTTGATGTGTTGCTGCACCATCGAGACACCCGGCCGGTGGCAGCAAACGGAGCGTTTGTGGTGCTGTTATGGCGTTCCGGAGCCTCTCAAAACACATTGCTGGGAACCGATTGCACAAACCTCGTGCCCTTTGTCCGCAGCCTGACCGGCGGAGCGCCGCAGCCAACACCTCCGGGATGGAACGTGGCGCTGGCGGCTGACGGCACGCCATTGAACCGTTTGTCGGTTGACCTGGCTGCTCGAATGCCACGAGCCGTGTCAATCAACGTGGACCTTTCCGGCGTTTCGACCGGTCATCGGATACTGCTCCTGGCTGTTGTCGGCTCAACAAACGATGTCTTTTCGGCAGTACCAACGGGTCCGGTTACCTCCGTGGAAAATCTGGTGCGCAACTGGCCCCATGCTGCGGCCCGGGTTGTCAGCGTCTGGCCTCGACCCGGCAATCAACTTTTCCCTTAAGCAAGGACGCACCGATGGAACTTGATGCGATATCTCTGATCCTTCTGGCCCTGGCCATCCCGGCGTCGTTTATTGTCTCCGCTGCAGCGGGCCTCGGCGGTTCCCTGATTCTGGTGCCCGCCATGATGATGGCCATCGGTACCAAAGAGGGGATCGCCGTGGCTGCTTTGTTGTTGGCCTGCAACAACGTTGCGAAGGTGACGGTTTACCGGAAAACCCTGCCCTGGAGGGCCTCCGGCGCCGTCATCATCGCAGTTCTGCTGGGCACCGCACTGGGCGCGACTCTGATGCTCAAACTGCCAGAGCTATGGATTCGGTATGCCGTTGCGCTGGTGATTGTTGTCACCCTCGTGTGGGAGTTTTCGCCCTATCATCGCGCGAAAAAAGCCTGGGGGGTTGGGCTAGCGTTCTGTTCTGGCGCTACCTCAGGTATTTCAGGTACTTCGGGGCCGCTGAAGGGCGTTGCACTTCGCAGCCTGCAGCTTGAGCGTTTTTACTTTGTGGGCGCCGCCTCTCTGGTGTCCCTGGTCGGCGACACGACCAAGGCCGTGGTGTTCAGTCAGTCCGGCTTGCTGCAAATCGAGCATCTGGTTCTGGCAGGTACTCTGGTCCCTGTTATGGCGGGTTGTACCTTGCTGGGAAGAACCATCAACAGGAAACTGGGAGAACGCTGGTATAGCGTTCTGTTCTGGACCGTAATGGGCGGCTATATCTTGCGACTGGTGACATAAATGGCGGACCCAAAAGAGAAGAAGGGAGTGGGAAAACACCATTCCTTGACTGACCAGGCACCTGAAAAGCAACCTGCACGAGACGCAGCCGAAAAGGTGGCCTCCGGACAACCGGCAGAAAAACCTGATTTCGATCAGAAAGATCAAAACATTTCGCCGCGTCGAAAGGCGCCGGGGCCCGGCAAAATCTCTCGTCCGTCATCGGAAAGCCAGCCGGAGCCGGAAGCCGAGGGAGGACCGGGTGAGCAAACATCGGCACTGCCTGAGGCCGTCATCGACGAGGGTTCAAAAGGCCGGAAAGGCAAAAAGCCATGACAGCTATCGTCGATACCAAGCGGTTGAACAGTGGCGACACCGGGGGACAGGCAGCTACAATCCTGGAACCTGCTCTTGCATGCTCCGGCAAACGCATTATCGTCACGGGCAACTGGTTCTGTTCCCGAACCACCGACGGTGGCGACAACTGGGTGTTTGTAGACCCCTACACGGAATTGCCTCCCGCAGGCGCTGGATTCTGTTGCGATCAGCTCATTCACTACTGCTCTGCCAGACGGCTCTGGATCTGGCTTCTGCAGTTTTCCAAGACCACCCAAGGAAACCTGATCCGTGTCGCTGTCAGTTCATCCGGCGCGCCTGGTACATGGACCTGGTGGGATACAACTCCGACGGACATTGACGAACAGTGGTCGGGGACCTGGCTGGATTACCCCGATCTGGCCGAATCAGATAACCACCTCTTGCTGTCGTTCAACGTTTTCAGCACAACCACAGACCGCTGGCAAAGAGCGGTGGTGTTACGACTGTCCCTGGATCAATTGAAGGCGCGTGAAGCGATCTCCCGGGAAGCCTGGTCAACGGAAGAATTCGGATCTCTCCGTTTTTGTCGTGGCATGGGAAGTACGGCGATCTTTGCCAGCCTGAGCTATTTTCAGCCATCTATCGAGGTGTTCCGATGGCCTGACGACGAAGAGGATGTCTCGCAAGTTTCCGTCGCTGTGAGGCATTGGCGCGACGGCCCTTACGCAAAACCTGATGATGCGACAAGTCAATGGATGAATCGCATGGATGATCGCGTTCTCGGAGCGTGGGAGTCAGGCGGTGTTCTTGGTTTCGTCTGGGTGGCCTCGGCGGATGTTCAGCACCCTTTTCCCTTCGTACGCGTGGTGAGAATCAGGAAGAGTTCGAATGAGCTGATTGATGAGCCCGATCTGTGGAATTCGGACCGGGCCTGGGCTTATCCGTCAGTTTGCCCGAACCAACGGGGCGATGTGGGCATAGTCGCGGTGTGCGGTGCCGGAGGCCGCCACCCAACGCTGGGGGTCGGGTGGCTGGATGACAGAGAGTCGAATGCTTTGCCAAACTGGCAGATGGCCCTGGGCGATGCCTCTAGCCACCAGCCCCACGCTCGAGCATGGGGAGACTACCTCGATATCCAGCCAGACCCACGCCGTAAAACCTACTGGATGGCGTCCGCCTTTACTCTTCAGGGAGGTGCGGGAAGGGCAAATATTGTTCCGCAGGTTCTTACATTCAAGCCATAAAACCATTGGCTGCCTGAACGTTATTTTTGTGGGAGGAGCAATGCCATGTATCGCTGCGAGTATTTTGCTATTCACGAGTTGGTGCCACCCAAGGTCTTCCAAGAATGGGGAGAGAAAGCCTGGGAACTGTTGGACGAACGGCTCCTTATAACCCTTGACCGTCTGAGGCGGAGATACGGCCCCATGACGGTTAACAACTACTACTGGGGCAAAGAAAGAGAGTGGAGCGGGCTGCGTACCAAAGACAGCCCATTTTACTCACGCTACAGCCAACATACTTTCGGTCGTGCGGCAGACTGTCTCTTTGCTGAACGAGCCGCTGAAGAAGT
Organism: Marinobacter sp. L-80; assembly: GCF_056859395.1. Lineage (NCBI taxonomy): Bacteria > Pseudomonadati > Pseudomonadota > Gammaproteobacteria > Pseudomonadales > Marinobacteraceae > Marinobacter > Marinobacter sp. L-80. The sequence goes on from NZ_JBSXOI010000047.1 coordinate 27,167, forward strand.
ACGCCAGGACATTTTGAGCCATTCAACAGACCCTGATTTTGAGATGATTGGAAGCGTTGAGTTAAACGTATCGTGGCTTCACTTTGATGTTCGAAATTGTCACAGGATAAAGACGTATCAGCCATAGATAACGAACGGTTTGTGCTTAATGGGCGAGTCCATGCCATATTGGAGGGACGAAAGGGTCGCTTGCCTTATTGTTTCTTGTCAGAAAATGGGCTCACCAGTCGCCTTGACCGCGTAGAAGAGGCAATCACTCTTCGCAATCACCGGATTGGTGGTGATCATAAAGGCTTTGATGGCCTGCGCGGGGAAGATTTGCCCCTCTCTGACCTGAAAAACCTGCCCCATGTTCTCGGTCCGGTTATGGCCGATGGCGTTGAGTACGCTGAGGCCTTTTTTTCCAATCCATCCCAGCGGCTCATTTGGCGATACGATCCCGAAATTTCGGTGTTCGATGTCTGGTGGTAAAGTGAGGTCAGCCCGGCCGGAGGGTTCAGGAAGATATTCTATGGTTGCTTCCGGAACCAGCTCCACCCGAATCGGATTTCTTAGTACCTCCACGTCCCACTCCGCCTTTTCGAGTGATAACACGTCTGGCCTTGAGGCATACCGCACGAGGCCCTCATACGCCAATTGATGGGCCTGATCATCTTGGGACCCACCACATTCGATGGTTACCGTTGGGACTTCCTGCTCGGAGTATTCCATCAGGGCGCCGAGGCGAAGATCTGTCATTATGAGGCGGTCTGTGAACAGAGAGGTCAACGCCTGGTGGGCCGCATCATTGGTGATGGTCACCGCGAAGGAGGGGCCCGTGCCTGAGGTGTTGTGTACGTCCAGCAGGCACTCTGGTTTCACTTTGTGCAACTCTGCCAGCATGGCCTTTGCGATCGCACCTTCTTCTCCCTCAAACGGCTCTTTGAAACACCGGTTCAGATCACGTCCTTCCGACAACTGGCGCAGTGAGAGCATGGGTGGGATCTTCGCCGGGTAGACGCCTCCCAGCAGAAACAGCATGTTGACATCGGGGGTATGCTGCTCAAGTAGCCACCTGTGAAGGGCAAACAGACCTGAAGGCTCATTGCCGTGAAGCAGCGTTGCCATGGCTCGGGTCCGGGAGCGATCACGACCGGCAACACGAATAATCGTGGGCTTTTGTAGTTGGTTCAGCCACTCAAGGGCGGAGCGGCCCAGGGTCCGGGGCGAGGGATCATTCAAATAATCGAGGACGTTCGAGTTACTCACGGCGACAATGTCCATTCATGGAGCGGCGTATTTGTCTTCTGGTTGGCCATGTACAGGGAGAGCATGGTCTGGAAGGCCTCATCGGGGCTCAGGGATTCGAGCAGGGATTCGGTGATATGGCGTTGCCACCGGGCACCCGACATGGCGGTTTCAATGCGGCCTTCGATAATTCCCAGCAAGCGGTGAATTTCTGACTCGTCCACGGCTGTTTGTGCCAGTGCGTCCCGGGCGCGGGGTAGCAGATCCCGGGCCACGTTTAACAGGGGCGTATCCTGCAACTGAACCTGATTCTTGTGTGGCCATATGATTTCTGCGCCAACGCCATATTTCGCGGCGCGGTAGAAGTTGTGTTCCGTGTAATGGAAGGGAAGTATCGACGTCAGATGATGAATATCATCAAGGACTGCCAGCGCAGCGCCAATTATGAACAGCCCGTTCGCACACATATCAGCAGCCGTAGGGCCTGCGGGCATTGAGCGAATCTCGATGCGCAGGTGGCCGCCTTCGGTATGGTCGTAGATGGCACGGTTCCAGGGCCAGGTGGTTCCCTGATGCAGTCGCAGTTCAGCCAGTTTCGGCACATCACCGCGATCAATCACCGCCATCGGGTCTTCCTCCGACATCAGTGGAATGATGGGCGGATAGAGCGATGCCGAGGCGGCAAAGAGTTCCCAGGCGCTGCGTGTCCAGCCATTGCCGTAGTATACCCGTGGCGGATGGCGCCAGGTTTTATGGTTGGGCGATCGGCTGTCGATGGATTGCTTGAACAGGGCAATGCGGGTTTCGTCCCACAGGTGGTGGCCGAACAGGCTGGGTGAATTGCTGGCCAGAGCGAGGACAACCGGCGTGACCAGTTGGACCGCATTGAAGTAATCGGCAAAACGGTGTGCGGGCACCCGCCAGTGAAGCTGGAAGGACGTGTTTGCTCCTTCCATATAGACGTCGTCAGCTTCCAGATTGATAACGTCGTTACCACCAATATGGATGCTGAATGGCTCTCCCCGTTGCTGGATCAGCGCTTTGGATAACGCATGATAGCGGGGCTCGTCTGTCATTGCCTTCGCACCCATATCAGACTGGCGAAGCGTGGGCAGAATGCCGATCGGCACCAGTTCTCCATCCAGTGATGCGGCGTGCTGGTTGATCCGTTGGATCGCAGAGAGCAACTCCTGCTCTGTTCTGGCGAAGGGAGAGCCCTTGAAAGCCTGGGGGCTGAGATTGTATTCGAGATTGAAGCGGTTAAGCTCAACCGTCAGTTGAGGGTCCTGAACGCGGGCGGCGATTTCGGTGTTGATAGGTTGAACGCGCAGGGCCGGGTTTACGATGTAGAACTCTACCTCGGCTCCGATGGAGCTTGCGCCTTCGCCAAAGCCGGGCCTGTTCAGAAGACGAGTAAGTGCCTTGAGATCCGTCCTGACCTTGGCGGCAAAACGTTCAAACTCTTCCGGCGCAAACTCTGTTGTCTTGATCGACAGTCCCACGGCAACGTCTTCTCTAGCGCTGACTTACCTTGATAGTAGTGGAAGATGCGCTGTACACCACCTCAGCGACGCTAAATCATCGGTAGGGTTTTCAATGGTGATTTATATAGCTCAAAGTTATTAAAGGAGTTATAAATCATCTAGGTGGAGTATTGTTGTTCCTAGGTGACTACTTTATCTTTGCGTTCTAAGAAAACGCCGACCTATTCCTCTGGCGTATATAAAGATTCCGAGTTAACTGGGAGCTCTGCCGACTATGCCGAATTCGATTTTTTCCGGTTCCAAAGCCCGTAAGGGCCTGTGGTTCAGTGCGCTGGCACTGGCGTTCTCGCTAACAGGGCCGGCTTCTGCCCAGGAGCGTGAGCTTCTGAACTCATCCTACGACATTGCCCGCGAGCTGTTTGCCGAATACAACGTTCTTTTCCAGGACTATTGGAAAGAAAAAACCGGCGAAACCGTCGATATCCAGCAGTCACACGCTGGCTCTTCCAAGCAAGCGCGCGCCATCCTGCAGGGGCTGGGTGCGGATGTGGTTACCTACAACCAGGTCACCGACGTAAACATTCTGGCCGAGCGCGGCAACCTGATTCCCGAGGACTGGGCATCACGCCTGCCAAATAACAGCTCTCCGTACTATTCCACCATGGCGTTCCTGGTGCGCGAGGGTAACCCCAAGAATATCCAGAACTGGGATGATCTGATCCGCGAAGATGTCGAACTGATCATGCCGAACCCGAAAACCTCCGGTAACGGCCGCTACACCTACCTGGCGGCGCTGGGTTTTGCCCAGGACAAGTTCGGTGACGACCAGGAGAAGATTGATGCTTTCCTCAGCGACCTGCTGGGCCAGGTTAAGGTATTCGACTCCGGCGGTCGTGGTGCCACCACCACGTTTGTGGAACGGGGCCTGGGTGATGTGCTGCTGACCTTCGAATCCGAAGTGAACAACATTCCGGCCCTGAACCCGGACAAGAATTTCCAGGTTGTGGTCCCGAGAGTGAGTTTCCTGGCCGAGTTCCCGGTGACCTGGATCGACAAGAACATCGAGAAGAAGGGCACCGAAGAACTGGCTCAGGCCTACTTGAAGCATCTGTACTCCGAAGAAGCCCAGCGCATGCTGGCTGGATTCAACTACCGGGTGCACAACGAAACCGTGAAAGCGGAAGTGGCTGACAAGTTCCCCGAACTGAAGCTGATGCCGATTCAGGACATCGCCGGCAGCTGGGAAAATGCCATGGAGACCCACTTTGCCAGTGGCGGCAAACTGGACCAGTTGCAGCGTCGCCGCTAAGGGATGCGCAGCTGATTCATGGCCACCACTGACGTTTCGGAGCGCCCGTCAAAGCGGCTGAGCGCTCCCGCCACCAAACGCGTTTTGCCGGGGTTCGGACTGAGCCTCGGCATTTCGCTTTTCTTTATCAGCCTGGTGCTGCTTCTGCCCATCAGCGGCCTGTTTATCCGTGCCGCCGGCATGGGGTGGGAGCAGTTCTGGTTTGTGATCACCGATCCGCGGGTGGTTGCGTCCTATAAAGTCACCGCGCTGGCAGCCCTGGCAGCGTCTCTATTCAACTGCGTGTTCGGCCTGCTGATGGCCTGGGTGCTGGTGCGTTACGAGTTTCCCGGCAAGCGGCTGCTGGATGCGATCATGGATCTGCCTTTCGCGCTGCCAACCGCCGTGGCCGGCATCACACTAGCAACCTTGTTTGCCGAGAACGGCTGGTATGGGCAGTATCTCGCCGATCTGGGTATTGAAGTGGCATTCACACCGCTGGGTATTGTGGTGGCGATGGCCTTCACCAGTGTACCGTTTGTGGTGCGCACGGTTCAGCCGGTACTGGAGGAAATGGCGCCGGAGGATGAAGAAGCCGCCATGAGCCTGGGTGCTTCGGACATGACGGTCTTTCGGAAAATCCTGTTCCCGACACTCTGGCCGGCTGTGGTGACCGGTGGTGCGCTTTCGTTTGCCCGAAGCCTGGGTGAGTACGGCGCGGTTATCTTTATTGCCGGCAACTCACCCTACATCAGTGAAGTGATCAGTCTGATGATCTTTGTTCGCCTGGAGGAATACGATTTTCCGGCGGCCAGTGCCATTGCCGCAGTGGTGATGACGGTATCGCTGTTGCTGCTCCTGGCGATCAACGTCTGGCAGGGGCGCTATCTCAAGCGCCTGCACGGAGGTTAGGGTATGGCTGCGCGTAAACATCGCCGCGTTGGCGACAGCCCTCTGGTTCGTCGCACTCTGATCGGAATCGCCGTCGGCCTGACGGTGCTTCTGCTGTTCATGCCCCTGGTGCTGATTTTTGTGCAAGCGTTTGCCGAGGGCTGGGCCGGTTACGTCAGCAATATTCTCAACGAGTACACGCTTCATGCCATTGGCCTGACGCTCGTGGTTGCGCTGCTCACGGTCCCGTTGAATATGGTGTTCGGCGTGTTTCTGGCCTGGCTTGTGACCCGCTTCCGGTTCCCCGGGCGCAAGTTGCTCACCACATTGATTGATATCCCGTTCGCCGTTTCGCCTGTGGTTGCCGGCCTGCTTTTCCTGCTGCTCTACGGCAGCAATGGCTGGGTGGGGCAGTGGCTCGGTGAATACGACATTCAACTGATGTTCTCCTGGCCCGGCATCGTGATGGTCACCGTGTTTGTGACCTGTCCGTTCGTGGCCAGAGAACTGATCCCGCTGATGCAGCAACAGGGTCGGGAAGAGGAAGAGGCCGGCGTGGTGCTGGGCGCGTCCGGCTGGCAGCTGTTCCGGCGGGTGACCCTGCCGAATATCCGCTGGGCGCTACTTTACGGCGTGATCCTCACCAACGCCCGGGCTGTAGGCGAGTTCGGTGCCGTGTCGGTGGTCTCGGGCAACATCCGGGGCGAGACCAATACGCTGCCGTTGCAGGTAGAGCTGCTTTACCAGGATTACAACACCGTGGGCGCCTTTGCAGCTTCTTCGCTGCTTGCAGGCATTGCGCTGATCACGCTTGTCGTCAAGGCCATCGTTGAATGGCGTCAGAGTCGTAACTAAGGGTTTCCAATGAGCATCGAGATACAGGGTATCAACAAGTTTTTCGACAAGTTCCAGGCCCTGCATGACATCAATCTGACCATTCCGGATGGCCAGCTCACGGCGTTGCTGGGCCCTTCCGGTTCGGGCAAGACCACGCTGCTGCGGATCATTGCCGGCCTGGAAACTCCCGAAGAGGGCAGAATCCGGTTCAGCGGCAAGGATGTGACCGATCTGCATGTGCGGGACCGGCGTGTGGGGTTTGTGTTCCAGCACTATGCGTTGTTTCGTCACATGACAGTGGCCGAGAACGTGGCCTTTGGCCTCAATGTGCTTCCGCGCAAGGAGCGCCCCGGCAAGCCCGAGATCCGCAAGCGGGTAAAAGACCTGCTGGAAATGGTTCAGCTGGAACACCTGGCCGACCGTTACCCCGCGCAGCTTTCAGGTGGGCAGAAGCAACGCATCGCCCTGGCGCGGGCCATGGCCATGCGCCCGGAGATTCTTCTGCTGGATGAGCCCTTCGGGGCGCTTGATGCCAAGGTGCGAAAAGACCTTCGCCGCTGGCTGCGCAGCCTCCACGATGAGCTGCATTTCACCAGTGTGTTCGTGACCCACGATCAGGAGGAGGCCCTGGAGCTCTCCGATCAGGTGGTTGTGATGAGCAATGGCCGGATTGAGCAGGTTGATACACCCCTGGAGCTTTATGGTCGCCCGGACAGCCGGTTTGTATTCGAGTTTCTGGGGCAGGTTAATGTGCTGTCTGGCAAGATCCGCGATGGTGTCATGCGCCAGGGTGACGCCTGGATTCGACTGCCCGAAGGCTGTGAAAACGATGACGCGCAGCTCTACCTGAGGCCCCACGAAGTGCGCCTCACCCAGTCTGCCAGTGACGAGGCCCATCTGCCTTTCCGGATCGAGGCAATCAACCTGATCGGTGCGGAAGTTCGCATCGAACTCAAGCCCGATGGCTGGGAGTGCGAGGAGCTCTGGGAGGTTGGCATCAGCCATACCGAGTTTAACGCCCGTCAGCCCCAGCGGGGTGACCGCTGCTTCGCCGTGCCGGATGTGGGGCATCTGTTCTGCGAACATGCGGTGGAGCCCAAGACCCTCGAGTGGCGTTAGTGCCCTGATCGTTGGAGCAGGGCGCCAGCCATCATCTATAGTTTCCTGATGAGGGGCCGTTGCCCCCGGATTACTCGTTCGACGTAATCGGCGTATCCCACTTTCGGGTGGGAACCATCAGGAGGATGTAATGCCACTACCCGCCCCGTTAACGGAAAACCAGGTCTACCACGGTTGCCCCGAAGACAAGCTGGATTTCATCACTACCGAAGACCTGCAGGATCTTGAGCGTCCGTATGGTCAGGACCGGGTACTGCGGGCGCTGGAATTTGGTGCCGGTATTCAGGCAGACGGTTTCAATCTCTTTGTTCTCGGACCCTCCGGTGCCGGCAAGCACGAGCTGGTCGAACGCTTTCTTTGCCTGCATGCGGCAAGCCAGCCGGTCCCGCCGGATTGGTGCCATGTCTACAACTTCCAGTTTTCAGAGCGGCCACGCGCCATTCGACTGCCGGCCGGTGAAGGGCGGCAATTCAAGAAACACATGAATGAACTGGCAGAGGAGCTCCGAACAGCAATCCCTGCTGCCTTCGAAAGCGAGGAATACCAGGCCAGGTTGCAGGAACTCCAGGAAGAAATGGCCAAGCGTCAGCATCAGGGCCTGTTTGATATCCAGGAAGAGGCGAACCGGAACAACATTGCCATGATCACCACGCCGGCCGGCTTTACCTTTGCCCCGATGCGCAAGGGCGAGGTGATCGACCCGGAGGAATACAAGAACTTCTCGGACGAGGAGAAAGCGCTGGTCGAATCCAAGGTTGAGGAGCTTCAGAAAAAGCTTCAGCAAACCATCCAGCAGATACCCAGGATGCGGAAGGAGGTCAGGGAAAGAGTCCATGCCCTGAATGAAGAAATGGTGCAGCTGACCCTGGGCGGCCCGATTGGGGAGTTGAGGGAAAAATGGTCCCACCTGCAGGATATCGCCGAGTACCTGGATGCCGTTCGTGAGGATGTGGTCGAGCACGCCGAGGCTTTTCAGGATACCGATAACGGGCCTCCGGCGGGCCTGTTGGCAAGGTACAAGGTCAATTTGCTGGTCGATAATGCCGAGACGGCCGGAGCGCCCGTTATCTACGAGGACCTGCCGAACCATCAGCATCTGGCGGGGCAGATTGAACATCGGGCCCGGCAGGGTAATCTCTATACCGATTTCACGCTGATTCGTGGCGGTTCCATGCACCGGGCCAGTGGCGGCTATCTGATCATTGATGCGCGCAGGGTACTGACACAGCCGATGGCGTGGGAAAGCCTGAAGCGGATCCTGTCCTCCGGTGAGTTTCGAATCGAGTCACTGGAGCGGCTTTACGGGTTGGTGAGTACCGTCAGCCTGCAGCCGGAGCCTATTCCGGTGTCGGTCAAGGTGGTTCTGCTCGGGGACCGGATGCTCTATTACCTGCTGTCCCACTATGATCCGGACTTTCTGGACCTGTTCAAAGTAGAAGCGGATTTCGAGGACGACCTGGACCGCAATGAAGAATGCTACGAACTCTACGCGCGCATGATCGCCACCATGGCCCGGGGCCTGAAAATGCGACCGCTGGAGCGAAGCGCCGTGGCCCGGCTGATTGAACATGCCAGCCGGCTGGCAGCAGACCAGCGCAAACTGACCGCCCACGACCGGGTGCTCCGCGACATTCTGAGCGAGGCAGACCACTGGGCGGGACAGGCCGGGGCCGATACGGTTGAAGCCAGCCATCTCCAGCAGGCCATTGATGAACGGGAATACCGGGCCAGCCGGGTCCGGGAACGAAGTCGCGAGCAAATCAGCCGGGGTGTGGTGATGATAGCCACCACCGGCGAGGAGGTGGCTCAGGTAAATGGCCTTTCGGTGCTCAGACTTGGGGCGTCGATGTTCGGGCAGCCTACCCGGATTACCGCCACGGCCCGTCCCGGTAAGGGGCAGGTGGTGGATATCGAGCGGGAGGCCAAACTCGGCGGCCCCATTCATAGTAAGGCCGTGATGATATTGTCCCGATTCCTGGCGAGCCGGTATGCAGGCGATGGTGAACTGTCGCTTTCGGCGAGCCTGGCCTTCGAGCAATCCTACGGTGGTGTCGAGGGCGATTCCGCTTCGGTGGCAGAAACCTGTGTGTTGCTGTCTGCCATTTCCCGAGTCCCACTCAAACAATCCTTCGCGGTGACAGGGTCCATGAACCAGCATGGTGAAGTTCAGGCTGTGGGTGGCGTGAACGAGAAGATCGAAGGCTTTTTCGATGTCTGCAAGGGGGCCGGCGATGTCCGCGGGCAGGGCGTTCTGCTGCCCGCAAGCAATGTTGAACATTTGATGCTGAGAGCCGATGTAAGGAAGGCGATCGCTGAAGACCGGTTCCGGATCTATCCGATTTCAGGCATCAATGAGGCAATTGAGCTGCTAACCGGTCTTGAGCCCGGAGAACCGGATAGTAATGGCGAGTTCCCCGAGAACAGCTTCAATCACCGGGTTGCCGAACGCCTGGAGAAGTTCGCGGAGGCCAGCAAGAAACGGGACGAGAACGGAGAAGCGAACAGCAGCGGAGGCAAGGATCGTGACTGATAGTCCAGCAGACCAGGCTGATCCCGGCACCACAACCGGTCGTGTACTGGTACTTCTCGATGGTTCCAGGATGAGTTACGCCGCCTTGCAGGCTGCGGTCGGGATTGCCGCGAATACCGGTGCCGATGTGCTCGGTGTGTTTGTTGAGGAGCTGAATCAGCTGCGAAGCGCCGGCTATGGTTTTGCCCGCGAAGTGGGCGGTTCGTCCGGTATCAGCCGCCCCCTGGCTGCTGGCGACGTTGAACAGCGCATGCAAAGGTTGGCGAGCGAAGCCCGCCGTGCTCTTGCCGGTGCCGTCGCGTCATACGGTGGCAGGCAATCCCTGAGTGTCGCCCGGGGCCATGTGATTGATGAGGTGCTGGCGCTCGCCGGCCCTCAGGATCTTCTGGTGCTGGGCCGCGTTGGTTGGTCCTCCGAGCCCGGTGCGCGCTTGGGCTCGACGGCAAAAGGGCTGGTTCGTCGTTCCCGGGGAAGGGTCTTGCTCTGGCGTGAAAGTCGGGCCGAACCTTTGGGCAGGGTTGTGGTGTTTCTCAATGACCATCATGGCGCTAACGGCCGCGCTGTCCAGGCAACCGCTGAGGTGGTTCGTCATTCCCACCGGCCCGTGACACTACTGTTGGGCGCTGACTCGACGGTCTCAGCCGACGATCTTAAAGGCGTCGCGCAGGACCTGGGTATTCAGGAATCGGAGCTTCGTGTAAGGTCTCTGCCATCAACGGATCCGGCTGTTGTGGCCGGAATTCTACGACAGGAAAGGGCGGTAGAGCTGGTGCTAAGCCGGGAATGCACACTGCTCCAGGAGCCCGGCGCAGAGCGATTGTTGGTGGCCCTGAACCTTCCCGTCACGGTCACGCCCTGAATCCCATCGGTTGCTCCATAGGTCTTTATTAGCTGATGTTTATAGATGTTCTCTCCATTGTTGGACTGACCGTCCTTGCCGGCGCCTGCATTCCACTGGGCGGACTGCTCGCCAGCTTTGAACGGATCCGACCCAATTGGCTGGAGCAGGAGTTTCGCCATTTCGTGATCGCGCTCGGTGGCGGCATCCTGCTTGGCGCGGTCGCTGTGGTTTTTATTCCGGAAGGCCGATCCAGCATGGGAGGATCCCTTCTTGCGATTCCGGCTATTCTTGCGGGCGGGCTCATATTCTTCCTGATAGAGCGGGTTCTCGGTTTGAAACGCCGTGAATCTCCGCAGCTCCTGGGCGTGATGCTGGATTTTATTCCGGAAGCTGCCGCGCTGGGCGGGCTCGCCGTGGTGAACACCGAGATTGCGCTGCTCATGGCGTTACTCATTGCCTTGCAGAACTTGCCGGAAGGGTTCAACGCCTATCGGGAGTTGCTTTACCTGAAAGGCCATAGCTCACGAAAGACGCTGGTCTTTATGAGTAGCCTGGTGATCACAGGTCCGGTGGCCGGCCTGTTTGGCTATTTCTTCTTGTCGGAGCGCCCCGTATTACTGGGCTCACTGATGCTGATGGCTTCCGGGGGTATTCTGTACCTGATTTTCCAGGACATCGCTCCTCAGTCGAGGCTTGACCGGCATTGGGGGCCACCTCTGGGAGCGGTCCTTGGGTTCTGTATTACCCTGTTCAGTCATGACCTGGTGATCTAGGCCATGACTTGAGTATCAGGCAATCTTCCGTGCATCTTCCTTGCGCAGGATTTCCTCGACGTCCTCTGCTGACAGCGTTTCCTTTTTCAGCACGGCTTTGGCCAATGCGTCCAACTGGTTTCGGTGCTCGGTCAGGAAGTCGAGGGTTGCCTTCTCGAGGGCCAGGAGCTGGGACTGGATTTCCTCGTCAATCATTTCAGCCATCTTTTCGCTGAACTCCCTCGGCATGCCCATCTCCCGGCCCAGGAAAACATGTTCCTCGCCGATGTTCAGGCCCAGCGGGCCGATCTTTTCGCTCATGCCCCACTGGCCGATCATCTTGCGTATCAGCGCGGTGGCCTCCTTGAGGTCGTTCTGGGCGCCGGTACTGACTTCTCCGTAGATCAGCTTTTCCGAGCAGCGACCGCCAAGCATCACCTTGATGCGATCCTTCAGGTAGCTTTCGGTGTAGGTGTAGTGATCTTCCCGGGGGGTTTGTTCCGTCACTCCCATGGCCATGCCGTGAGGAATGATGGTCAACTTGGTAAGCGGGTCCGCGTTCGGCATATAGTAGGCCATGATGGCGTGGCCACACTCGTGGTAGGCAACGGCCTCACGCTCCTGCGGGTTCAGCTTGGTATCCCGTTCTTCACCGAGAATAATTCTGTCCCGGGCCAGATCAAAGCAATGGGCATTCACCTCATGCAGGCTTTCGCGGGCTGCGGTGAGCGCCGCTTCATTTACGAGGTTCTTGAGATCCGCCCCGGAAAAGCCGATGGTGCGTGCGGCCAGTTGATCCAGGTCGACATCATTCGCTAGGGGGACCTTTCGCACGTGAACGGCCAGGATCGCCGCGCGGGCCTCCTTGTGGGGGCGGTCGAGAGTGATCTTGCGGTCAAAACGGCCCGGGCGGAGCAGGGCACTGTCGAGTACGTCCGGCCGGTTGGTGGCAGCCAGTACCAGAACATTTTCGTGAGCCTCGAAACCGTCCATTTCCGTGAGGATCTGGTTCAGTGTCTGCTCTCGTTCATCATGGCCACCACCCAGGCCCGCACCACGTGATCGGCCAATGGCATCCAGTTCGTCGATGAAAATCAGCGCCGGCGCGTCTTTCCGGGCTTCCTTGAACATGTCCCGAACCCGCGCGGCGCCGACACCCACGAACATCTCGATGAATTCCGAGGCGCTGATGCTGTAGAAGGGCACTTCGGCTTCGCCGGCGATGGCCCGGGCCAGTAGTGTTTTGCCGGTGCCCGGCGGACCGACCAGAAGCACGCCCTTGGGCATGACGGCACCCAGTGCCCGGTATTTTTCGGGAGATTTCAGGAAATCGATGATCTCGGCAATTTCCCGCTTGGCGGATTCAATGCCGGCCACGTCATCCAGGGTGGCGGTAGAGGTTTCCTTGTGGGCCCGCCGTGCCTTGGAGCGGCTGAAATCAAACGGGCCGCCACCCTGTGTCATGCGTTTCTGCGCCGCACCCCAGAACCAGAACATCAGCGCCAGCAGCAGGATCCAGGGCAGGAAGCCGCGAATCATTTCCTGCCACCAGGGCAGACCTGATGGCGTGGCCCGAATGGTGACACTGTGCTCTTCAAGAAGGTTGAGCAGCGACGGGTCTTCCATGGGCGGGCGGATGGTATGGAAACCGGGCGTGCTGGTGTGGGGTGGGCTGTCAGAGCTGAAATCGGCTGCACCGCTGTCGGTGAACAAGCCGGTAATGGCTTCTTCTTTCAACGTGACTTCTGCCACCTGATTGTTCACAACAGCCGTCTTGAATTCCGAGTAGGCGAGGTCCTGAAGCCGCGGTTGTCCGCCATCCTGCAGCCAGAGCACCATCAGGAAGATGGCAGCGCTCAGCCAAAGGAACGCATACTGGTTCGGAATGACCGGTTGTTGGTTCTGATCCGGTTTCTGTTGCTGGTTGTCTGGCCCACTCGGTGCTGTCATTTCGGTCTCCGGTCGCCCTCCATGATCTTCGCCACGAAGACAGATTTGCCGTAGGTCTCGAACGACCATTTCATGGTGTCCGAGAGCACGCCCATAACCTCATCATAGTCGCCGAAAATCTCGGTGCTCATTCGCCCCGGATAGACTTCCAGTCCGGTCTGCTCCAGGCGCGCGATCAGGTCTTTGATTGGCTGCTTGTACTCCTCTTTCAGGGGATAGCAGCTCAGTTGTACAGAAAGATACATAAAGCCTCCATTCAGGTCAGTGACCCTGGTCAATTGCCCGTTAATAGCCCATGGCCGACGAAGTGCTCCTCCTCGGGTCCGCGCCACCATTGAGAACACCCTCTTCGTCAATCAGGATGCTCTGGATGGCGCCCATGGCTGATCCACCGACCACCGTGTGCCCCCGCTCCTGCAGAAGCCGGATGGTGTCGGGGCTGATGCCCTGTTCGATCCGGATTTCATCCGGCAGCCACTGGTGGTGCATGCGCGGAGCGCTCACGGCGGTCTGGATGTTCATTCCATGATCAATCACATTGAGGATCACCTGCAAGGTGGTGGTAATGATCCGGGAGCCTCCGGGGCTGCCGGTCACCAGAACGTTCTTGCCATCCTTCTTAACGATAGTGGGCGACATGGAGCTCAGCATGCGTTTGCCGGGCTCGACCTTGTTGGCTTCGCCACCGATCAGGCCATAAGCGTTGGGCACACCGGGCTTGGCACTGAAGTCGTCCATTTCGTTGTTAAGCAGGAATCCAGCGCCTTCCACCGTAATGCCGGATCCATAACTGAAATTGATTGTGTAGGTGTTGGACACGGCGTTGCCCCATTTATCCACCACGGAAAAATGGGTGGTTTCAGGGCTTTCCCAGGCAGCTGGCTGGCCGGGATTGATGTCGCTGGCCGGTCGTGCCCTGTCTGGATCAATGCCTTTGCGCAGTTCTTCTGCGTAGCCTTTGCTGGTTAACCCCGCCAGCGGCACCTCCACATAATCCGTGTCGCCGAGGTATTTTGAACGGTCCGCGTAGGCCAGTTTCATGGCTTCGGCCATGTGATGAATCGCATCAGCGGAGTTATGGCCAAACTCGGCCATCGGGAAGCCTTCCAGGATATTCAGGATCTGGACAATGTGCGTGCCGCCGGAGGAGGGCGGCGACATCGAGAAAATATCGTACCCGCGATAGTTGCCGTGAACCGGCGCCCGGACAACCGGGCGATAGTCTTTCAGGTCCTGGTGCGTGATGAGGCCGCCATTCCGTTCCATTTCGCTGGCAATCAGATCGGCGGTTTCGCCTTCGTAAAAGCCTTTCACGCCGTTGTCGGCAATGCGCTGGAGTGTTGCCGCCAGTTCCGGCTGTCGAAAGCGTTTCCCGGGCTGCCAGGCGCTGCCGTCTTCCCTATAAAAGGTGTCACGGGTGGCGGGCCATCGCTCGAGTCTCTCCCGGGCCTGCTCCAGACCTTCAGTAAAACGCTGGGGCACTACGAAACCGTCTTGGGCCAGTTTGATGGCCGGCGCCAGTGCCTGCTTGAGGGTAATGGTGCCGTGCCGCTCCAGCGCCAGTGCAAGGCCGGCAACTGTGCCCGGAACCCCTGCGGCCAGGTGGGTAAAACGACTGCGGTTCCTGACCACCTCGCCGGATTCGTCCTGGAACATGGTTTCTGTGGCGGCAGCGGGCGCTTTTTCGCGATAATCAATGGCTTCCGGATCTGATCCGTCGCCCCTGGAAATCAGCATGAAACCGCCACCGCCAATGTTGCCGGAACGGGGCTGGGTGACAGCGAGTGCAAAACCGGCGGTAACGGCTGCATCGATTGCATTGCCGCCGTTTTTCAGCACTTCCAGAGCCACCTCGGTGGCCAGTGTATGGCTGGTGGCAACCATGCCCTGGGTTGCGGTAACCGGGTGAAACCGCTCACCCTCGAGAATGGCCTGTCCGAAGGCCGGCGCGGTGGTGATGAAAAAGGTCAAGGCGGCCGCAATCGAAAGGCGGCCTGAGCGCCCCGTGGCGAGGTTTTTGATTGTGCGTTGGTAGAGGCCTCTGTCCATATCTCCATTCCTCGTTTCTGGCGTTCAGATAGGCTATGATAGCCGGTCATTTTCATAGGTGCGTACCGTTAACCTGCCGTTAATGTCGGCGGTGATTCCCCGACGCACCTGCTTTCCCGGATTTCAGTTAAGGAAAGGCTTTCATGGAGCATACCTATCGTCTTGTGATTTCCTGCCCCGACCGGGTGGGAATTGTCGCCAAGGTGAGTAATTTTCTGTCGACATACAATGGCTGGATTACCGAGGCGAGTCACCATTCCGACACGCAAACCGGCTGGTTTTTCATGCGGCACGAGATCAAGGCCACCTCGATTCCGTTCGGTCTGGACCAGTTCCGCGCCGCGTTTGAGCCGATTGCCCGCGAATTCAATATGAACTGGCACATTGCCGACTCGGCCCAGCCCAAGAAAGTCATCCTGATGTGCAGCAAGGAATCCCATTGTGTGGCTGATCTGCTGCACCGCTGGCACAGCAAGGAGATCAATGCCGAGATCGTGGCGGTCATCTCCAACCACGACGACCTGCGCCGGATGGTGGAGTGGCATGAGATTCCCTACCACCACGTGCCGGTAAGCAAGGAAAACAAAGAGGAAGCTTTCGCCCATATTGATGAGCTGTTCCAGAAATATGAGGCCGATGTGGTGGTGCTGGCGCGCTACATGCAGATCCTTCCTGGCGAGCTCTGCGAGAAATACTCCGGCAAGGTGATCAATATCCATCACAGCTTCCTGCCGTCTTTCGCCGGTGCACGCCCCTATCACCAGGCCTACAGCCGCGGTGTTAAGCTGATTGGTGCCACCTGCCACTACGTGACTCAGGACCTCGACGAGGGCCCGATCATCGAGCAGGACGTTATCCGGATCACCCACAGCGACTCTATCGAGGATATGGTTCGCCTGGGTAAGGATGTGGAAAAGAACGTGTTGGCCCGGGGCCTGCGCTCACACATTGAAGACCGGGTGATCACCTACGAAAACAAGACAGTGGTGTTTGATTAAGGCTGCCTCACAGTTGCCCCGGAAAGGGTGCGACTGTGGTAGACTTGGCGGCTTGTTGAAGAATAACTATGGGGCCCGGAAACGGCCCCGATACGACTTCCAGATAACGCAAAGGAACCTTTCTCGATGGGTGAGTTAGCCAAAGAGATCCTGCCGGTCAATATTGAAGACGAGTTAAAACAGTCCTACCTCGATTACGCCATGAGCGTGATCGTCGGGCGGGCGCTTCCGGATGTGAGGGATGGCCTCAAGCCGGTTCACCGCCGCGTTCTGTTCGCCATGTCCGAACTGAACAACGACTGGAACAAGGCCTATAAGAAGTCCGCCCGTGTGGTGGGTGATGTTATCGGTAAATACCACCCCCACGGTGACTCTGCGGTATACGACACCATCGTACGTATGGCCCAGCCGTTCTCCCTGCGGTATCCGCTGGTTGATGGCCAGGGTAACTTCGGTTCCATCGACGGTGACAACGCGGCTGCCATGCGTTACACCGAGATCCGCATGGAGAAGATCGCCCACTCCCTGCTGGCGGACCTGGACAAGGAAACGGTCGATTTCGTCGATAACTACGACGGTACCGAGCGGATTCCCGAGGTTCTGCCCACCCGGGTGCCCAACCTGCTGGTGAATGGTTCCTCCGGTATTGCCGTGGGCATGGCTACCAACATTCCGCCCCACAACCTGACGGAAGTCGTAAGCGGCTGCTTGGCGCTGATTGATAATCCGGATCTGACCATCGATGAGCTGATGGAATTCATTCCGGGCCCGGATTTCCCGACCGAGGGCATCATCAACGGCCGTGCCGGCATCGTTGAGGCCTACCGTACCGGCCGTGGTCGTATCTATATTCGTGCCCGCCACGAGATCGAGCACGACAACAAGACCAATCGCGATGCCATCATCATCACCGAGCTGCCGTATCAGCTGAACAAGGCCCGCCTGATCGAGAAGATCGCGGAGCTGGTAAAAGAAAAGCGTCTTGAAGGTATCTCCGAGCTGCGGGACGAATCCAACAAGGAAGGTATCCGGGTGGTGATCGAACTGCGTCGGGGTGAGAACCCGGACGTTGTGGTCAACAACCTGTTTGCCCAGACCCAGCTGGAAACTGTATTCGGCATCAACATGGTTGGCCTGATCAACGGTGAGCCGAAAACCCTGAATCTGAAGCAGCTGCTGGATGCGTTCGTTCGTCACCGCCGTGAAGTAGTGACCCGCCGGACCATCTACGAACTGCGTAAAGCCCGTGAACGTGGCCATATTCTGGAAGGTTTGACGGTTGCCCTGGCCAACATCGACGAGATTATCGAGCTGATCAAGGCCTCGCCGTCCGCCGCCGAAGCGAAGGAAAAGCTGATTGCCAAGGGCTGGTCACCGGGCGATGTCATGGCCATGCTGGAACGTGCCGGTCAGGACGCCTGCCGTCCGGACGACCTGCCAGAGATCTATGGGCTGCGTGAAGGTCTGTATCATCTGTCACCGGAACAGGCCCAGGCCATTCTGGACTTGCGTCTGCACCGCCTGACCGGTCTGGAAACCGAGAAGCTCCAGAACGAATACAAGGAAATTCTCGACAAGATTGCCGATCTGCTGGACATCCTGGGCGACCCCGAGCGGCTGCTCCAGGTGATCCGGGAAGAGCTGGAAGCCATCGTTACCGAGTTTGGTGACGAGCGTCGTACCGAAATCACCAGCTCCCGTCGCGACCTGACCATCGCCGACCTGATTGATGAAGAAGACCTGGTGGTGACCATTTCCCACAGTGGTTACGCCAAGACCCAGGCAGTGGAAGACTACCAGGCCCAGCGTCGTGGTGGTCGGGGCAAGGCAGCAACCTCTATGAAGGACGAAGACTTCGTTGAGAAGCTGCTGGTGGCCAACTCCCACGATACGATTCTGTGTTTCTCCAACCGTGGCAAGGTGTACTGGCTGCGGGTGTTCGAGATTCCACGCGCCAGCCGTGCCTCCCGCGGTCGGCCCATGGTGAATATCCTGCCGCTGGACGAAGGCGAGCGTATTACCACGTTCCTGCCGGTTCGGGATTATCCGGAAGACCAGTTCGTGCTGATGGCCACCTCTGCCGGTGTGGTCAAGAAAACGCCGTTGCCGAACTTCTCGCGTCCGCGCAGCAGCGGCCTGATTGCCCTGTCACTGGATGAGGGCGATACCCTGATCGGTGCAGCCATTACCAAAGGCGATGCCGAGGTCATGCTGTTCTCGACCGCTGGCAAGGCGGTGCGCTTCAACGAAGAAGCCGTTCGTCCCATGAGCCGGACAGCCCGTGGTGTTCGCGGTATCAAGATGCCGCAGGGTCACCATGTGGTGTCGCTGATCATCCCGCAGGACGGTGGGGTTATCCTGACTGCCTCCGAAAACGGCTACGGCAAGCGTACCGCCATTGACGAGTTCCCGACCTACAGCCGTGGCAGCCAGGGCGTTATCGCCATGCAGTGCTCCGAGCGTAACGGTAACCTGGTGACAGCCCTGCAGCTGTTCGACGGTGACGAAATGATGCTGATCTCTGACAAGGGCACGCTCGTGCGTACCCGGACAGACGAAGTGTCGGTTCTTAGCCGGAATACCCAGGGCGTGCGCCTGATCAAGCTGAGCCAAGAAGACGAGCGGCTGGTTGGCGTTGAGCGGATTGCGGAAACCGACGACGAAGAGCTCGACAGTGAAGGCAATCCGATTGTTGCCGACGAGAGCCCGGAAGAAGGCCAGCAAGGCCAAGAAGGCGAGAGTGCCGGCGACGAATAAGCCGGCACTTGCCACGGACAGATTCAGCAAGACTTGAGAGAAAGCAGCAACATGAGCAGGGCGTATAACTTTTGTGCAGGTCCGGCCACCTTGCCGGAGAGCGTGCTTCGTCAGGCGCGGGATGAAATGCTCGACTGGCGCGGTACCGGCATGTCGGTGATGGAAATGAGCCATCGCAGCGACGAGTTTGTCCAGATTGCCGAAACTGCAGAAAAAGATCTGCGTGAACTGGCCGGCGTGTCGGACGACTACGCGGTTCTTTTCATGCAGGGTGGGGCGTCCAGCCAGTTTTCCACCATTCCTCTGAATCTGCTGGGCGAAAAAGGCTCTGCGGACTACGTGAACACTGGCATCTGGTCCAAGAAGGCCATTGCCGAGGCCAGTCGCTATGGCAAGGTGAACGTGGTGGCGAGTTCGGAAGACAGTGGCTTTACCACGATTCCGGATCAATCCTCGTGGCAGACCAGTGCCGACGCGGCTTATCTGCACTACACGCCCAACGAGACCATCGGTGGCCTGGAATTCGGTTTTATTCCGGATAGCCCGGGCGCGCCGCTGGTTGCCGACATGTCCTCATCAATGCTGTCGAGGCCGGTGGACGTCTCCAGGTTCGGTGTGATCTATGCCGGTGCCCAGAAGAACATCGGTCCCTCGGGATTGGTAGTGGTCATTATCCGCAAGGATCTCCTGGGTAAGGCCCGCCAGGAGACCCCGACCATGATGAATTATCAGGTGATCGCAGATAACGGCTCCATGTACAACACGCCGGCGACCTATTCCTGGTATCTGGCCGGTCTGGTGTTCAAGTGGCTGAAAGAGCAGGGCGGTGTGAAGGCCATGGGTGAAATCAACCTGCGCAAGGCCCGCAAGCTCTACGATTTCATCGATACCAACGAGTTTTACGCCAACCCGATTGATCCGCGCTTCCGCTCCTGGATGAACGTACCATTCACGCTGGCGGATGATGCCCTGAACGGTGAATTCCTGAAGGGTGCCAATGCCCGTGGCCTGCTGAACCTGGCCGGCCACCGGTCGGTTGGCGGAATGCGTGCGAGCATCTACAACGCGATGCCAGAAGCCGGTGTCGATGCACTGATCGACTACATGACCGAATTTGCGAAGGAGCGTGGCTGATCATGAGTGATGAGCAGGTTCGGCTCGGAGAGCTGCGGGACGAGATCGATCAACTTGATCAGAAGATCATGGAGCTGATCAGTGCCAGGGCCGCCTGTGCCCAGGAAGTGGCGCACGTTAAAATGACCGCCAATCCGGGGCAGGACGTCTTTTTCTATCGCCCCGAGCGGGAGGCCCAGGTGCTTCGCCGCATCAAGGAACAGAATCCGGGGCCGCTGTCGGGTGAGGAAATGGCCCGTCTGTTCCGGGAAATCATGTCGGCCTGCCTGGCGCTGGAAAAGCCCATGCACATTGCCTTCCTGGGTCCGATTGGCACCTTCACACAGGCGGCAGCGCTCAAGCATTTTGGTCACTCGGTGGTCAGCGTGCCTTTGCCGGCCATTGATGCGGTATTCCGGGAGGTCGAATCCGGCGCTGCTCATTACGGCGTGGTGCCGGTCGAAAACTCGACCGAGGGTATGATCAACCACACCCTGGATATGTTCATGTCCTCGCCGCTGAAGATCTGCGGCGAGGTTCAGCTGCGGATTCACCATCACCTGCTTGTGTCTCCGAAGCATGGCGACCAGGAAATCACACGGATTTATTCCCATCAGCAATCGTTTGCCCAATGCCGGCAATGGCTGGACACCCACCGCTACGGCATCGAGCGGGTTACCGTCTCCAGCAATGCGGAAGCGGCCCGGCGCGCAGCCGAGGAGCCCGGCACGGCGGCTATTGCCGGTGATATGGCGGCCGAGCTCTATGGCCTGCAGAAGCTGGCGAACAGTATTGAGGATCGCCCGGACAATACCACACGCTTCCTGATCATTGGCCGGGAGGAAGTGCCTGCCAGTGGCCACGACAAGTCGTCTATCCTGGTGTCCATGCGCAACAAACCGGGGGCCCTGTATCAGCTCCTCGAGCCGTTCCATCGTCACGGGCTCAGCCTGACCAGAATCGAAACGCGGCCCTCGCCAAGTGGCACCTGGGCCTATGTGTTCTACATCGATTTTGAGGGACATATGGAAGACGAACAGGTCCGGAAGGTTCTGGCAGAAGTGGATGAAGAGGCCGTTGAGCTCAAACGCCTGGGTTCCTACCCGATTGGCGTTCTGTAAGTATCTGCACCTGCGTTTCTGAGCAAAGAGTGTCGAGGACGATTTATGGCCATTGATTACCAGAGCCTGGCGGTTCGCGGCGTACAGGCCCTCTCACCGTATCAGCCGGGCAAGCCGATTGAAGAGCTGGCCCGTGAGCTTGGCCTCAATCCGGCAGAGATCATCAAGCTGGCGAGCAACGAAAACCCGCTGGGGCCGAGCGAAAAAGCGCTGTCGGCCGCGCGGCAGGCCCTCTCCGAGCTTTGTCTGTATCCCGATGGCAACGGATTCAACCTGAAGCAGGCGCTTTCGAAGCGTCTGAACGTCGGGATGGATCAGATTACCCTTGGTAACGGCTCCAACGATGTACTGGAAGTCATTACCCGTTGTTTCGCTGATGCAGATTCCGAGGTCGTTTTCTCCCAGTACGCGTTCGCCGTTTATCCCCTGGTGACTCAGGCCATCGGCGCCATGGGTGTGTCTGTGCCTGCCCGGGAGTGGGGGCATGATCTGGATGCCATGGCTGCGGCGGTTACCGATCGCACTCGCCTGGTGTTTGTCGCCAACCCGAACAACCCCACGGGCACGGTTCACACGGCGGATGCCATTGAGGCGTTCCTGAACAGGATTCCGGAGAAGGTGCTTGTGGTCCTGGATGAGGCCTACTGCGAATACCTGACCGGAGAGCAATACCCGGACGGTGTCGAGCTGTTGGCCCGTTTCCCGAATCTCATCGTTTGCCGCACGTTCTCCAAAGCCTGGGGGCTGGCGGCTCTGCGGGTAGGTTACAGTATCTCCTCGCCGGCCATCGCAGACATTCTTAACCGGGTGCGTCAGCCATTCAACGTGGATACGGTTGCCCTGTCTGCGGCCACGGCTGTGCTTGAGGATGAAGACTATCTCCAGCGTTCCCGGGATGTGAACACAGCCGGTCTGCGTCAGTTGCAGGAGGCATTCGACCGGATGGGGCTCAGTTACATCCCGTCAGCCGGGAACTTTGTTGCCGTGGAAGTGGGGGAGCAGGCCATGGGCGTGTACCAGTCCCTGCTGGCCCACGGCGTGATTGTTCGGCCCATCGGCGGTTATGGTATGCCCCGGCATCTTCGGGTTTCTGTCGGGCTTCAGGAAGAAAACGAGCGCTTTATTGATGCACTGGCGCAGGCCCTGGCGGCCTCGGGGTTGAGCGACTGATATGGCGCCGTCCGAGCCTCTGTTTAAACGGGTAGCGGTGATTGGCCTGGGGCTGATTGGCGGCTCCCTGGCCTGCGCGATCCGTCGCAATGGGCTTGCGGGTACGGTTGTTGGTGCGGATCATCGCACTGAGGAACTGCAGCTCGGTAAAGAGTTGGGTGTGATCGATCAGGCGGCGTCAACGGTGTCTGATGCAGTTCGTGGCGCGGACCTGGTTGTGCTTGCCGTTCCGGTACGAGCAACACGCGCGGTTCTTGAGCAGATTCGCCCGTCTCTGGAGCCGGACGCGATACTCACCGATGTCGGTAGTACCAAATCCAGCTTCGTAGCCGATGTTGAGGCCGTGTTCGGCGGCTTGTCGCCTCTGGTTATTCCCGGTCATCCCATTGCCGGTTCCGAGAAGAGTGGCATCCGGGCGGCAAATCCCGAGCTTTTCGCCAACCACAAGGTCATCCTTACGCCGCCGGACAATGTCAGCCAGCCCCACCTGGCTCGCCTGCAAGGGCTCTGGGAGGGCTGCGGTGCCACGGTGCTGACCATGTCGGTGGCGTATCACGATGAGGTGCTGGCAGCCACCAGCCACTTGCCTCACCTGATCGCGTTCTCCCTGGTAGATACCCTGGCGGGTGAAGATGAGAACATGGACATCTTCCGGTACGCCGCCGGTGGCTTCAGGGATTTCACCCGGATTGCGGCCAGCGATCCGGTGATGTGGCACGATATTTTTCTGTCGAACCGTGATGCGGTTCTTCGTGTCATTGACCACTTTACCCACGACCTCGAACAACTGCGCACTGCCATTGCCAATCAGGACAGTGCCACGTTGTTGCGGGTTTTCAGTCGCGCCAAGGCGGCGCGTGAACATTTTTCGAAGATGCTCTCAGGACAGGCTTACGTGACAAACAACAGTGAAAAGCAGGTAACGTTCCGTCTTCAGTCCGGTGGCGCGATCACCGGTGATATCCGGGTGCCCGGCGACAAGTCAATGTCGCACCGGTCCATCATGCTGGGTGCTCTGGCAGATGGCGTAACCGAAGTGAAAGGGTTTCTGGAGGGTGAAGACAGCCTGGCGACGCTCCAGGCATTCCGGGATATGGGCGTTACCATTGAAGGCCCGGACGACGGCTTTGTTCGCATCCATGGTGTTGGCATGCACGGGCTTCAGGCCCCCCGCGGGCCTCTGTATCTGGGTAACTCGGGAACCGCCATGCGGCTGTTCGCCGGTTTGCTGGCGGCCCAGCCCTTTGATTCCGAGCTGACCGGCGATGCGAGTCTCTCCGGTCGCCCGATGGGGCGGGTTGCCGATCCTCTCAGGGCGATGGGCGCCGTTATCGATACCGCAGAAGGGGGGCGCCCGCCACTGAAAATCCGTGGTGGCCAGAAGCTGTCCGGTATTCACTATGAAATGCCGGTGGCCAGTGCCCAGGTCAAATCGTGTCTTCTGCTGGCCGGGCTTTATGCCGAGGGCAGTACATCGGTGACCGAGCCGGCGCCTACTCGCGATCATACCGAGCGCATGCTGGCGGGCTTTGGCTACCACGTCCACCGGGACGGCGCGACCGCCAGTGTTAGTGGCGGCGGCAAATTGACGGCGACCAATATTGACGTCCCTGCCGATATTTCTTCGTCTGCATTTTTCCTGGTCGCGGCCAGTATCGCCCCGGGCTCCGATCTGATCCTTCGCCACGTTGGAATGAACCCGACCAGGGTTGGTGTGATCAACATCCTGAATCAGATGGGCGCCAATATCGAGATTCTGGACGAGCGCGAAATCGGTGGTGAGCCGGTTGCTGACCTTCGGGTCCGCTCGGCGGAGCTGCAGGGTATCGACATCCCTGAGGATCAGGTGCCCCTGGCCATCGATGAATTTCCGGTGCTATTCATCGCCGCGGCCTGCGCCAATGGTCGCACGGTTTTGCGTGGCGCTGAGGAACTCCGGGTCAAGGAAAGCGATCGGATCCAGGTGATGGCAGATGGCCTTGCTGCATTGGGCGTGGACACTACCGTAACCCCGGACGGCATTATTATCGATGGTGGTCAGACCATCGGTGGCGGTACCGTGAACAGTCACGGCGACCACCGCATCGCAATGTCCTTTGCGGTCGCTTCCCTGCGCGCTGCGGGTGACATTACAGTGAACGACTGTGCCAATGTGGCTACGTCTTTCCCCGGTTTTGTGGAACTTGCGCAAGGAACGGGAATCAATATCTCGGCCGAGGGGGCTGAATAATGGTTGATAGCAGTGCGCCGGTGATCACCGTGGATGGTCCCGGGGGTTCCGGCAAAGGCACGATTACCCAGATGCTGGCCCGAAAGCTGGGCTGGCATCTTCTGGACAGTGGTGCTCTTTATCGGCTGACGGCGCTGGCCGCGGCTCGCCAGGGCGTGTCCATGGATGATGAGAGCGGGCTGGTAAAAGTCGCCGCCGGACTGGATGTGGCGTTTGAGCCTACGCCGGCAGGTGAGCCGGTAAAAGTCGTTCTGGCAGGGCAGGACGTGACCGCAGATATACGTACAGAATCGGCGGGCGACAATGCTTCAAAGGTGGCTGTGATCCAGTCGGTCCGTGACGCCCTTTTGCAGCGCCAGCGGGACTTCCGGCAGGCGCCGGGCCTTGTGGCCGATGGCCGTGATATGGGGACCGTGGTGTTTCCGGACGCGCCGGTAAAAATCTTCCTGACGGCAAGCGCCGAGGAGAGGGCTCAACGGCGCTATAGCCAGTTGAAGGACGCGGGTGTCGATGTTAATATTGACGCCCTTTTAGAGGAGATACGGGTTCGTGATGAACGGGATATGAACCGTTCCGCAGCCCCTCTCAAGCCCGCAGATGATGCGCAAGTCATTGATTCTACGGGATTGAGTATAGAAGAGGTGTTAGACAGGTGTATGGCCGCAGCAGGTCAGGCCTGACTACACCTTTTTGTCGTTGAAATGCCGGATGTAGCGTTATCTGCCAGCCACAGGCTTAATCCGGAACTTGTTAACAGACCGTGTTGCTGGTGGCACGGAGTACACTTGCGTTGATCATATAGGACTCATAATGAGCGAGAGCTTTGCGGATCTTTTTGAAGAAAGCCTGAAAGAAATTGACATGCAACCGGGTTCCATCGTCCAGGGAACCGTTGTAGACGTCGATAACGACTGGGTCACCGTTAACGCCGGACTGAAGTCCGAAGGCGTTATCCCCGCCTCCCAGTTCCTTAACGAAAAAGGCGAGTTGGAAATTGCTATCGGCGACGTTGTCGATGTAGCTCTCGACGCTGTTGAAGACGGCTTCGGTGAGACCCGTCTGTCCCGTGAAAAGGCCAAGCGTGCAGAAGCCTGGAAGGTACTCGAGAAGTCCTTCGAAGCTGAGGAAGTGGTTAAAGGTATCATCAACGGTAAGGTCAAGGGTGGCTTCACCGTCGATCTGGCCGGCATCCGTGCCTTCCTGCCTGGCTCGCTGGTAGATGTTCGTCCGGTTCGCGACACCGCGCACCTGGAGAACAAAGAACTCGAATTCAAGGTTATCAAGCTCGACCAGAAGCGTAACAACGTGGTTGTTTCCCGCCGCGCCGTTCTGGAAGCTGAGAACAGTGCCGAGCGTGAAGCTCTGCTGGAAACCCTGACCGAGGGTATGGAAATCAAGGGTATCGTCAAGAACCTGACCGACTACGGCGCGTTCGTGGATCTGGGTGGTGTTGACGGCCTGCTGCACATTACCGATATGGCCTGGAAGCGCATCAAGCATCCGAGCGAAATCGTTAATGTTGGCGACGAAATCAGCGTCAAGGTTCTGAAGTTCGATCGTGAGCGCAACCGTGTTTCTCTCGGCCTGAAGCAGCTGGGCGAAGATCCCTGGGTTGATATCAAGGGTCGTTATCCGGAAGGCAGCAAGGTTACAGCACGCGTTACCAACCTGACTGACTACGGTTGCTTTGCTGAGTTGGAAGAGGGTGTTGAAGGTCTGGTTCACGTATCTGAAATGGATTGGACCAACAAGAACATCCATCCGTCCAAGGTTGTCCAGGTTGGCGACGAAGTGGGCGTGATGATTCTGGATATCGACGAAGAGCGTCGTCGTATCTCCCTGGGTATCAAGCAGTGTGTATCCAACCCGTGGGAAGACTTCTCCAGCAACTTCAACAAGGGCGACCGCATCTCCGGTAAGATCAAGTCAATCACTGACTTCGGTATCTTCATCGGTCTGGATGGCGGCATCGACGGTCTGGTTCACCTGTCTGACATCAGCTGGAACGAGACTGGCGAAGAAGCGGTTCGTGAATACAAGAAGGGTGACGAAGTTGAAACCGTTATCCTGTCTGTTGATCCGGAGCGTGAGCGTATCTCCCTGGGTATCAAGCAGCTCGAAAGCGATCCGTTCGCCGAGTTTGTGCAGCTGAACGACAAGGGCTCTATTGTTAAGGGAACCGTGTCTGCAGTTGATGCCAAGGCAGCTACCATTGCCCTGAACGACGAAGTTGAAGCGGTACTGAAAGCCTCTGAAATCAGCCGTGACCGTGTTGAAGACGCACGCAACGCGCTGAAAGAAGGCGAAGAAGTTGAAGCGAAGATCATCAGCATCGATCGCAAGAACCGCATCATCAACCTGTCTGTGAAGTCCAAAGATGTTGAGGACGACAAGCAGGCACTGGAAAACGTGCGGACCAAAACTGCGGAAACTTCCTCTGGTGCGACCACCATCGGTGATCTCATCAAGGAGCAGATGCAGCAGCAAAACGCCAACAAGGACTAATCTTCCGGTTGGTACGAAAAAAACGGGCTCTAAGAGCCCGTTTTTTTTGTGTTTTTTTCTGGTTTGGCTAAACTAGGTAGTCATGGGAATCCGGTAACCGACGGCCAAATAAAAATGAAAGAGGGAAACGCCTCATGACGAAGTCCGAACTGGTCGAGCTGATTGCTTCCAAGCAAACTCAGCTCTCCGTTAAAGATGTCGAACTGGCTGTAAAAACCATCATCGAGCACATGTCCCAGTCGCTTGCCGATGGTCAGAGAATAGAAATCCGGGGATTTGGCAGTTTTTCCCTTCATCACCGGGCCGCGCGTACCGGGCGCAATCCGAAAACCGGTGAGGCTGTTCAGTTGCCAGCCAAATATGTGCCGCACTTCAAACCCGGCAAGGAATTGAGAGAGCAGGTCAACGACAGCTTGAAGAAAGGCTTTTAACAGCTGCTCAGGGAACGCGTATAATTCGGGCATCAATGCCCTTTGGGAGTGCTATCGCTATGGCAGGATTGCAGAAGATCCTCATTATTCTGTTGGTTTTGGTCCTGGTTCTGCTGGCACTGGTATTCTCGCTCAACAATCAAATGGCAGTCTCCCTCAACTTTCTGTTGTTTGAAACCCAGCCCCATGGTGTTGCCGTCTGGATTATCATGGCATTTGTTGTCGGTGCCCTTGTTGGCGTGCTGATGACCATGCTGGCCACCGTTCGCAACTCGGTGTCCCGGCGAACCCTTCAGAAACGACTTGATCGCGCCGAGCAGGCATTGGAGAAATCCAGGGCCCAGAACGACCGGACTCTTTAATGGATATCGTATTACAGTGGCTGCTGCTAACAGTTGCAGTCGCCGTTGGCTGGCTTGTGGGCCGGCTGGGAAGCGGTGACAGGCGATCCGGCAAAACGATTTCCGATGAGGAATCGGTGAAGGACCGTCTCCAGTTCCTGTTCACGAACTACTCCGACCAGGCGGTTGAGAATTTCGTCCAGTCCCTTGCGGTCAACAAGGATACTGTCAGTCTCCACCTCTCCATTGGCAGCCATTTCCGTAACAAGGGCGAAACCGATCGCGCCATACTGATCCACCAGAACCTTCTGGCCAGGCCCGAATTACCCCCGAGATTCTCCCCGCAGGTGACTCTCGAGCTTGCCCGCGATTACCTGAACGCGGGGCTGCTTGACCGCGCCGAGGCATTGTTGCACCAATTGATGGGCGACAAGGATTATGGTCGGCACTCCTCCCAGCAGCTCATCGACCTCTACCAACAGGAAAAGGAATGGGCGAAGGCTGCCGAAGTTGCCCGGACGCTGACACGTGGAGACGCCGACCCGGCAATGTTCAAAGTGCTGGCCTACCTGACATGCGAGCTGTCGGAAGAGTCCCTGAAACAGGACGACCGCTGGGTTGCCCAGAAACTGGCCAAGGAGGCGCTTGAGTACGATCGCTCTTGCGTACGGGCCAATCTTATTATGATGAAGCTGCTGGTTCGGCAGGGCAGCTATCGCGAGGCAGGCAGCCAGTGCCTGAAAGTATTCGAACAGAACCCGGAGTTTGGGCCGGAAGCCATCGACCGGCTCATGAAACTTGAGCATGAGCACGGCGACATTGGCCGGTTGGCGAAAAAACTGCGCAAGCTTTACGAAAACTACCCGAGCACCAGTTTGTTGCTGGCTCTGGTGGAGTCCGTCGAGCGTGCCTCGGGGCGACCGGCTGCCATCGACTTGCTCAGGCAGGAACTGGAAACCCGCCCGAGTGTCCGTGGCTTGCTCAGGCTGGTGGAAATGGCCGGCTATGAGAAGGGCATGACCACTGATGAGGGCAGGCTGGTGAGCCGTATTGGCCACCTGATTCTCGCCAATCGTCCCGTCTACCGTTGTGTCAGCTGTGGTTTCTCTGGCCGTCAGCTGCACTGGCTTTGCCCAAGCTGCAAGCAATGGGAAACCGTGCGCCCGATCCAGGGTGTTGAAGCCGAATAAACCTTTACCGAATTTCCGCAGGACAAGTGAACGTGCAAACCGCTAACGATCCCAAGATCATCGTCGCCCTCGATTTTCCCTCCCAGAATCCTGCCCTTGAGCTGGTCGACAAACTGGACCCGAGCAAATGCCGCCTGAAAGTGGGTAAGGAACTGTTCACCCGTTCCGGCCCGCAATTGGTTGAAGGGCTTCAGAAGCGTGGATTCGACGTATTCCTGGATCTGAAATTCCATGACATCCCGAACACCACCTCAGCTGCCGTTGCAGCTGCCGCCGATCTCGGTGTATGGATGGTCAATGTGCATGCCTCTGGTGGCGAGAAAATGATGACCGCCTGTCGGGAACGTCTGGAAAGCTTTGGCGCGGATCGCCCGCTGTTGATCGCCGTCACGGTCCTCACCAGTATGAACGCCGACGACCTCGTCGGCATCGGCATCACCGATTCCCCGGAAGCACAGGTGTCCCGACTGGCAACCCTCACCAAAAATTGCGGCCTCGACGGCGTCGTCTGCTCCGCCCAGGAGGCACCGAAGCTTAAAGTCGAGCAGGGCGCCGACTTCAAACTGATCACACCGGGTATCCGCCCCCTGACGGCCGATAAAGGCGACCAGCAGCGCATCATGACGCCCACAGATGCCCTCAAAGCCGGTTCCGATTACCTCGTGATCGGCCGTCCGATTACTCAGGCGTCTGACCCGCTGGCTTCCTTGGAGGCTATTCACTCCGAAGTGATTGGACTCTAGCCCTATCCGGCCCTCGAATCCTGACCTAGGAGTCTGCGCGGCAGAAGCTACATTCTGGCACAATAGATCAAAATTCTTCAGCAACAGGATGACTGATGGGAACCACTTTCCGCCCGTATTCGCCTGGCCAGGAACTGCTTCTTCCCCCGAGCCTGAACGAGTGG
>NZ_JBSXOI010000048.1:0-2392 GCF_056859395.1 Marinobacter sp. L-80
GGGGATTCCGGCATCGTGACCAGCGATTCCGGAAAAACGTCCAAAATCGGTCACGATAAAACGGAATGAGCGGTCACGATCAACCGGAACAGGCGGTCACGTTCAAACGGAATGGGCGGTCACGATGGGCCGGAATATGCACGGGTTAACCCAAAGCGATCTGGATTTCGTTCTCAGCTACCACAACACCAAAGGGATTCCGGCCAATAAGCGATATTCGAGTCTTGTCCTTCATTTTTTTAACCATCAGGCTCATCATCGAGGGCAAGTTTCCGCTCTATTATCACAGGCAGGTGCGGACGTTGGGGTTACTGACCTATTGGCTCTGATTCCGAAGGAAACTCACGTATAACCAGTCGCTGTAGTGCGTTCCCGGCCCGAGGGCCGTCCACCGGACGCCACTGTCGTGGCGCCGCTAAGCTCAGCGTTATGCAGTAATTCTCAGGCCATATTGACAAGCGTCACGTGACGCAATACACTTCGTTTCATGATCAAATCCTTTGCTGACAAACGAACCCAAGAACTTTACTCCAAGGGCAAGTCAAAGAAATTTCCTGCGGATGTTGCATCGAGAGCCGCTAGAAAACTTGAATACGTGGATCTGGCCGTACAGTTAGAGGATTTGAAAGTGCCGCCTGGCAATCGCCTTCACCCGCTGTCGGGAGACAGGCAGGGGCAGCATGCAATTTCAATAAATGATCAGTGGCGTATCTGTTTTCGTTTTGAAGATGGCGATGCGTATGAAGTCGAGGTGTGTGACTACCACTGAGTGAGGGGATGACTATGGCTATTCTTAATACTGCCGGTATGCAGCGCAAACCGACTCATCCTGGCGAAATGCTGAGGGAGGATTTTCTTCCGGACTATGGCCTGACTGTTTCGGGGTTGGCTGAGTCTCTGGGTGTCTCTCGCCAGTCAGTTAATGAATTACTGCGCGAGCGTCGTGCTGTCAGCCCTGAAATGGCGCTTAGGCTTGCACGTTTGTTTGGTAATTCGCCGGAATTCTGGCTGAATGCGCAGCGATCTGTTGATCTTTGGACCGCCGCTCAGTCGGTCAAGGAAGAAGTGGATCGGATCAAGCCGCTACATGCTGCATAACCAGGCCATGCACCGGATGCCAAAACCTCCGCTTCGCTCTGGTTTTGTCACCGGTGATGGCGGGCGTTAAAGCTATAAGCACATCAGTCTAAGGAGCTATCAAATGGGTAATGGCTTTGATCTTCATGAGATGGAGAATACGGAAGTTGGCTCGGTCACGATTGATGGAGCAGAAATTCAAACGTTCACTTATACCCTCACCGGTGTGCACATCCAGTCTATTACGGCTGGAACTACGGGCTTTATGGGCGGCGACAGCGGTCATGGGGGCCGCACGTACCTTAAAATTAAAGACCATGGCAGTACGGACCTAAAGATAAAAAATCCGAAATCTGGACTTTTTGAAGAAACCTCGTCGATTGAAATAAGCCTGGGTGGAGATGCTGAACTAAACAGTACGATAGCCCTACTCGAATATGCAGTGAAAGTCTTGAAGTCCCAGACCAAACTGGAAGTCGGGCTTTAACAATACGCGTCACACGGATGCCCTTTTCTCCGCTTAGCTCCGAAAAGGTCACCGGTGCGCTTCGCGTTATACGGAAGGTTGCCTGAATGTTTCTTGAGGACCTAATGCCTGTTACCGAATTATTCAGTGCGCTTGCTGTACCTGTAATAGGTTTCTTGGGTGTGTATATAGCTTGGAAACATTGGAAAACAGCGGCATATCGCCACAGGATGGACCTTTTCGACAAACGGTTTGAAATCTATTAGGCGACGATCGACTTCATTTTGTCCATACGGGGTGGAGGTCAGGTTTCGGATAAGTGCTTGGCAGTCTTTGAGGAAAAGACGTTGCCTGTCAGGTTTTTGTTCAACGACGAGGCTGCCGATTACATAGCAGAGATACGTTCTCAGGCCCTGGCGCGCAGACCTTCTCACAGGAAGCCGAGGGAATGGATGCCGGTCCGGAAAGATCGAAATTCAGCGGAAGTCATCCGAGGCCAGAAAGTGGCTTTACCATCAGCTTGACGAAGAGGAGTTGAATAAGCGCTTTCGCAAATTTTTGGACTTAGGGCGGTAAGCGAAACCGGGACAGATCTATTTTTCGTGACCATCCGACTCAACCCGACTGAACCACCCACTCGATAACCGGAGCCCGCTAATGACAGCCTACGTGATCGGCAACATCACCGTGAAAGACCCGGACAAATGGGCTGAGAGTTATTGTCAAATCTGGTGTATGACCATCAGGCAGCGCTCCTGTCAGATTGATCCTCCACCGGTATTCCATCCTGAAACTGCACGTTGTCCACGACCAGCTTCAGTTGGTTGAACCCCTTGATCCGCTTCCAGC
>NZ_JBSXOI010000049.1:0-174424 GCF_056859395.1 Marinobacter sp. L-80
GGCGCCGGCCTGGCGGTTCTCTGGGATGAGGCTCTCGCCTTGCTGGTAATCGGTGTCACGCTGTTTATTTTCTCCCTTTGGGTCTTTCGACGCCGGGTACAATGAGATCGGTTGGGTGAGTGCCTGACGTTTGTCGCTACCGAAACGCCGATCAACTTGATTCATGGAGACCCTGATGCGCTGGAGGCCATGAAGGATCACTTGCGTCAGAACACCCGGTTTGAGGTGGAGGTGGCAAGCTACCAATCCATTTTGCGTCTTTGATGTGAGACCGGGCAAATACCCGGGGTAATCCGGATATTTACGGCGAGGATTTCTAATAGGCCACCATTAACGTCAGTAGAGTTATCAGGGAGAGATCATGAACGGCTATTCCATTGAGGATTCACATCGAATCCAGCAGCGTGCTGCCCAATACCGGCAGCGTTACCCCCAGTTTGCCAACTGGGCAAAAGGGCGCGGGGTGATCGAACATACCGATTTGACCCAGGTGCGCGTGTTCGACCTGTGCCAGGAACTCGTTTGTGCCGGGCGTTATGACTCGCTCGACGATGCCCTGATTATTTTCGAGGCTGCAGACACCCTCACCAACGCGGCCATGTGGCTGGTAGCCCACATGACTTATGCCAGCAGAGTGGACCTGTCCGGACAGCCGCTGGCGGCGGATGACTTCAAGGAAAATCCTCAGGGGCATACCGGTGGTTCGCTGAACATGGTGCCTGCCTATCTTGGCTACACGGCCGCCAACGCGTTGGCGGGGCTGACCCGTAGCTGGCTGATGGGGCAGGGGCACTGTGTGGCGGCTATCGAAAGCGTCAACATACTGCTCGGCAATCTGCATCCAGAACAGCAGGCTCGGTACACGCTCGACGAGGCGGGGCTGTCCCGGCTGGTGAGTGACTTTTACAGCTACGCCGTCACTCCGGATGGCACACCGGGGGTTCCCCTGGGCAGTCACGTCAACCCCCACACTGCCGGCGGGCTGATCGAGGGCGGATATCTGGGCTTCGCTGAACTGCAATACACCCACATGCCGCTGCCGGGGGAGCGTCTGGTCGCGTTTCTCAGTGATGGGGCATTTGAGGAGCAGCGGGGCAGCGACTGGGCAAGCCGCTGGTGGCGAGCTGAGGACTGTGGCCTGGTGACCCCGGTGATGATTGCCAACGGCCGCCGCATCGATCAACGGTCAACCATTTTTCTGCAAGGGGGGGCGGACTGGTTCCGGCAACACCTGGAACTCAATGGCTTTTACCCCATACTCATTGATGGCCGCGATCCTGCGGCCTTTATCTGGGGCATCTTCGAGGCCGAATCGAGGCTTCAGGCGTGCAGCGAACAGGTCAGCGCCGGCCACATGAGGTACCCTGTAAAGCTCCCCTATCTGATTGCCGAGACGGTCAAAGGCTATGGTTTCTATGGTGCTGGCTCAAACGCGGCGCATGGTACCCCGCTTCCGGCAATACCGAGATTTGATGAGGTCTCGCGCAGGCACTTTAACGAATCCATTGCCCGTTTGTTTGTGCCCGAGATCGAGATTCACGGCGCCCGCGACGTGCTGGCAACTCACCGGGCAGACGATCGGCCTGCGGAAAAGGATCATCCGCTGAGTTGTCGTGACGTCAAGCTGCAAACTGTACCCGAACCGGTCTGGTTGCAAACGGCGGTATCAGAGTCGCCCATGGTTGCGATTGATCGGCAGTTTGTTGCCCTTGTAAAGGCCAACCCGGCGCTTCGTATTCGCCTGGGGAACCCGGATGAATTGCGTAGTAATCAGATGAACCAGTCGCTTGACCTTCTGAAGCATCGCACCCTGACGCCCGAGCCCGGCCTTGCGGAATCCCTTCACGGCTCGGTAATCACAGCCCTGAATGAGGAGGCCGTTGTCAGCGCCGCTCTGGGTAATAAGGGAGGTATGAATCTGGTGGTGTCCTACGAAGCGTTTGCCATGAAAATGATTGGCGCTCTTCGGCAGGAAATTATTTTTGCGCGACACCAGAAAAGTCTCGGTCGGCCCGCCCGATGGTTATCCGTGCCGGTCATTGCGACGTCGCACCTCTGGGAAAACGGCAAGAACGAGCAGTCTCATCAGGACCCGGCCTTCGGCGAAGTCCTGATGGGAGAAATGAGTGACACTGCCCGCGTTGTCTATCCTCCCGACTGCAATAGTGCTGTGGCGTGCCTTAACGAGTGTTTTCGAACCCAGGGGCAGTTCTGGGCCATGACGGTTCCCAAGGCAAAACTGCCTGCCGTTTTTGACGGCCGTCAGGCTGTGCAATTGCTCCGGGATGGTGCCATCGCTCTTGGTGAAGCCGGTGATGTGCAGTTGATCGCTGTCGGCGCCTATCAACTCCGGGTTTGCCTTGAGGTTGCCGAAGCGCTGGCTCAGAGAGGGCTTTCGAGTGGTGTGGTCTGCCTTCTCGAGCCCGGTCGATTCCGGAGTCCCCGGGATCCAATCGAGTCAGGGCATCAGTCTGGTAGTTCTTACAGGGCCGAGCTGTTTCCTCACGATACAAAACTCAGAGTGTTCGTGTGCCATATGCGCCCAGAGGCCTTGCTGGGACTCTGCCGTCCTCTCGATCTCGGGCCCGACCGGACGCTGGCGTTTGGCTATGAAAACCATGGTGGCACCCTGGATACATCGGGGCTGCTGCAGGCCAACAAATGTGATGCCCATTCGATAGTGCAGGCGATCCTGTCAAAAAGTGGCTCCTCAGGTGCTGATAAGGCGACATTGTAGCGATGGAGCGCGAGGATCGATTTACAACAGTCTTTACGGGGAAAACTAAAGCGCTGGTCATCACCGTACTGATTCTCACACTAAAACAATCCGGGCGGCAACCGATGCAGCTAGTCGCCCCACATACAGGTCAATCATGCTATGAATGAATCGTTCAATCACGCTGGGGCCTGGGGCATCACACTGATCGTTATCGTTCTGGTGTCCTGGTTCTTTTACCGTTATTTCGCGCCGAAAAACTGGCGGGAATGGGCCGGCGCCGGGGTGGTGCAGGCCTTCATCATTGCGCTTTATGCAGAAATGTACGGCTTTCCGCTCACTATTTATCTGTTGGTGCGCTTTTTTGGCCTCGACAGTGAGTATGTCAGCGCCAGCCTGTGGTCGACCCTGGTAGGGCTGGGTGAAACCGGGATGTTGGTCTCAATGTTGCTCGGCTATGCGCTCGCGTTCACCGGGATCGGCCTCTTTATTCAGGGGTGGCGTCAGGTCCACAAGGCACGAGGTGAAAACCGTTTGGTGAAAGACGGCTTGTATGCGTATGTGCGGCATCCGCAATATACGGGGCTATTCATCGCTCTGTTTGGAGAAGGGGTGGTGCACTGGCCGACGCTGTTCTCGGTCGGCCTTTTTCCGGTGATCGTGCTTGTCTACACATGGCTGGCTCGACGTGAGGAGCGGCAGGTGCTCAAGGAGTTTGGTGAGGAGTACCGTGCCTACCAGCGGCAGGTGCCGATGTTCATCCCCCGCTGGGGGCGGTGGCGTCAGCTCGCCGCTGCGTCACGAAATAGTAGTGAAAACGATCCGGTGTGACGCAGGTATTGGTTTTGCCGGTCGACTGGTTCGCATCAGGCTCGATTCCGTTGAGACGGCGTACAGGAGCGATCATTCCCGGGTGTCTGACTATACTGCGTGGCGCCCCCACATACGGTGCTGGCTCAATCTCATGATATCCGGCCATTGTAAAAACTGACTTGCATCAAGATAAGGGCGGCACAACTGACAATTTCAGTTTCGTTTCAGGTCAAGGGTGTCTAATTGTTCATGTTTTGGATCGATGGCTTTATTCGAAAGCCTTTTCCGGAACAGCTATATACGTCTCTTCATCTAACCCAGAAGGGTGCACCTATGAAAAAACTCCATTTTATCAAGCTGTCGCTGGCAGCCTCCGTATTCGCAAGCGGGGCCGCGATCGCAAACGAAGACACCGAATCAAAAATTGCCAACCTTGAGTCGCAGATCGCGGCACTGCGGGAGGATGTAAAGAGCAACAACCTCGATACGCTGTCCAAGCTGCACATGGCCGGATACGCCAACGTTGATGCCATAGCGGGCTCTGATCGACAGGAAGACGGTTTTACGGCAGCGCGATTTGCGCCGATTTTCCATTTTCAGTTTTCCGACCGGGTGCTGTTTGAAGGCGAGTTTGAAGCCGAGACGGATGAAAATGGTGAAAGTGAAATCGCAGTAGAATATGCGACCATCGATCTCATGCTGAACGATTACATGGCGCTGGTGGCGGGCAAGTTCCTGAGCCCGATCGGCCAGTTCCGCCAGAATGTCCACCCAAGCTGGATCAACAAGCTGCCGACCGCGCCCGTGGGCTTTGGTCACGGGGGCGCAGCCCCGCTCTCCGACCTGGGCGTTCAGTTGCGTGGCGGCATTCCGCTGAGCGGGTCGATGCGCGCCAACTATGCGCTGTTCACCTCGAACGGTCCGACCCTTGTTGTTGATGCTGATCCCGGCGAAGAAGTGGAAATTGAACTGGAAACCGAGGCTGCCGCATCCAATGGCGATGGTAATTTCGTCTACGGTGGCCGAGTAGGGTTCCTGCCGGTGCCTGCGCTGGAGCTGGGCCTGTCCGGCGCCCTGGGCAAGATCGGAGTGGCCGAGGGGCACGATGTGTCTGACCTGGCGGCGGGAGAGCCGGACCGTGACTACACAGTCCTGGGTGCGGACGCCGTTTACAACCTTGACACCCTGCAGCTGCGCGGTGAATTCATCCAGCAGACCGTGGGAAGCGAAGCCAACAGCGCGGTTGCCGGTGGCGCGGTGACCGAAGAACTCGAATACACTGCCTGGTATGCGCAGGCGGCCTACCGGGTGCCGGATACCAAGTGGGAAGGCGTTGTCCGCATAGGTGACCTGGACACCCCGGGTGCCGATGCAAACCGCTCCCAGTGGTCTGCAGGGGTGAATTACCTGTTCGCAAACCACGTTATCATCAAGGCGGCCTACACCGTGGATGATTACGATGACAACGCTATCGACGATGACGAGCGCTTCAACATTCAGTTGGCTTACGGCTTTTAAGAGGGTATTAACATGAAACTAATGAACCGCAACCTCATCAGTAATGCTGCACTCATGGCTGCGCTTTTCTTCGGTGGCGCAGGTTCAGCCGCTGCCCAGGACGCCGACGATCCCATGGCGTTCGTCCGGGGCGCCCAGTCATGGGCCGACAACTGCGCACGGTGTCATAACATGCGCGACCCGGCCGAGTTCCGTGACGATTTCTGGGAGCCATCCGTGCTTCATATGCGTCTCAGAGCGGGCTTAACCGGGCAGGAAACAAGGGATATCCTGACCTTCCTCCAGAAAGCCAATGATCCGGCAGATAATAAGGGGGAGAATAAATGAAACGATCGTCTTTTCTGATCGCCAGCCTGGTCGCCGGGAGCTTTGCCTACTCAGGCGGAGCCGCGGCTCAGGCGGACAGCGTGGAAGCCGGCGAAAAGCTCTATAACTCCACCTGCGTTGCCTGCCATGGCGCAGACGGAAAGGGCAAGCTGCCCGGCGTTCCTGACTTCACAAAGAGCGATGGCCGGCTGACCAAGAGTGACGATGTATTGGTTACCAATATCATGGAGGGTTTCAAGAGCCCCGGCTCATCCATGGCGATGCCCGCCAAGGGCGGCATCAGCTCATTGACCAAGGAGCAGGCGGAGGCCATGGTTCTATACATGCGCCAGGCCTTTGCCAGCAATTAGTAGTTGAAGTAGGGCAACTCGAAACTCCTTGTTGCCCTACTTCTTAGCATGCGTCGTTATCGCAGAACAGCTCATACAGAACTTCTATGATCCGGCGCGCCTCCTCTCCCGCCAGGGAGTAGTGTATGGTCCGCGCTTCGCGGCGCGCAGATACCAGGCCGTCCTTGCGCAGCAGGGCGAGTTGCTGGGAGACGGCCGCCTGGCGCATCTCCAGTGCATCCGCAAGTTCGCTCACCGCCTGCTCGCCGTCGACCAGTTGGCAGAGGATCATCAGCCGGCTCCGCCCGGAGAGGGCCTTTAGCAGATTGGTGGCCTGATCCGCCGCTTCCGACATCTGATTTTTATTCATACATTCATAGCTCTGCAATCGTGAACATGTTAGGCTTGGTTCAGATGATCGGCTGCTCTTGGCCAGGTAGTCAAGTGTTGCCCGTCGTCGTCTGGCAGGCCCCGGCTCTCCATGGCCCGGCACGTGGCCATGCCAGGTATTGTGTACGGGTGCTTTCAGTGCAGCCAGCGCAGTGCGCAATCTGCTGAAAGTGCCGGAACGCGCTACTATAACAGGAGGGGCATATGTCTATCGACCGCCTTGTACTCGCCTTCGCAGGATCTTTCATTCTTGTAAGTCTGGCTCTCTCCCAGCTCCACTCGCCTCACTGGCTGTGGTTCACCGCGTTTGTGGGCGCCAACATGCTGCAGGCTGCCTTCAGCGGATTCTGCCCTCTGGCGAAGATCCTCAAGGCCCTGGGCAAGAAGCCCGGCGCCGCCTTCGATTGACGCACGGAGGCACTGTAAATGTCTGAAAACACCGAGGGTTCCTGGCTGGAGTTCGCCACGGACCGTCCTCGACTGACCGTTTGGGCCATGGTGGTTGCCACGCTGGCGCTGGTGGCGCTGGCGGCGCTGCCAAGCGTCTGGCCCGAGCGGTTTGGTCTGCTTAATCCGCTGACCATCGATACCGACCCCGAGAACATGCTCTCTTCCGACGAACCCGTGCGCGTTTTCCACGACGACATGAAGGAGCAATTCTCGCTTTATGACATGGTCGTGGTGGGTGTGGTCAACGAAAGCAACCCTGACGGGGTATTCAATGTCGGTTCGCTGCGGCGCATCTATGAGCTGACGGAGTATGCCAGTACGCTCAGGTGGCCCGATCCGGACAACCCGGGCCGGCAGGAGGGCGTGGTCGAGGAGGATATGCTCGCGCTCTCGCGGGTCGACAACATTGAGCAAGAGGGGGTCGGCTCGGTTCGTTTCAGCTGGCTCATGCCAGAGCCGCCGGATACCCGCAACCAGGCGCTCGCTATTCTTGAGCGGGCGCAACGCATTCCGCTGTTCGACAATACCCTGGTCAGCGCCGATGGTAAGGCAGTCGCCCTTTACCTGCCGCTGACCAGCAAGGACATGAGTTACCGGGTCCGCGAAGCCCTGCTTGACAAAGTCGCTGGCTGGAAGGATACCGGCGATCAGGTCTACATCACCGGGCTGCCCGTGGCGGAGGACACCTTTGGTGTGCAGATGTTCTATCAGATGGCGATCTCGGCGCCACTGGCAATGCTGGTCATCTTCCTGGTGATGTGGTGGTTCTTCCGCCACGTCCGGCTCATTACCTCGGCGATGATCGTGGCCATGGTGGCGGCCGCGAGCACCATGGCGCTGCTGGTGATCAGCGGCAGCACCGTCCACATCATGAGCTCGATGATCCCCGTATTCATCATGCCCATTGCGGTGCTGGACGCGGTGCATATCCTCTCGGAATTCTTCGACCGCTATCCCCTGCATCGTGACCGCCACCGGGCCATCCGGGAGGTTATGGGGATACTGTTCAAACCGATGCTGTTCACCACCCTGACGACGATGGCGGGGTTTGCCTCACTGGCACTCACCCCGATCCCGCCCGTTCAGGTGTTCGGCATCTTTATCGCGATTGGTGTGTTCCTGGCCTGGTTGTGCACGGTGACCTTCATTCCGGCTTACATCATGCTGATGCCGGAGCGGCGGCTCACCGGCTTCGGTCACGCCGCCGGGGACCCGGACCAGGATACGGTCATGGGGCGCTGGCTGCGTCGCCTCGGCGAGGGCGTGGTCAGCCACGCCAGGGCGGTGCTGGTGGTTACCATGGTCGTGGTGGTGGCCGCCGGTTATGGCATCAGCCTGATCCGCATCAACGATAACCCGGTCAAGTGGTTCGAGCCCGAGCACCCCATCCGGGTGGCAGACCGGGTGCTCAACGAACATTTCGGCGGCACCTACATGGCCTATCTGGCGCTGGTTCCGGAGGGGGATAACGCGGCCCAGGACAACCAGATCTTCAAACGCCCCGAAGTCCTGCGCTACATCGCCAGGTTGCAGCAGCGGCTGGGCGAGACCGGCGTGGTCGGCAAGTCCAACTCCGTCGCCGATCTGGTCAAAACCGTCCACCGCGAACTGCTGGGCGGCGATGACGGAGCCTTTCGCATTCCGGACAGTCCGGCGGCGGTTGCGCAGACCCTGCTCACCTACCAGAATGGCCACCGCCCCCAGGATCTCTGGCACTTCGTTACCCCCGACTACCGCCGTGCCAGCATCTGGGTTCAGCTTACCAGTGGCGACAACCGGGATATGAGCCGGGTGGTTCAGGCGCTCGACGACTTCATCGCGGCCAACCCTCCGCCTGCGTCGATCCAGGCACGCTGGTTTGGTCTTAACTACATCAATGTGGTCTGGCAGGAAAAAATGGTCAGCGGCATGGCCATGGCCCTGTTCGGCAGTTTCGTGGTCGTGCTCCTGCTGATGGCCTTATTGTTCCGCTCGCTGCTCTGGGGACTGCTGTGCATGATTCCCCTGACCGTGACCATCGGGGCCATCTATGGTCTGATCGGTATCATCGGCAAGAACTACGATATGC
The DNA here is from genome assembly GCF_056859395.1 of Marinobacter sp. L-80. Lineage (NCBI taxonomy): Bacteria > Pseudomonadati > Pseudomonadota > Gammaproteobacteria > Pseudomonadales > Marinobacteraceae > Marinobacter > Marinobacter sp. L-80. Next base: position 8,612 of record NZ_JBSXOI010000049.1, read on the forward strand.
CGGTCGCCGTGCTGAGCGCCCTGAGTCTGGGGCTCGCCGTGGACTACGCCATCCACTTCCTGGCCCGCGCCCGCGCCACCCAGGCTGAGACAGGCTCCTGGCGTCGCTCGGTGGCGCCGATGTTCGGCGAGCCGGCACGGGCGATAACCCGCAACGCCATCGTACTTGGCGTTGGTTTCCTGCCGCTGCTGGCCGCACCGCTCGTGCCCTACCAGACGGTGGGGGTATTTATCGCGGCCATTCTGTTGACCGCCGGCCTGAGCACACTGCTGATCCTGCCGGCACTGGTAACCCTGCTGCAACGATGGCTGTTTCCCGGTGCCCGCAGGGCCGCCCCGAATCCGCAAAACCAAGAGGAAGGCGTGCAATGAGTAGATACTGGCCTGTTACCCTGTTCCAAAAGCTGACCCTGGTGGTGATCGCGCTGGGCATCACGCCCATTGCCCTGGCCCAGGATGCCGGTGGTGCGCCTTCGGTGGAGCGTATTGTCAACCGGGCCAATATGGTCTCCTACTTCCAGGGGCGTGATGGCCGCGCCAGGGTTGCCATGACCATCACTGACCGCCAGGGGCGTACCCGCAGTCGCGAGCTTACCATTTTGCGGCGGGACGGCCCGGAGACAGATGCCATTGAGGGGAGCGCCTATCGTGGCGAGCAGAAGTACTATGTCTATTTCCGGCGGCCGGCGGATGTGAGCCAGATGACGTTGCTGGTGTGGAAACACCAGGACCGGGACGACGACCGCTGGCTGTACCTGCCGGCGCTGGATCTGGTTAAGCGAATTGCCGCCTCCGACAAACGCACCAGCTTCGTCGGCTCGGATTTCTTTTACGAGGATATCTCCGGGCGCAGTATTGATGCCGACAGCCATGAGCTGATCGAGACCACAGACAACTACTACGTAGTGCGCAACACACCCAGGCGGCCCGGGGAGGTTGAGTTCGCCTACTACGATGTCTATATCCACAAGCAGTCGTTCTTGCCGGTTCGCACCGAGTATGTCGACGACAGTGGCAACCTCTACCGGCGTTACACCGCGCTGGCGGTGGAGAAGGTGCAGGGTTACCCCACGGTCGTCAAGGCGAGGATGGAGAACCTGCGCAGCGGCGGCACCACGGAGCTGACCTACACTGGCATTGACTATGACCTGGGCCTGCCGGAAGACGTCTTCTCGGAGCGCTACCTGCGCCGGGCACCAAAGGAGTACTTGCAGTGACCACCGGTGCACTGAGGGCAGGAGGGCGTGGATGAACACCAGAAGCCTGCTCTGGGGCATGTTGCTGGCGGGTATCGTTCTCGGTGCAGCGCCCGGGGCGCTATGGGCGGCCGCGCCCGAGCTGCCGGAGGGGCTGGGTGCGCCCGCCAGCGATACCGCGGAACCGGCCCTGCCAGCGGGCCTCGGGGGTGAGGCCGGGGCAGAACAGACCACCGACCGACCGGCTGCGGCGGCGCTGCCATTTCGTCTGCGCGGCTTCTGGGAGGCCCGCGGCGGAACCCGGCTGGGCGATGATCCCCGCCAGCGCGATCTCTCCATCGCCGAAACCCGGTTGCAGCTCGAGGCGGAGAAGTATTTCCGGGGAGCAACGTTGCGCCTTACCGGCGATTTTCTCTATGACGACCTGGACGATGATCGGTCGGTGGACCTGGAATCGGGTGAGGGCGCCTTCGACCTGCGCGAGGCCAGCCTGGTGTTTTCGCCGAGCGCGGACACCGATGTCAAGCTGGGGCGCCAGATACTCACCTGGGGAACCGGCGACCTGGTGTTCATCAACGATCTGTTTCCCAAGGACTGGGTCTCGTTTTTTATCGGCCGCGATGTGGAGTACCTCAAGGCGCCCTCGGACGCGCTGAAGGTCTCGGCTTTTTCCAGCTGGGCCAATCTTGACCTTGTCTACACCCCCCGGTTTGACGCTGATCGCTTCATCGACGGCCGCCGTCTCTCTTTCTTCAACACAGGGCAAGGGCGGCTGACCGGGCGCAATGCGGTTGTACTGGCGGACCGCCCGGCGGACGCGTTCGAAGACGACGAGTGGGCCGCCCGGCTGTACCGTAACCTTGGCGCCTACGAGGTCGCGCTCTACGGCTACGACGGCTTCTGGAAGAGCCCGGCCGGGGCTGATCCGGCCAGCGGTCGGGCCAGGTTTCCTCCGCTGTCGGTGCTCGGCGCCAGCCTGCGCGGGCCGGTGGGGGCCGGCATCGGCAACGTCGAGCTGGGCTATTACGATTCCCGCGCAGACCGCGATGGCGACGATCCCACAGTACGCAACAGCGAGCTGCGCCTGCTGCTCGGCTATGAGCAGGAAATTGCCCGTAACCTGACCCTGGGCCTGCAATACTACCTTGAGCGCATGGGCGAGTTTGAGGCCTACCGGCGGGCCTTGCCCCCTGGTGCCCCGGTGCGGGACGAGAATCGCCACGTCCTCACCCAGCGGCTTACCTGGCTGACACACAGCCAGAATCTGGCGTGGTCGTTGTTCCTGTTCTACTCGCCCTCGGACCGGGACGCGTACCTGCGCCCCCGGGTGGGCTATCAGGTTGATGATCATCTCTCTGTTGAAGCCGGCGGAAACCTGTTTTTCGGCGCCCGGGAGGAAACCTTCTTCGGTCAGTTTCAGGACAACAATAACCTGTATCTGGGGGTGCGCTATGGGTTCTGAAAAGGTTAGGTGTTGATGGCCCGAGGTTCCGGTTGTTTTTCTTGCTATTCTGACGCCCGTTTGAGAACTTTGAGGCAGACCGATAGCGGGAGTTGGTATGAAAAACGATAACGACAGGGAAGTGCCGGGCAATGCCGTGCATGCCGTCATGGAGGAAATCCACCGGGATTTTCTGCATTTCCTGACTCGCCGGCTGGGGGATAAGGACGAGGCCGCCGACGTCCTGCACGATTTCTACGTCAAGGTGCTCACACGCAGTGGTGACGTGCGCGAGACTGAAAAGCTTCGTGCCTGGATGCGCCGGGTTCTTGAGACCAGCCTGATTGATTATTACCGGGCGCAGAGCAAAAAACGCCAGTCTGAGCAGGCGCACCACGATCTCGAAGCAGCGCTGCTCGATGACGACTTTAAAAACGAACTGGATTTTATTGTCTGCACGTGCCTTTACAAACTCCTGCCGACCCTGAAGCCAGAATACGCTGAAATTCTGTGGCACGCGGAGCTGATCGGCGAATCCCGTGAAACCATCGCAGCGGTGCTCAATATTTCGGCGAGCAATCTGAGGGTGCGTTTGCATCGGGCACGGGAGGCTCTGCGAAAGCGGCTGGAAGAGACATGTGGGAGCTGCCCCATCCATGGCTATCTGGATTGTGGCTGCGATTCCGGCGCTGCTCAGTCCAGTTACGGTGGTGCTGCTGGCTGAGCTCGTGCGGGGATGGGGCCAGTTCCTCAGCGGCGAGAGCCACTGACATGCCCGTTGCCTGGCTTGTCAGTGGCTGTCACAGCTGATGATGGCGGTTACGGTGCGATCCGGCCGTTGTCGAGATGCTTCGGGTTAAAGGTAAAGACGATGTCGGGATCCGGGGTGGCGGCGTGTTCGTCTTTTTCCGGGCAGTCCACCAGTGACATCAAATGACGAATAACATTGAGCCGGGCCTGTTTTTTATTGTCGGCCCTGACGACATACCACGGCGTGATCTGGTTGTGCGTGCGCGCGAACATCTGGTTGCGCGCCGCGCTGTAGTCGTTCCAGTGTTTGATCGCGACCTTGTCGACAGGACTGATTTTCCACTGCTTGAGGGGGTCAACACGACGATCCTTCAGCCGGCGTGCCTGCTCCCCCTTTGAGATATCCAGGTAATATTTGAACAGCTGAATCCCGGAATCCACGAGCATGTGCTCGAATGGCAGTACCGAGCGCATGAACTCCTCATATTCCGTGTCCGTACAATAGCCCATAACGCGCTCGACCCCGGCGCGGTTGTACCAGCTCCGGTTCATCAGGGCCATTTCCCCGGTCGGGGGCAAGTGCGGGACGTAACGCTGGAAATACCACGAGCGACGATCACGGTCGGACGGCCTGCCCAGCGCCACGACTTGAGTTTCGCGTGGGCTCAGGTGCTCCGTTATCCGCTTGATGACGCCGTCCTTGCCGGCGGCATCGCGGCCCTCGAACAGGATGAGGATCCGCAGGTTGTTCCTGATCAGGTGCCTCTGCAGTTTGACCAACTCGATCTGAAGCGTCCGAAGGGTCTCCTTGTAGCCCTTGGCTCCGAAAGGTTTGCTCTTTGTTTTCTGGCTCATTTTCAGATTCCCTGAATGCTTGGTTATTGCAGCCTGGCGGTGCCGGGACGCTGGCTATCGTGGTTCGGAGTTTTTGCGCCTCTTCGCAGTGTCCGAGCCCGCGTTTTTCGAGCTTCGCGAGCTTCTCCTTGAATATGGGTATGTACATTGTGACCATGCGAGTCTGTTTTCGATCAGTCTGTTCTCCGGGCATGCCGTGCCCCTCCCTGTTCAGCTTGAGTTCAGCTCCGGGGCTGAGGGCAGGCCCGGAGTCGATCAGGACCACAGGTCCCGCCGACTTTAAGGACGGCTAGCGGAGAGTTGCGTTACAGTTTGATGACAGTTATTGGCCGGTCGGACACCTCCGGCCCTATGAAAGCCATCAGTTGGCGTTCCATGCCGGGTGATCGGAGATGTTCTCTCCGTCCCTGGTGGCCGGTTCGCCCAGTCTGTCCCGGCTGGCCAGGTAATCCCGCGTGAGCGGTACCGCGTCCTGTTTTTTGGCAAGCTGGATCTGAAAGACGACAAGACCGTCGTGCCGGAATGCCACTTCGCTGGCAACCAGGTAGAACCGCCACATGCGGCAGAACCGCTCGTCATAGATCGACCGTACCCGGTCCAGGCTGGCCTCGAACCGATTGCGCCATTCCTTCAGAGTCTCGGCGTAATGAAGCCGCCACACCTCGACATCGGTGACATAGAGACCGGATTGCTCGACGACGGCAAGGATTTCCGACAGGGCCGGGCTGTAGCCACCGGGAAATATGTATTTGGTGATCCAGGGGTTGGTTGATCCCGGTCCGTCGGCCCGGCCAATTGTGTGCAGCAGTGCCACACCATCGTCTTTGAGCCGGTCTCGCAGGGTGGCGAAGAACTCCTTGTAGTGTGGCACTCCGACATGCTCAAACATGCCCACCGACACGATCCGGTCAAAAGTGCCGTCGATGTCGCGGTAGTCTTGCAGCCGGAACCGGGCCTGGTCGCCAAGACCCTCGGCCCGGGCACGTTCTTCGGCGATCCTGTGTTGCTCTTGCGACAGGGTTACCCCGGTGACCCGGGCACCATAGTCACGGGCAAGGTGAAGCCCAAGCCCGCCCCATCCGCAGCCGATGTCGAGAACCCGTTGTTCCGGCGCCAGGAGGAGTTTGCTGGCGATCAGGGATTTCTTGTTTCTTTGGGCGGTTTCCAGGGTGTCGCCCGGTTCGCGAAAATAGGCGCAGGAGTATTGGCGGTCGGGGTCCAGAAACAGGTCATACAGCGTGCCGGACAGGTCGTAATGGTGTGCCACGTTGCGCTGAGCCCGCCCGGCCGGGTTGAACTGCGCCAGTCTGCGATGAAGCTGACGGAGGTTTGCCTGCCAGCGAAGGTGCCATGCATCGGACTGGCGCTTCAGGTTGATGACCAGCAACTCAATCAGACCATAGAGGTCATCCTGGTCGACCGTGAGTGTACCGTCCATATAGGCCTCGCCCAGTGTGAGCTCGGGATTGATCAGGAGTTTGCGTGGCAGGGAGTGCGCGTGAAAACGCATGGTGGCGGAGGGTGTCGACCCGTCACCGTATTGTATTGATCGTCCGTCAGGATAGACGACAACCAGGCTCCCCTGCCTGATCAGACGCTTCAGAAAAATCGAAAGCAGTTTTATCCACATCGTGTTTTCTCGTTGCTGCGACCTTTGTGTCGTTGAAATGATCACTTCTCCGGATCATTTGATTCCGGGTTGTACTAGCGAAGCCGGCGTACCGGCACTTCGCTGTTCGAGTAATCACATCAGTAAACTATATACTATGACGGCAAGTCGGCCTGTTCGTTACACGCCCGCGGCTTGCCCCGGATCACCCGGCCCCAAAACAGCTGTAACGGATATCTTTTTTTTGCGTCTGGTTTTCTGGTTTATGGTCTATGTTGTCTCATATCAAAATCAAAAGGATTGATTTATGACAGTCAAGGTTATCGAGGTAGGCGGTCTGACCTCCACACTGAGCGCGAGGGGCGTTGAAAAACAGCTCTCCCGGCTGCCGGGTGTGAGCAAGGTTGAAGTGAATTACGTCGCGGGCAGTGCCACCGTGGTCTATGACGAAACGCGTACCGACCTTGAGGCGATCAAGGCGAAAGTCGTCGAGTGCGGCTATCACTGCGGCGGCGAGCTGGTGCCGAAGCACGTCTGTGCGCCGGAGGCTTCGCAAGGTAAGTCTGGTGCCGCCGCAAAACCGGCCGGTCATCATCACCCGGGCGCGGACAATACCCGCGCCGAAGTCGAAGCAGCGCCGCCCGTGGATCACGCGGCCCATGAGATGGGCCATGGCGGCGGCATGAGCATGGAAGCCATGGCGCGCGATATGCGCAATCGCTTCTGGATTGCGTTCGTCTTCAGCATCCCCATCTTTGCCTATTCGCCCATGGGCGAGGTGTTCATACCCCCGGCGCCGCCATTTGGCCTCCGCCTGGATCTGTGGCTGTTTTTCCTGGCGAGCGCCGCCGTACTCTACCCGAGCTGGCCGTTTTTCGTCGCCGCCTGGCGAGCGCTTCGCAACGGAGTGCTCAACATGGCCGTGCTCGTGGTCCTGTCCGTGGGCACGGGGTATCTGTTCAGCGTCGGCGCGACCTTTTTCTTTCCCAGTGTTCAGTTCTATGAAGCGGTGGCAGTGCTTCTGGTCTTTATCCTGCTCGGTCACTGGCTGGAGATGCGTGCCCGCGCCGGGGCCTCAAATGCCATTCGCTCGCTGATGGATCTTGCTCCGCCCATGGCGAATGTACTGCGCGACGGGCGCGAAACTGAGGTCCCCACCTCGGATGTCCTCAAGGATGATGTCGTCGTTATCCGGCCCGGTAATAAGATCCCCGTTGACGGTGAAGTCCTGGAAGGCGAGTCGCAGGTTGATGAATCCATGCTGACCGGCGAATCCATGCCAGTGCCTAAGAAGCCCGGCGATTCGGTGATCGGGGCGACCATCAACAAAAGCGGAAGTTTCAAATACCGCGCAACCAAGGTTGGTGCCGACACGGCGCTCGCACAGATCGTCAAGCTTGTGCAGGAAGCCCAGAACTCCAAGGCCCCGGCGCAGCTGCTTGCCGACAAGGCGTCCCAATGGCTGGTGCTGATCGCGGTCGTCATTGGTCTTGCGACCTTCGCGGCCTGGTTCTGGTGGATAGGTCAGCCGCTGCTTTTCGCCCTGACGCTGACCATCACGGTCTTCGTTATTGCCTGTCCTGACGCGCTCGGGCTTGCCACGCCGATGGCGGTCATGGTGGGTACCGGCCTGGGCGCCATGAACGGGATTCTGTTCAAGAACGCCGGCGCGCTGGAGGAGGCGACCAAACTCGACATGGTGGTCTTTGACAAGACCGGGACACTGACGATGGGCGAGCCCGAGGTGGTCGAGGTGGTTGCCGCTTCCGATGTGACGGTTGATGAGGTTCTCGCGCTGGCGGCCACTGTGGAACAGGGCTCCGATCATCCGCTGGCGCAGGCGATTTCGAAGCGTGCGGCAGATCTGGAGGTGCAGACATTGTCCGGCTTCCAGAACATCGAAGGCAAAGGTGCGCAGGCCGAAATCGGGGGCCGGGAGGTTCTTCTGGGCAACCGTCGTCTGATGGACGAACGCCAGGTTGCGATGAATGGTCTGGATTCCGAGGCTCAGCGGCTCCAGGGGGCCGGGCAGACGGTCGTGCACATCGCGCACGGGGGCCAGTTGGTTGGCCTGATCGCCATTGCGGATGCCCCGCGACCGACGGCTGCGGCAATGGTAGCCAAGTTGCGTGAACGAGGCGTCGAGGTTGCCATGCTGACCGGGGACAATAAGGCGACCGCCGACCGGATCGCGGCGAGCCTTGGCATCACCACCGTTCTCGCCGATGTCCTGCCGGGGCAAAAAGCAGACAAGGTAAAAGAGCTGCAAGGCCAGGGCAAGCGAGTGGGCATGGTCGGCGACGGCGTCAATGACGCCCCGGCGCTGACACAGGCCGACGTAGGCTTCGCGATTGGCGCCGGCACGGACGTTGCCATCGAAAGTGCCGACGTGGTGCTGATGAAAAGCGACCCTTACGACGTTGTGGGGGCGATTGAGCTGTCACGGGCGACGCTGCGGAAGATGTACCAGAATCTGTTTTGGGCAGTTGCCTACAATGTGATTGCCTTTCCGGTGGCCGCTGGCCTGTTCTACCCCTTTGTCATCAGCCCGGAAGTGGCGGCGCTGGCCATGTCGGGGAGTTCGGTCCTGGTCGCGGTGAATGCCATGCTGCTCAAACGGACGCGACTGGAGGGTATCCATGCGGCGGCAAGCTGAGCCCCGATCTGCGTGGGCCCACGTCAAAGCCACTTGCGTAGCAACAGGCCAAGCGTGTCATACACGGCTTTTATGAAGCCGCGGTGTTTCCAGGCGATGCCAGTGATTTCACTGGCATCCTGCAAGTCAGTTACGAACTCGTTTCTTAACTGGCCATTCAAGGCTTCGTTTGTGGAAATCAGCGTCAGTTCATAGTTAATAAACAAACTTCTGTAGTCGAAGTTCGCGGTCCCTATGCTGCCCCAGGCATCGTCAACGAGCAGTACTTTGGAATGCAATAGCCGGGGTGTGTACTCGAATATGCGAACGCCGTGTTCCAGCAGTTCCCCGTAAATGGCGCGGGCAGCCCATTGTGCGGGGGTCGAGTCGGTCTTTTCGGTGGTCAGGATCCGCACATCGACTCCCCGGCGGGCCGCGAGAGCAAGTTGTTTGCGTAATCCCCGGTCCGGTACGAAATAGGGCGTCGCCAGCCAGATTTTGTCGGATGCTCCGGCCAGTTGGTCTTTGATGGAGCACCGCAGCTGGATGCGGCAGGCGCGTGTGGTATTGGGAGTGATCCGGCTGTCACCGATGGTATGACTCTGTGGGCTCCAGTCAGGGTGACCGCACCAGAAGGCGTCAAACAGAGCGTCAGCCTCCGCCGCCAGAGGCCCCTCGAAGCACACATGCACGTCGCGCCAACGCTTTGGGCCGTAATAGCGCCTCGAGCCTTCGCGATGAATGTTGAAGCCGCCGAGATACGCTGTTTTGCCGTCAATGACCAGCAGCTTGCGATGGTCGCGACGGTTGTAACGCATCGGTTGCCGCCAGCTCCAGCGGTGAAAGCGCTGTAGACGGACGCCGGCGGCCCTGAGCTGGCGCCGGTGCAGCCGCGTAAGGACGCCACTTGAGCCCAGCGCATCAACGTGAATTCGCACGTCGAGGCCGTGGCGGGACTGCTTCATCAGTTCATCGAGCAGCTCAGCCCCCACCTCGTCCGCCGCCAGGATATACGAAGCAAGAAAGATACGCTGGCTGGCGGTACGGACCGAGCGAATCATCTCCGCATAGAGTTCGTCTCCCTCACCGAACAGCCTGAACACACCCTTCACGGCCCCGCCCTCGGGTTCACAGGCGGCGTCGCCGGGGTTGCCGTCCATATCTATAACCCCAAAGAGCCGATACCCAGGCTGTCGTTGGTGTCTCTGATCGACGTTTCCGCATCGGGTTCGGCCCCGGTCAGTGCGCGTATGGCATCGATGGTTTCCGGAACAACAATCGCCTGGTTGTCGACCATATAGGCATAAAACAGCTCATTGCCCTGCACTTTGAGCATGTCTTCCCAAAGCGCGACTTCATACAGGCTGTCGTGAGGCCGGCCAAGGTCGGCCATCAACTCCTTGACGCTGTTGATCGCGCTGAGCCCGTCACTGATCCGGATAAGGGCGATGCGGGAGGAAGTGCGAAACGCGTCGAGCACTTCGTCCTTGCTCGCCTCACGTGTCAGTTGAACGGACCAGTAGTGCAGGTGGGCCAGTGTCTCCGGAACCTTGACCGCCATGGTTACCACATCCAGGTCCGGGTCGACACTTTGGGCATCCGGGCCCTGGTGACTGGGAATCTCCGGCTCTGGCACGAGGGTATTCATGATCCCGCCCTGATGGCTCTCCCAGGGATCGGTGGCCCGGCGCAGAAGGGTTCCCCGTGCCCGGTCCAGCAAGCCGTGGCGTTTGAGCGCTGACAGGGTACGAATGATCGACGTTGTGTTGCACGATACAACGCGCGTGCCGTCACGGCCGACAGCACTCGCGTAATTGGCCTCGGCAACGAATGAATGGCCCGTGCTTTCATGTGTCTCGCCGCCATGAACGATGTACTTGATGCCAAGCCGCCGGTAGATTTCGATATTCTTGCTGGCCAGGTGTTTTGGTGTACAGTCCACCACGATGTCCGCGGCCTCAAGCAGGTCGTCAAGCGTGCCGGAGACATCAAGCCCTGCGGCCCTCATGCTGGCGGCATGCTCCGAAGTGGCGCCGTAAAGCGAGTATCCCTTGTGCAGGGCGGCCCGTGGCCGCCAGTCCGTGGCAATGTCAGCCACGCCGGCCAGGGCCATGTCTTTCTGTACGGCAACGGCGTCAGCTACCCGTTTGCCAATAACGCCATAGCCATTGATGGCGACCCGAATAATTCCCTGAACGGCCATATTTGCCTCCGGTTTCCTGAAAAAGAGTGAACGATCCTGCCAAATCCCCAGTGTAACCACAGTATAGGCAAAGGCTGAATTTCAACTGAACATCCCTGTGAATATGTATCTTGGTGCACTGGCAGTTGCGAAAAGTTGATGCCAGTCAAAAAAGAAATGGCGCTAAAGTCCTTTTCAGGTTCAGTTCAGTCTGGTGTAGTGGGATGATAAACCATCATGCGGCAATTCCATTACCGGGAGCCAGGTCGAACACTGTGTGGCTGGCCTGGAACAAACGAAAGGATGAACGGACGATGTCTGCAAAACATAATAGCGCTCGTGACGAGAATGACGAGAATACTGTAGCCGGAGAAGCAGGGGGGAAGTATACCTGCCCGATGCATCCGGAGGTGGTATCCGACGAGCCGGGAGACTGCCCCAAATGCGGAATGCACCTTGTGCCTATGGAGCAGGCCGGAACGAGCTCCCATTCCGGTCATTCGCACCATCATTCCGGTCATTCGCACCAGTGTTCCGGAGAGCATGAAAAACCGTCAGGCGATGACCGGAAATATGATCGCGTGCCGCCTGGATATTCGGGTGTGGTCTACACCTGTCCCATGCACCCTCAGGTGCGCCAGACCAAGCCCGGCGCCTGTCCTATCTGTGGCATGGGGCTGGAAACGGAGTCTGCCGCCGTTGACGATGAGGGCCCCAACCCGGAGCTGGTGGACTTCTCCCGCCGTTTCTGGGTTGCCCTGGTCTTTACGGTCCCCCTGCTGATTCTGACCATGACCCCCTATGTTGGCATCATGGCCGTTCGCGAATTCTTTGGTGAGCGGGTCTCGCTCTGGATTGAGCTCGTGATCGCCACGCCCGTGATTCTCTGGTCCGGCTGGCCCTTCTTTGTCCGGGGCTACAATTCGTTTCGCACAATGAATCTGAACATGTTCAGCCTGATTGGCATGGGGGTCGGGGCGGCCTACATCTTCAGCATCGTGGCGGTGCTCCTGCCAGGGATCTTCCCGGAAGGCTTCCGGGACTCCGAGGGTAACGTTGGCGTTTATTTTGAGGCGGCAGCCGTTATTGTCACGCTGGTCCTGCTGGGCCAGGTGATGGAGCTGAGGGCCCGTGAGGGCACAGGTAAAGCCATTCGGGCGCTGCTGGATATGGCCGCGAAAACGGCGCGCGTGATCCGGCCCGATGGCACCGAGGAAGAGGTCGCTCTGGAGGATGTGAAGGTCGGTGATCATTTGCGGGTGCGCCCCGGTGACAAGGTGCCGGTGGATGGCGTGGTTGTTGAAGGCCGCTCATCCATCGATGAATCAATGATTTCCGGGGAGCCGGTTCCGGTGGAGAAGGTCGACGGTGACAAGGTAACCGGGGCCACCATCAACGGTACCGGGAGTCTGGTTATGGAGGCGACCCGGGTGGGGGCGGATACCATGCTCAGCCAGATCGTCGAAATGGTCGCCAATGCCCAGCGCAGTCGGGCGCCTATCCAGAAGTTTGCCGATATGGTGGCCGGCAAGTTCGTACCGGCCGTGATTGCCGTGGCGGCCCTGTCCTTCGTGGCGTGGGCCATCTGGGGGCCGGCGCCGGCTCTGTCTTACGCGCTCGTGTCCGCCGTGGCGGTTCTCATCATTGCCTGTCCCTGCGCACTGGGGCTGGCCACACCCATGTCGATCATGACAGCGACGGGGCGAGGCGCCCAGGTGGGTGTGCTGATCAAGAACGCCGAAGCCCTGGAGCGTTTTGCCAAGGTGGACACCCTGATTGTCGATAAAACCGGCACCCTGACAGAAGGCAAGCCAAAGCTGGTGGCCGTGCTGCCGGAATCGAATCATGACGAGACCGAAGTCCTGAGGCTGGCGGCCACGCTGGAGAAGGGGTCGGAGCACCCGCTTGCCGAAGCCATTGTTGCCGGTGCCGAGGCACGCAACGTGACACTCGGCAAGGCCGACGACTTTGAAGCGGTCACGGGCAAAGGGGTTAAAGGGGTTGTTGATGGCAAGCCGGTGGCACTGGGCAATGCCAGGCTGCTGGAAGAACTGGGGCTGGACGGCGGCCATCTGATGGAGGTTGCCAATGCCAGGCGCGACGAGGGTGAAACGGTTATGTTTGTGGTGCTTGAGGGCGCCGTTGCGGGCCTTGTAAGCGTTGCCGACCCCGTCAAGGAAACAACGCCTGCCGCGCTGAGGGCGCTACATGCCGCGGGATTCCGCGTCATCATGGCAACGGGTGACAATGAGCGCACAGCTAAGGCAGTGGCGGGCAAACTCGGTATTGATGAGATTCGCGCCGACGTGCTGCCAGAAGATAAGGCCAGTATCATTCGCGAGCTTCAGAGCCAGGGACGCAAGGTGGCGATGGCAGGGGATGGGGTCAATGACGCGCCTGCCCTGGCCCAGGCCGATGTCGGTATTGCGATGGGAACCGGCGCGGATGTCGCCATTGAGAGCGCAGGCTTTACCCTGGTTAAGGGCAACCTCGACGGTATTGTCCGCGCCAGGCGGCTGTCCCGGGCGACGATGCGGAATATCAAGCAGAATCTGTTTTTTGCCCTGGTCTATAACGGCGCGGGTGTGCCAATAGCTGCGGGCGTACTCTACCCATTTTTTGGCATTCTGATAGGACCGATCTTTGCCGCTTTTGCAATGAGTGCGTCCTCGTTGTCAGTGGTGATGAACTCCCTGCGTCTGCGTCGAGAGAAAGTCTAGGCGCGAAACGACCATATCGATGACCTCAGCACAGGTAGCCCCATCCTGTGGCTACCTGTGCTGAGGTCGGAGTAAAAATGAGTTTGGCCAGGGAAAGCTAATGAAAATTGTGTTCTTTGAGGCAGAGAAGTGGGAGTGCGATATTTTGCAGCAGGCCTGCTGCAATCATGAGGTTGTTTTCACGGACGAGGAACTCGGAACAGGCAACGTTGGGCTATACAGGGACGCCGATATCATCTCCCCCTTCGTTCATTCAGCCCTGAACCATTCGGTCCTGGAGTGCTTTGAACATCTGCAGTTTGTCGCTACCCGGTCGACGGGATACGACCATATTGATCTGGATTATTGTACCAGAAATTCGATTCCGGTCAGCAATGTGCCCGTCTACGGTGACCAGACGGTAGCAGAGCATGTTTTTGCGCTGCTCCTTGCCATTAGCCACAAGATTCCGGAGGCGATCAATCGCACTCGCAAGGGGGATTTCTCACAGAAAGGCCTGCAGGGGTTTGACCTGCAAGGCAAAACCCTGGGGGTGATTGGCACCGGATCTATCGGAAAGCGTGTTGTAGAAATAGCGCAGGGGTTTCGCCTGAACGTTCTTGCCTGCGATCCCAGGCCGGATGACGTATTCGCCGACCGGTATGGCGTGTCTTACGTCGATTTGGATCGTCTTCTTGAGCAGTCCGATGTGGTGACGCTGCACGTACCTGGCAGCAAATCGGCCAAGCATCTTCTGTCGGACAGGGAGTTCGCGCGGATGAAGCGCGGGGTTGTCCTGATTAATACCGCTCGCGGCTCCGTTGTTGATACCCAGGCTTTGCTGTACGCGCTGGCGGATGGGAAAGTGTCGGCTGCCGGTCTTGATGTACTGCCGGATGAGCCCTCCATCAGGGAGGAGGCGGAATTGATCCGCTCCTTTTTTGACAAGAAACATGATCTGGAAACGCTGTTCGCCAACCATGTTCTTCAGCACATGAGAAACGTCATCGTCACCCCGCACAGTGCGTTCAATACGAAAGAGGCTGTCGAAAGAATCCTCACGACCACCGGCGAAAACATTGTTGGCTTCATTGAGGGTGCACCCCGCAATCTTGTGAACAAACACTGAGCCAGGATGATTTTTTATGCCGATGCTCTATACCTATTTGATCTGGGGTGTGTTGTTGGTGCTGCTGTCGGGATTGGTTCTTGTTGTTACCTGCAATAAGAAGATGCTGAGGATGAGCCTTGGTACCGCTCCCCTGGGGTCGTGAATTCAGATAATAACTGCAGCATTTTTCGTAATTTATACGAGCATCGCTATTGGCAGACCAGGACATAATAAAAGGCTAATCATCATGTGGAACGAAAAAGGCAATAGCCATCTCCAACAACCCATCTTGCCGTCACTATTCAGCATTGGCGCCATTGGTTTGACCCTCGCTGGCGCGCTGATCTGGCAGTCTGAGTTTGCGTATGCGCTTGATTATGTTTCCTCGTACGTGGATGGTCTGCTGCGCTGGTGGTATGTGGCACTGGTTGCGTTTCTGACGGCATTTGTTATTTGGCTAGGGCTGGGGCGTTACAAGAACGTGCGCCTTGGTAAAGACTACGAACAACCGGAATACCGGCTTTTTCCCTGGTTGGCGATGCTGTTTGCGGCCGGCACGGGTGTGGGGCTGCTGTTCTGGAGCATCGCCGAGCCAATCATGCACTTTCAGGGTAACCCTTTTACTTCGGAGGGCTTTACTCCCTCCGCTGCGTCTACTGCAATTCAATTGTCGTTTTTCCACTGGGGGCTGAACGGATGGGCTATTTTTGCGTTGGTCGCGATTGCATTCGGATACTTCAGCTATCGCCATGATCTCCCGCTCGCGCCTCGATCAGCGCTGTACCCGTTTATTGGTGAAAGAATCTTTGGCTTTTGGGGGCACGTCGTTGACGCGCTCGCTGTTTTTGCGACTGTATTTGGTCTGGCGACGACGCTGGGGCTGGGAGCCCGTCAGACTGGCACGGGGCTCAAGTGGCTTTTCTCCGTGGAGGCGTCTCTTTGGGTGGAGCTGTCGGTGGTCGCCGTGGTTACTGTAATCGCGACGATTTCGGTGGTTTCTGGGGTCAGGCGGGGCGTGAAAATATTGAGTGAGGTAAATCTTTGGCTAACGCTGATTTTACTCGCCGCCTTTATGATTATTGGCCCCTTTGATTACATGGCAGGGTTGTTGGTGCAGGAAATTGGCGGTTACCTGGATAGTCTATTGATCATGACATTCTATGTTGGCGCCAATGAACCGGGAAATTGGCAATCGACCTGGACGGTGTTTTTCTGGGGCTGGTGGCTGGCCTGGTCACCTTTTGTCGGGTTGTTTATCGCCCGGATATCCCGCGGCCGCACCCTGAGAGAGTTTGTTTTCGGGGTTCTTCTCCTACCAACGCTGGTGACTTTTGTATGGATCTCGGTGATGGGGGGCGCTGCACTCCACAGCGAGCTATTCGGGGGTGGCGGAATTGTTGAGGCGGTCAATAAAGACATCGCCTATGCACTTTTCGCGACCATTGAGCACCTGCAGACGACTGACTCAATTAAATTTTTGATGGGTCTGGTGGCAACGCTCCTTATCAGCATCTACTTTATAACGTCTGCTGACTCCGGCGCATTGGTGGTCAATATCATTTTATCAGGAGGGCAGCTTGAGCCTCCCAAGGCGTCGAGAGCAGGCTGGGCCATTGGCAACGGAGTATTGACCGCGGTATTGCTAGTGGCGGGAGGTATTGCCGTCCTCCAGGATGCGGTCATCCTCGCGGCCCTGCCATTCTCGCTGGTTATCGTTGCTATGACAGCTGGCCTGTTGAAGGCGCTGCATCATGAGCCGCTGACGGCACCCCGGGAGGGTTGTAAGCAACACCGGGCCGCTGAGCCATGGACCGGATCGGATAAGGCATGACTGCACCCCTGAAAAGCTCACAACCAGGTTCAGCGACATGACCCCTGGCCCCGTGAGCGCAGGGCTGATGAGGTCTTCCAGATCGTAAGCCATGTTGGAAAGCGATAGCACCTTGGTTTACTCGTCTTCATCGGGGGGAGGGTGAGAGTATGCCGAATTGGACACTGCCCCCTCTGTCAAGGTTGTTGAAGCCATCTGGCTACAGTAGCATTCTCATGCCATCCCCCCAGGGGGGATAGGCCAAAAGCTGGTTTTGACCCTGGCCGGGATCGTTTATGGCTCAATGGCTTTGCTGGCTGATGGCCTGCACATGGGTTCGCACGCGGTGGCTCTGGGTATTGCCGCCTTCGCCTATGCGTATGCCAGGAAAAACGCGGGCAGCGCCAGGTTCTCTTTCGGGACGGGGAAGGTCAATGCGCTGGGCGGCTTTACCGGCGCGATTCTGCTGGCTGTCTTTGCGCTCTACATGGTCATCGAGAGCGTCGGGCGTTTTATTCAGCCCGTCCCCATTTCTTTCGATGGGGCTATTTTTGTGGCCATCATTGGCCTGGTGGTCAACGGGGTGTCAGCCTGGATACTGGGGGATGCAGGCCATGATCATGGTCACAGTCACGGCCATGATCACGGTCACCACCATCATCACCATGACCACAACCGCCGTGCGGCCTACCTTCATGTACTTGCGGATGCGCTGACGTCAGTCCTTGCTATTGTTGCCCTTCTGGCGGGTAAATATGCCGGGTGGAACTGGATGGACCCGATGATGGGGATTATCGGTGCGATTCTGGTAACCCGTTGGTCCTGGCATCTGCTGAAAGAGACCTCAAAGGTCCTCCTCGACGAGCAGCATCAGGACATGGAGGAAACCGTCAGACAGGCCGTCGAAGACGACGATGCCAAAGTCAGTGATCTGCATGTGTGGGCGATAGGCCCAAACATTCATGCGGCTATTGTCTCAGTCGTCTCGCATCAGCCCGAGTCGCCTACAGTCTATAAAAAGCGCATTCAGGCACACTGCCAGTCCCTGGTCAATCATGCCAATCACGCTTTCAAGATGGCCGTTTGCCCGCTTCAGACGTTTGATAATGTTCGGGTGAGATTGATGCGTGTGATCATTTACCATTTTTAATTCCTATCCCCCACGGGGGGATGGTATCCTCCGTTCTCGTTGAAATCCAACCACAGACTCGACGCAGTAGATTGATGATTTCGGCCATTCACCCGAGAAAACTGCTTCCAACGCTCGTCATACTCCTTGCATTGGCGGGCCTGTCACTGTCGGTGATTGGCGAGTCATTCTCTCATGGTGTGGCCAACTTGGCAGGCGACTGGGAATCGCAGTTTGACGGCCAAGCGAGCAGTCATGGTGCGCATGGACACACCCATGATTTTGACGAAGAGCCAGAGACATCATCAGTGCATCATGATGCTGGCAATCATACCCACGAGACAGTGGACCAGCTAAGGGTTCCCCTTATTTCCCAAAGCCTGACCGTTCTCCGGCAGCCCGTGCCCTTTGCCGATGATTTCCCCCGCAGCTTGCGCTATCGGCTCGAACGCCCTCCAAAAGCACTCCTTCCTGCTTGATTCTTGCCGCTTAGGCGGCCCGAGAAAACACATTCGATTGGAGTCTTTATGTTGTCAAACTTGACAGGCCGATGCCGTGGTGTGTCCTCAACGGGCACAGGCAATCGCCTACTCTGGATATTTCTGACTTTGGGCTTGCTGGGGCTGAGTACCGACGTACTCGCCCATGCCGTGGCTCAGGGCGACAAGGGGTACATCCAGGAAATTACCGGGATAAACCTTATTTCGTTCATCTACCTGGGGGCCAAACACATGGTCACCGGCTATGACCACCTGCTGTTCCTGCTGGGTGTCATCTTCTTCCTCTACCAGATGAAGCACATCGCGATCTACGTGAGCCTGTTTGCCCTCGGGCATTCCACCACCATGTTGTTGGGCGTCTATTTCAACGTGGGCATCAACAGCTACCTCATTGATGCGATTATCGGTCTGTCCATCGTCTACAAGGCACTGGACAACATCGGTGCCTATCAGCGTTGGTTTGGCTTTCAGCCCAACACCAAGGCCGCCACGCTGATTTTCGGGTTCTTCCATGGTTTCGGCCTGTCCACCAAGATCATCGAATACGACATCTCGCCGGACGGCCTGATTCCGAACCTCCTCGCCTTCAATGTGGGTGTGGAAATCGGACAGCTCATCGCCCTGGCCATGATCCTCATTGCTATCAGCTTCTGGCGTAAAACCGACGGCTTTTTCCGCCATGCCTACACCGCCAACGTGGCCATGATGAGTGCAGGTTTTCTGCTCTTTGGCTATCAGCTCACCGGTTACTTTGTCGCCTGATTCTGGAGATTTTTTATGTACAACACCGATATACCCAACCGTGAAGAACTGCCCAGCACTGCCAAACTGGTTCGATCCACCATCATTGCCGCTATTGTGGCGCTGGTTCTGCTGGTAACCGTGGTCATGCCCGCCGAGTACGCCCTGGACCCAACCGGCGCAGGTCGCCTTTTAGGCCTGACTGAAATGGGTGAGATCAAGGAGCAGCTCGCCGAAGAGGCTGCTGCTGACGAGGCTGTTCAGATGGTTGCTGTTCAATCCTCAACTGAGCGACAGGCGCCGGAAGTCAATGCACCTGTCGTGGATGAAGCCGTTGAGAAGCCAGCCCCCTCACCGGAAGCAGAGGTTGCGCCTTCTGAGCCAGAATCTGCGCCTGCACCAGAAATTGCGGAACCGCAGTGGCAGGATGAAGTGCGCGTGATTCTCACACCGGGAGAAGGCACCGAATTCAAACTTACTATGGAGGAAGGTGCTACAGCCCGGTTCTCCTGGGTGTCAGAAGGTGGCCCGATCAACTTCGATACCCATGGTGATGGAGGTGGCCAGTCAATTTCCTACGAAAAAGGCCGGGGCGTGCCTGAAGACGAAGGCGAGCTGGAGGCAGCCTTTACCGGCAATCATGGCTGGTTTTTCAGAAATCGGAACGACAACGACATCACTCTGGTACTGCGTACCGGAGGAGACTACGGGCAGTTTAAAAAGATGTTGTGACGTTCACCAACGAATAAGCGCCGAGGGGTCTCCGGGCCTATGCTTTCATAGGTCCGGACCGTGCTTAAGTAACTTAATGTTCTACAGTTCGCTAAACCAAAAATCTGGAATTCTTCATTAATGCGATCAAATATTGGCTCATTGAAAAGGTAATAATCACACCTGAAAAACCGGAGCGAATCCACCTCCGGGGGTACGAAAATTGGTTGTCTGGCCTTGGTATATCCTCGCCGCAACCAGCATACTTTTGCCGGCGTAGGTATACAGCCGAATGTCGACTTTTCGGGTGACCACTGCATCGTCAATTCTCAGGGTTCGTTCTCCAGCGGGGACAAGGTCCTGGGCGATGTAGCCACCATTCAGGATGTTCTCGAAAACGCGCCGGGTTAGTTTGTCGCCCCGGTAGACGCCTTTGCTGCCATGGCCGGCAACCGGCTTGAAGAACAGATGACGTCGCGCACTCCACAACTCAGCCGCGTCGTTCCTCGAAACCTGCCTGGTTTTCGGCACGGCTCTCTCCAGGTAGCCTGCATCGGCCTCATTGAGCCCCCAGTCTCGAAGGGAGTGGGGTGCGGATAGCAGGGCCAGGTTTCGCTTGTCAGCCAGCACAGCGTGCACATGGGGATTAGGCGTTACCACCACGGCGCCATCCAGATAGGCATGCCTTAATGCCGCATGGGGCGCGGCGTCCAATGCGAAGTCCACCAGACGGTTGTAGACCATATCAATGGGCTTACCGCGGGCTGTCAGCGTACCGCCGGCATACTGAAGCTCCTGTGGATCGAGTATCAATGTATCAATTCCTTTGGCTCGGAGAATCTGTTGGGCCAACTGGAATTCGGGGAACATAAATTGTGTCTTTGGGGCATCGTCTACTATGGCCAGGCAACTGGGCCCGAAATTGTCGTGCTGGCTTTGCCACTCCTGTTTGAACATTGAGAACACCGCGTCCTCGAATCCGTCGAGCGGCTGCTGGGGTGTTGTGGGTTGTTGAGATGGGTCGCAGCAATTGCGCTGGGCTCTCGACAAGACAAGGTTCAGGAAGGCGCCACCGGCGTTGGTGTTGATTTCGATCAGCCGGGGGCCGTCGGGACCCATGTGAAAATCATAGCCCATGAACGCCCCGATGGGCCCTGGATTGAACTGTGCGATTTCCGGTGCCCAGGAAAGTACTCGTTCTCGGTACGAGGGAAGCTCTGAGGCCGCTTCAATCGACTGAACGATCCTCTCCATCTCCGCTATGTCGGCTCGGGGTACGAAAACCGGTGTGTTTGAAAAAAGGTGATCGAACTCCGGGAGCGTTGACAGTTCGCTTCCAGCATCTGAAAGCTGGTTGTGGAGGCTCTTGTTGAGGGCTATTCGGTCAAGAGTGATGCAGTAGCATTGGCGGTTGAGTTCGTTGGCCCGGCTGTTTGCTATTCGTCTGTTCTCATAAATAGGTTCCGGCATCTGGAGTCCGTCATTCGAGGTTTGCAATGGTTGAAACGGCTTACTTAATGCTCGAAGAATCTATCTTGCATTTGTGATTTGCGTCAAATAGATCCACATCTTGTGTCTGTTTTCAGGTCTGTTTTCAGGTCTGTTTCAGTTCCGCGTGTTGAACTACTGCTAGGTAAATTGGTGCTTGCCATCTATCTTCGACTCTCACAATGGGCGGCGATCTCTCCCGTCGATGGCAGCCTTTTGATCACCAGTCGGGCCGAAGCCAAGCTCTGGGTGCTTGATCCGGGCTCTCTGGAGATTATCGATGACGTTTCTTTGGACGGGATAGGTCACCAAATATCGCTAGAGGCATACTAGCCAGTAAGCCCCACTGACAAGCTTTTCCCAAAGGGAATCTATATGGATAAGCGTTTCAAGATTACGTTGGCAATTTTTGCGGTCATCGCTTTGGTTTTGCTCTGGGGCGAACATAAGGTTCACCTTCTGGGTGCTTTGCCGTGGTTAATCCTTCTGGCATGCCCGTTTATTCATATGTTTATGCATGGAGGGCATGGGAATCACGGTGGCCATAATCACCACGATCAACCGGAAGGCAAGAGTGGAGGCCAACGCGATGACTGATGCTTCGTCCGATTACGGTCTTTGGGGACTGGTGGTTCTAAACTCGGTGATCTTTATTTTCTTCGCTTTCAGTTTTTTTAAGCCACAGACCCAACGAGACTGGCGATCCTTCGGTGCGTTCAGCGCGTTTCTCGTGGCATTATTCACAGAGATGTATGGGTTCCCGCTGACACTCTATTTCCTGTCCGGTTGGCTTCAGACCCAATACCCGGATGTGAATTGGCTTGCCCACGATAGCGGGCACTTGCTTGAAATGCTCTTTGGTTGGCAGGGTTCTCCCCATTTCGGCCCCTTCCACTTGTTGAGTACGGTGTTTATAGGTGGAGGTTTTTACTTGATTGCCGCCGGATGGCGAACCCTGTACGCGGCGCAAAAAGAGCGAAAGCTGGCTACGACGGGGCTCTATTCGTATGTTCGGCATCCTCAGTATGTCGGCTTTGTCTTGATTATGTTTGGCTTCCTTCTGCAGTGGCCAACACTTATAACTCTGGCGATGTTTCCGGTTTTGCTCTGGATGTATGCCCGCTTATCGATCAGTGAGGAACGAGAGGCAGAGAAAACGTTCGGGGAAGCCTGGCGGCACTATGCCAACAAAACTCCCAGGTTTTTGCCGCGGTTGCGCGGATTGGGGCGGCAAGCTTGAACAAAAGCTCTACTCATCTGCCGGGTAGACAAAGGAGCTGTTGGTGAGCCTGTCACTTTCGATACGTTCAGTCGCCGGAATGGTTCTTGTTGCCTTTCTTTGGGCGATCTGCTTTCCTTTTATTGTGGTGGGATTGCCGGACGCGCCACCCTTGCTTTTTGCCGCTTTACGCGCATTGTTGGCAGGGTTGTGTCTGATTCTGATCGCTTTTACAAAAGATGGTCGGCCCAGTTATTCGCTTCGCCAGCTCCTGATACTGGCCGCAATTGGCTTCAGTTACACGGGCATGGGGCTTGGAGGGATGTTTTTAGGAGCTGGCAAACTGGGGCCAGGACTTGCAACCGTTCTGGCTAATGCGCAACCGCTGTTTGCGGCGGTTCTTTCATTTTTTATCGTCCGAGAGGTTGTGACCGGGCGTGTGTTTGTAGGCCTTTTGATCGGTTTTATTGGTGTTGTGGTGCTAGCGATGCCAGAGATGGAATTTGGTAACGCCAGATTTTCAGGGGCCGTCTATGTTCTTGGTGGTGCCATTGGAACCGCCATTGGAAACGTGCTGCTTAAATACCAGGCCGGCAGCGATGATATCTATTGGTCAATGGGCATCCAGCTTGTCATAGGCTCAGTGTTTCTGGGAATAGCATCCGTGAGCCTGGGCGAGGGCTTCGAGATTGATTGGACCTGGTCATTTACGACGGCCATGTTCGTTCTGGCCATTCCGGCAACGGCAATGATGGTTGTGCTCTGGTATGCCTTGCTCGCCAGCGCGCCCTTGAACAGCCTCAATTCGTTTACCTTTTTAACGCCTGTTTTCGGTCTCGCTATCGGAATGCTTTTGTTCGGCGAAACTTTCACATCACTGGAGATGATCGGGATAGGAATCACAATTGTCGGCTTGGTGATCGTTGTCAAAGCGCCTGGGAAAACAGCAAGCGGTTCCGCTGTCGGGGAACAGGCAAAGGTGATCCGTAGCTCATAGTAGAAAAGGGAGTAGTCAATGAGAGTCTGGATCAGCGTTCTCCTTTTGTTTGCCGCATCAGGCCGTCTTGTTGCGGGCCCTCCCTCGGCAGTTTCCTTGATTGAAGGCATGGAACAGACTCTGTGGTCCGACAGCAATCACGGCCGTTTCACTATGTGGATCGAGTCTGAGTACTGGACTCGCACACTGGAACTGGAAGCCTGGATGAATCGTCCGGAGCATACGTTGATTCGCATTCACGCGCCCAAAAAAGAGGCCGGCATCGGCTCGCTGCGCATCGGCGATGCCATGTGGAATTACTTGCCCAAAGTTGATCGCACCATCAAGATCCCACCGTCGATGATGCTCCAGCCATGGATGGGCTCCAACTTCAGCAACGACGACCTGGTCAAGGAAAGCTCGTTCGTCGAGGACTACACCCACGAATTGGTCGAAACCGACGATTCCGGTGAGGTGCCTGTGTATCGGGTTGTCTCGACGCCCCGACCTGATGCCCCGGTAGTGTGGAGCCGTCTTGAATTCAATGTTCGGGAGGACTCGATCCCGGTTTCGCTTGCCTACTACGACGAGCGCGATCAGATCGTCAAGCGCATGACCTATGACCAGATCGAAACCATGGATGGGCGCCGGATACCCACCCGCTGGACGATGGTGGACGCCGATAACCCCGAGTCCCGCACGGTGATCACGATTGAGTCTATTGAATTCGACCTGTCGATCGATGAAGAGGTGTTTTCATTGCGCCGGCTGCGCAACCCACAGTGAGGGCCCGGCATGAGCATCGTCAATGTGGAGAAAGTCTCGCGAATTTACCGTCAGGATTCCATCGCCGTCAAGGCCCTGGATGAGGTGTCGGTCGCGATCGAGGCCGGGGAGTTCACAACCTTGGTGGGCCCGTCTGGATCGGGTAAAACCACGCTATTGAATCAGATTGGAGCCCTGGACGAGCCGGATAGCGGGCGCATTCAGGTGGCGGGTGAGGAAATCACCGGGCTTAGCCGAAAGAAGCGGACCCTTTTGCGGCTGTGGAAGGTTGGCTTTGTATTTCAGGAATACAACCTGATTGGCGTGCTGTCGGCTCAGGAGAACGTCGAGTATGTGCTGATGCTGCGCGGAGTGCCGTTTCGGGAGCGCCGTGCCGAGGCCCGGCGTATTCTGGTGGAGGTCGGCCTGCAAGGGCTGGAGCGGCGCCTGCCCCATGAACTGTCTGGCGGCCAGCAACAGCGTGTTGCGGTGGCCCGGGCGATTGTCAGCAAGCCCGCGATTGTCCTGGCCGACGAGCCCACGGCCAATCTCGATTCCACGACCGGCGCGGCGCTACTGGACTTGATGCGTAAGCTCAATGCCGAGCATGGCATTACCTTTGTCTTCTCCACCCATGACCCGATGGTGATGGAACGCGCGCGGCGGGTAATCCATCTCCGCGATGGCCGCGTCGAACGTGAGGAAATACGGTCGTGATGGCGTGGCTACGTCTGGCTTTTGGCAATCTTCGGGTCAATCGTCGGCGTACGGTCATCACACTGTTGTCGGTGGCCGTCGGTGTCGGTGGGCTAGTGTTTCTCTGGGCATTCATTGATGGCATCAACGCCCAGATGATCAACAACATGACTGGCTATGTGACCGGCGACCTGAAGGTACATCAGCGGGGCTTTCACGATGACCGGGAGATGAACATTGCCCTGGCCGAGCGCTGGAATCTCACAGAGGAGGTATCGGCCGTAGCCGGTGTGGCGGCAACCACCCCCCGGGTGACGGGCCATGCCCTGGCCAGCCGTGAGGACCAGTCACGGGCATTACAGGTGATGGGCGTCGACAGCGCGACGGAGCCACGGGTCACCCGGCTTGACCGGTCGATTGTCCGTGGTCGCTACCTGGAGCGCGGCAATGAAATTCTTGTTGGCGTCGATGCCGCCGGTGCCCTGGATGTCTCCCCGGGCGACGAGCTGGTACTGGTGGTGCAGGCGTCGGACGGCTCTATTGGCGCCGACCGGTTCGAAGTGGTGGGCGTATTCGAGACCGGTATCAAGCGTATTGATGGCTTCGTGGGCCAGATGCCCTTGGCCTCTGCCCAGGCGCTGTATGCCTTTCAGGGGCGGTTTACCGAGATTGCGTCCCGCGTAGAGGATTCCGACCGGCTTGAAGCGGTGGTTGCAGGCCTGCGGAATCAGATGCAGGCCTGGAACGTAGAAGTCCTGGGGTGGCCAGCGCTGATGCCGTCGCTGGTGCAAATGGTTGCGTTTCACGATGCTGTCGCCTACATCGTGATCTTCGTGGTGTTTGTGGTGGTGGCGGCCGGCATCGTCAACACCATTCTGATGTCGGTACTGGAGCGTGGCCGGGAATTCGGTGTAATGATGGCGTTGGGTACGCCCAGCAGTCGTATTGTCTGGCTGGTGCTTCTGGAAACAGCCATCCTGGCGGGCCTGGGATACCTGTTGGGTCTGGCATTGGGGCTGTCACTGACGGGCTATTTCGGTACCCATGGGCTGGACTTCAGCGCCTATATCAAGGCCATGGATACCATGCCGGGCCTGAGCGGTATCGTCTATCCCACCATTGAATTCCAGCGTCTGGTGGTGATTGGCATCGTGGTTATATCGGTGGCTCTGTTGGCAGCGGCCATCCCGGCCTGGAAGGCCAGCCGCAACAGTCCATTGGAGGCGATGGGCGCACGTCGCACTATGATCAACCGTATCCGCCGGATCCACTGGCAGGTGACGTCTGATCATCGACTGCTGATATTCGCGCAAATGGCACTGCGCTCCGTATTCCGCAATCCACGACGGTCAGTGATCACCGCCTCGGCCACTGCGTTCGGGCTGGCGGCCTATCTGTTCTTATACGCTTTCGCCGATGGTTTCTTTGAGCAGATGATTCACAATTCGACACAGCAGCTTAGCGGGCATGTGCAGGTAATGGCGCAGGGCCACGACGTCGATCTGTCGCCAGCTTTTCGCATTGCCGACAGTCAGGCACTGCAGCAGCAGTTGCAGGCGCGTCTTGAGGTTGAGGCTGCCGCACCCAGGGTATTGCTGCGTGCCATGGTGGCAAACCCCGGGAAGAGTCTGCCGGTGGAGCTGGTGGGTATTGCACCGGAGCAGGAGAGGGCGGTTACGGAACTTTTCAGATACATGGAGCAGGGCACTTATGTTCAATCCGGGGAGGCGGGAATTGTGATTGGCCAGAAACTGGCCGAGGAGTTGGGTGCCCGGCTGGGGGACAAGCTGGTCATTACGGTCCAGCAGGCTGGCGGAGATCTTGCTTCCAGTGCCCAGGCCATTCTCGGTATCTATCGCACTGGCAGTGACCTTTTCGACACAGAGTATGTCTTCACCAATATCAACGCAGCCCGCCGCCTGGGTGGCCTGCTGGAAGACGAAGTCTCGCGGATCGTGTTGAGGCTGTCAGACCGCGCAGAGAGTGCGGCCCTGGCAAGAACCCTGAACCAGTCGCTGCCTCTGACTAACGACGGACTGGAGGCCCAGGGCTGGGAAACCCTGCTCCCGGTGGTTGTGCAGATGGTGGAAATGAGCCAGGTGGATTTCTATCTCATTCTGTCGGTGGTCTTTGTCGTGGTGGCCATCGGGGTCATGAATACCATGGTGATGTCGGTGATGGAGCGGACCCGGGAACTGGGCGTCATGCTGGCACTGGGAACCCGAGGTGTCCAGTTGCTGCTGACGATTGTGTTCGAGGCGTTCTTTCTGGCGGTACTGGGCATGGTGGCCGGAACCCTGGCGGGCGGTGCGCTGGTCTACTGGCTGAACCAGGCCGGCATTGACCTGTCCTCGATCAGCGGGGCGCTGGAAACCATTCCGGGCATTACCGACCGGGTCTATCCGGTGCTGATGTTTGATCATGTCTGGCTGCCCAGCCTGCTGCTGTTTCTCTGTTCGGTGACGGTGGCGCTGTATCCGGCATGGCGGGCGGCGCGGCTGGACCCGGTCGAGGCCATTCATCATGGCTAGGCACTGGCAAGTGGCGTCAGGGCTGGTCTGCCTGATGCTGGCTTCAGGTGTTGAGGCCGGGTTCAGCCAGTCCGGATCGCTGAAGAATCTCAGCGTCGGCTCGCGCTCGTTGATCGACGGTGATCGCTACGTTTCGAACCTTACCCGCCTGCGTCTGAACCCCCGATATCGATATCAGGACTGGATTGTGGACGCGGCCTACGACCTGGAACTGGTTTCGGGCAGTTTTCTGGACAGCCCGGAGTTCGCCTTGCTCCGGGATGCCCCGGAACCTCGCTACTGGGATCTGCAGGGGGATATTCACGAGTCGGGGACATTGCTGGCGCGCCACCAGTTCTATCGTGGCACGGTGCAGTGGCGGTCGCCGGCCGGTGATTTCCGCTTCGGCCGCCAGCAGGTGAACTGGTCCACGGCCCTGATCTGGAACCCGATGGACATCCTCAATCCTGTCAGCCCTTTGCAACTGGAGCCGGATGAACGGGTGGGTGTGGACGCCATTCTCTGGGACAAACCCTGGGGAGCCTTAGGACGCATCAGCGCTGTCCATGCCCCGCAACACAATGACGGCGAGGCCAGTACGGCAGCCCGGGTCAAGCGCTATATTGGTGGTGTAGATGCCGGGCTGATGGCAGGTGAGTTTGCCGATGTCACCAGGATAGGCTTTGACGGCAGTGGCTCGGTGATCGGCACCGGTTGGCGCACGGAATTCGTCTGGAGCGACCCGGACGCCAGCGACAGCTACTGGCAGGGAGTGGCGGATCTGAATTGGTCGTTTCGCAATGGGTTCAACCTGGCACTGGAATATTTCTACAACGGCCGGCCCGTACCGCCGGGAAACTCTGGCCTTGGAAACCTGCTGTCCACAGATCCGCTCTATGCCGGGCGCCATTATACCGGGTTGCTCGCATGGCAGGATATCAACCCGTTTTGGCAGTATCGGGTAGTGGCCATTCGCAATGTTGATGATGCAAGCTGGGTACTCTATCCCCGGTCCACCTGGACGCCTCCCTTCAGCCAGGAAATCTATCTCACAGCCGGAGCCCAATGGTTTGGTGGTAACGACACCAGCGAGTACGGAATGCTTGAGCCTCTGGGATTGGTGGAGATGCAATGGTACTTCTGAATATTCTGTCTGGTCGTATTTTGGCGCCCACAATCAAAGAAGTATCACTCTACCCAGGCGTTCCTTTATATGTACATTTCAGCAAATGAATCGTGTGGCGGTTTAATGGGCAGTTATTTAGTGTATAGGCCACTCGACGGTCATCTTTTTTTAAGAGGTGTCAGAAATTCAGGTTTGTTTCAGGGTATTGTGTTTTACTTTGCAGTACATGGGGCAGTCATCGTACCTGACACGATTGTCCTTTGTGTTGTCTCAGGTTTGTCCTTGCCGCAGAAGCCTCTGCGGCTTTTTTATGCGCTGAAATGTGCTTGCTCGTCTTTATGTGCTATACCACTGAGACCCTCAGGTATATCACATTGTTGGGCTGGTGGTAAAGGCTTTATATTCAGAAAATAATTGCCGATCCTGTCTGATGAGTTTTTTAAAGCATCAGTTTTCGGAGTGATTCTGGATAGTTAATGAAAAACCAAAGATTCTCTCGGTTTTTATCACATGAAACACAAATTGAGCCAGATCAAAATATCCTGAAAACCCAGGTAAGTTCAGTTAGAGTTCAGGTTTGAGATTTAGCATGGCGTACCTGAACAGATTAACAGACTTCTGTGGAGACCTACCCTTGGCTATTCCTGCTCGCTATTTCAGATCCGCCATCTTCGGGGCGTTGGTTTTGACCAGCCTGCCCGGTTGGGCGGAGCCCAGACTTCAACTGGCGAATGTGATTGATGCCGCCATTGAATACGATCCATGGCTTCGCCAGAGTGCCCAGATACAGCAAGCATTACTGGAGGAGTCCATTGCCGAGGGGGCCCTGCCCGACCCTCGGCTGTCACTTGGCGCCGCGAATCTGCCCGTGGACACGTTCGACACCGGGCAGGAAGCGATGACCCAGGCCACGGTCGGAATCTCGCAGCGGATTCCGCGCGGCGACAGCCTGCAGTTGTCGCAGGACAGGAAAGAAGAGCTGGCGCAGGAGCAACCTTTTCAGAGGGAGAACCGGCGCGCCAGGGTGGTGGAAACGGTGACCCGCCTCTGGCTTGATGTGTGGGAGGCACAACAGAGCATCGGTCTGATTGAGGATAACAGGGATCTTTTCGAGCAGCTGTCCGACGTAGCCGAGGCGGGTTACATAACCGCCACCATGATCTCACGGCAGCAGGACGTTGTCCGGGGCACCCTGGAGCTTACGCGCCTGGATGACCGGCTGACCGACCTGAGGCTGAAGCTGCAATCAAGTCAGGAAGCTCTGGGTGAGTGGATCGGGTCGAAAAATGCCTCGCTGGAGGTAACCGAAACGGTGCCCCCCGAACTGCTGACAGCGCCTCGGGACGGCTGGTCGGAAACCAGTGCGGGCACCCTTATCCGTCACCCCCTGATCCGTTCCACGGACCAGCAGATCAAGGCCCGGGCCATTGATGTGGATCTTGCCCGCGAGGCTTACAAGCCCGAATGGACGGTTTCTGCGCAATATGGCTACCGGGATCGCGTGCCCGGCGGGCAGGACCGGGCGGATCTCTTCTCCGTGGGGATTGGTTTTGATCTCCCGCTGTTTACCGGCAATCTCCAGGACCGGAAGCTGAACGCCTCAGCGGCCCGGCTCGAAGCAGAAAAGACAGAGCGAGTTTTGCAGCTTCGCGTGATTCAGGCAAGGGCCCGTTCAGCCCTTGCCCGGATTAAACGGCTTGATGACCGCATCGGGATATACCAGCAGTTCTTGCTGCCGCAAATGGAAGAGCAGGCCGAGGCCGCACTGACCGCCTATAACAACGACGACGGCGATTTCGCCGAAGCCGTACGTGCGCGGATCGACGATCTCAACGCCAAGATTGAGCTGATCGGGATGACCGCGGAGCGGGCCCGGAACTTCGCCAGTTTCCGTTACCTGACCTCAGGCTCTTCCGAAGTACCTTCACTTTCACAGACTCGCTATCAGGACTGACCATCATGGCTAATTTTGTTCGCCCGCTGGGCTTTATACTGCTTGGTGGCATTGCCGGGGCCGGGGCGGCCTATTGGCTGGCCTCCGAAACCGCAACGGCACCAGCGTCCGCGGAAAAGAAACCCTTGTACTGGGTGTCACCCATGGACGCCAGCTTCAGAAGTGACAAACCGGGCAAGTCGCCCATGGGCATGGATCTGGTTCCGGTTTACGAGGACAGCGGGAGCGCTGACGACTCGCCAGGCACCGTCCGGGTTGCGCCGAACATTGTCAATAACCTGGGCGTTCGCACGGACGAGGCCATCAGGGGGCAGTTGCCCAGCAATATTATTACCGTGGGCTACGTGCAGTATAACGAAGACGAGTTGTACCACATGCACCCCCGTGTTGAAGGGTGGATCGAGAAACTTTATGTAAAGTCCGAGGGCGACCCGGTTGAGAAGGGCAAGCCTGTTTACACCCTCTACTCACCCACCCTGGTGAATGCCCAGGAGGAATTGCTCCTGGCACTGGACCGGAAAAACCCGCGCCTGATCAGGGCGGCCGAGGAGCGTTTGTCGTCGCTGAATGTCTCGGACCGTTTGATCCGGACACTCAGGCAGACCCGGGATGTGCAGCGGACCATAACTTTCTATGCCCCGGCTTCCGGGGTTATTGATGTCCTGAATGTCCGTGAGGGTGCATTCGTCAAGCCCGGAGATAAGGTTGTGTCCATCGGTTCGCTTGACGAGGTCTGGGTGATCGGGGAGGTGTTCGAGAGCCAGCTCTGGGCCATCAGTGCCGGCGATCCGGTAGAGATGACCCTGGACTACATGCCCGGGCGCAGCTGGATGGGGAGCGTGGACTACGTGTACCCGGAAATCAATCTCGAGACCCGGACCGCACAGGTCAGGATGCGCTTTGACAATGCCGATGGCATGTTGCAGCCGGGCATGTTCGCCAGCGTCGACATACAGGGCGATCCCAGTGAAAGGCGCACCCTGGTGCCCCGGGAATCCGTTATCCGCACCGGGCAGACCGACCGCGTTGTTCTGGCCCTGGAAGAAGGCGCCTTCAAATCGGTTAACGTTACCACCGGACGGGTCGGGAACAGGTATGCCGAGATTCTGGAAGGCGTCGTTCCCGGCGACCAGGTGGTGGTCTCGGCGCAGTTCCTGATTGACTCTGAATCCAGCAAGACATCGGATTTCCGGCGGATGTCCCCGCCGCCCACAGGGGCGATGGACCCGGATATGAACCATTCCGGGCACGCCATGGGCGCGGGCAAGGCTGATGCCAAGGGCAGCCCTGAAACCATGAATCATGAGGGGATGGATCAGAACCCAATGAACCAGGGCGAAATGGACCACGGCAAGATGGATCAGGGCGAAATGGACCATGGCAAGATGAACCAGGGCGAAATGGACCATGACGGAGGCGCCTCATGATTGCGTCGGTCATTAACTGGTCTGTCCAGAACCGTTTTCTGGTCATGCTTGCCGCCGTATTGCTGACCGGGTTCGGGCTCTACTCGGTGTCAAAGACGCCGGTGGATGCCCTGCCGGATCTCTCGGATGTCCAGGTTATCGTTAAAACCAGCTACCCCGGCCAGGCCCCGCAGGTGGTGGAAGATCAGGTGACCTATCCGCTGACCACGGCCATGCTCTCGGTGCCGGGTGCGGTGACGGTCCGGGGCTACTCGTTCTTCGGCGACTCCTACGTCTATATCATCTTTGATGAAGATACGGACATGTACTGGGCCCGCTCCCGGGTGCTGGAATACCTGTCGCAGGTAATACCCAGCCTGCCTGAATCGGCCCGGCCTCAACTGGGGCCGGATGCGACCGGGGTCGGCTGGGTTTACCTGTATGCCCTGGTTGACCGGACAGGGAACAACGACCTGAGCCAACTGACCACTCTGCAGAACTGGTTTCTGAAGTACGAGCTGCAGACAGTGCCCGGTGTCTCGGAAGTGTCCACGGTCGGCGGCATGGTCAAGCAGTACCAGGTCAAGGTGAATCCCGAAAAACTCCGGGCATTCGGTATCCCCCTGTCCCACATCCAGAACAGCATCAAGCGGGGCAACAAGGAAATCGGTGCATCGGTGATCGAGATGGCCGAGGCGGAATACATTGTCCGCTCGACTGGCTATATCCAGTCCCGTGAAGACCTCTTGTCGATTCCACTGGGTCTTGACGTAAATGGCACGCCGGTCCTGATGAAGGATGTGGCAAGCGTTGAGATCGGGCCGCAGGCGAGACGTGGCGTTGTGGAACTCAACGGCAACGGGGAGACCATTGGCGGCATTGTGGTAATGCGGTTTGGTGAAAATGCCCAGAAAACCATTAATGGTGTGAAGGCCAAGCTGGAAGAGTTGCAGTCGAGCCTGCCCGAAGGTGTTGAGGTGGTGACGGTTTACGATCGCTCTGGCCTGATCGAGCGCGCGGTCAATAACCTCGGGTTCAAGCTGCTCGAGGAATTTGTGGTGGTGGCCCTGGTGTGTATGGTTTTCCTGTTCCACGTCCGCTCGTCGCTGGTGGCAATTATCAGCCTGCCGGTGGGCATCCTGACCGCCTTTATCGTCATGTACTTTCAGGGTATCAATGCCAATATCATGTCGCTCGGGGGGATCGCCATTGCCATCGGCGCCATGATCGACGGCGCTATCGTGCTCATCGAGAACATGCATAAGCATATGGAGAGAACACCGCTGACGCCTGAGAACCGATGGGAAATAGTTGCCAGGTCGGCCTCGGAGGTCGGGCCGGCGCTGTTTTTCTCGCTGTTGATCATCACTGTCAGTTTTGTGCCGGTGTTTGCCCTGGAAGCCCAGGAAGGGCGGATGTTTGCGCCCCTGGCGTTCACTAAGACCTACGCCATGGCGGCCAGTGCCGCTCTCGCAGTGACGCTGGTCCCGGTGCTCATGGGTTACTTCATTCGTGGCAAGGTGCTGCCGGAGCACAAGAATCCGCTGAACCGGCTGCTGGTCGCCGCCTATATGCCGGCCCTGAAGCTGGTGCTCCGGTTTCCGCTGTCAACGGTTCTGGTATCGGTACTGGTTCTGGTTGTCGGCCTGTGGCCGGCAACCAAGATCGGGAGTGAATTCATTCCCAACCTGGATGAGGGCGACCTGATGTACATGCCCACCACCTACCCCGCCATCTCGATTGCCGAGGCCAGGAGGCTGGTGCAGCAGACGGACAAGCTTATCGCCACGGTGCCCGAAGTGAAAACCGTGTTTGGCAAGGTGGGGCGGGCGGATACCGCTACCGACCCGGCGCCGCTGACCATGGTTGAGACCTTTATCCAGCTTAAGCCCAAGGATCAGTGGCGGGATGGAATGACCACCGATAAGCTCAAGCAGGAGCTCAATTCGCTGATTCGCTTCCCGGGGGTCACCAATGCCTGGGTCATGCCGATCAAAACCCGCATCGATATGCTGGCAACAGGTATAAAAACTCCTGTGGGCATCAAGGTGGCCGGCCCGGATCTCTCGGTTATCCAGCGCATCGGTAAACGCCTTGAGGAGATACTGGAGAAGGTTCCCGGCACCAGTTCTGTCTACTCCGAGCGGGTCGCCGGCGGGCGCTATATCAAGGTGGATATTGACCGGGAGCGTGCCGCCCGCTACGGCCTGAATATCGACGATGTTCAGCAGGTTGTGGCCTCGGCCATTGGCGGAATCAACGTGGCGCAGACCATCGAAGGGCTTGAGCGCTTCCCGGTCAACCTCCGCTACCCGGAGGATTATCGGGACTCACCCGAAAAACTGAAGCAGCTCCCCGTGGTGACGGAATCCGGCCAGCGGATTTCCCTGGCCGACGTGGCCGATATCCGGGTGGAGGACGGGCCGCCCTCCATCAAGAGTGAAAACGCCCGCCTCAATGGCTGGAGCTATGTGGATATCGAGGGTGTGGATATCGGCACCTATGTGCAGCAGGCGCAGGCCGCCGTGAAGGAGGAGCTGGATCTGCCCGCCGGTTACTCCGTCAACTGGTCTGGCCAGTATGAGTACATGCTTCGCGCCAAGCAGAAACTGACCCTGGTGGTTCCGGTGACACTGGGTGTTATTGTCCTGCTGCTGTTCCTGAACTTCGGGCGCTTTGCGGAAGTGGGTATCATCATGGCTACCCTGCCTTTCGCGTTGGTTGGCGCCTTCTGGCTGATGTATCTGCTGGGTTACAACTTCTCGGTTGCCGTCGGCGTCGGTTTCATTGCCCTGGCCGGTGTTGCTGTGGAGATTGGTGTGATCATGCTGGTCTATCTCAATCAGTCCTACGAATCGATGCTGGAAACCTGTGAAAAGAACGGGCTGAAACCAAGGCGGGAAAACCTTCGCCATGCAGTGCTTCATGGCGCCGGAATGAGGGTGCGGCCGATAATGATGACCGCGGCCGCCATCATCGGCGGGCTGATACCGGTCATGATGGGTGGCGGAACCGGATCGGAAGTCATGGGGCGGATTGCCGCGCCCATGGTCGGAGGCATGATCAGTGCCGTGATTCTGGCACTGCTGGTGATACCGGTAGGTTACTATCTCTGGAAACGCAGGAGTTTTTCCGAAGCGTAAAGAAAGTTAGACCTCGCCATATTGCTTTCGAGAATCTGGCGAGGTCTGATGATGCAGCGGTGTCTGGGTAATGTTGTTATAAAGCAAGAGCCTGGGTATGGAGTCCCGGGCAGATACTCTGGCAACATATTTCCCGGGGGAGGTTTCCTGCCCTCTAAAAGGCCGAGAACAGCAGCGATGGGGTAGGCCCAAATTTGATGGGGTTCAATCATGTCTCGCATGGAGTCCTCGTGCCTTTGTGGTTCGCCATTCGTTTGGAATCTGCATGATGAGGTATGTCACATAGCGCGCCGGTTAACTATGTTTATAGGTATTTGCCCCCTCGTGCTTGTAGTCAGGGTGTTCAAATTCCAGTGTTGAATGAGTTACGCTGAACTCTTTCTCCAAAGCCTGTTTTATCCCGTCCTTGATTTTCTCAAGTTCATTCCACGCACTCATCTCGACAACCACACGGGCGTCGAGCGAGGCATCATGCTCACCCACCTGCCAAAAATGTACGGGGTGAAGTCGATAACTCCTTCTAAGTCTGATACTGCCCCAATGACGGAATCTGTGCCGATATCCTCGGGACTCCCCAGCATGAGTGTTCTGATGGTCCCGCCAATTTCTGTCAGGTCCAGGTAGAGAATATAGCTGGCCATGCCAATGGTGATTGCGGAATCAACCCAGCGCATGTCGTAGAGCAAGATAAGAGCTCCGCCTATAACACTGCTATTGACGCAAACGCATCAGACAAGTTGTGTAAAACAACGCATGAATATTAACGCTGCCCTTCTGCATTGAGTAGGTCAGCAGCGCGCTCAACGCGTCCATTATCAGTGCAACAATGTAAGTCAGACTACCCAACACCCCTTGAGTTCCAGCGGATCTGGGAACCGCATGACACCCTCGTATATCAGGTAGGGCCCTATCATGATCAAGGTGGTGTATTTAACAGCGCAACACCTACCTTTATTCGCCCGTAGCCGAAGGTCAGCTTTTATTCAGCCGGGCGACGCGCAATTTTACGGGCCGCGAACGCGATAATCAGCGATGCCATGTCCCAGAAGTTATGTATAGCATCGGCAATCAGCGCCAAGCTGCCGGCAAAGTCCTTTCCGCGATCTGGACGAGAGTCAGGATGCCGTTTGCCCAGATGGCTACTGCAACCCGTTTATGCTTGGTTTCAGGGGGAATGTGAAATAGCTGTATACTGAAAAAGTGTGCTTTCCCTCATATAGGTTTCGAAGTAATGCGGGAAGAAGCGTTAATTGGTTGCTTCCAATGTTCGCATTGCGACCAAAGGTTTCGACAACAAGGCGTTTTGGATTCATAGATAACGCGGAGTGGCTGTGCCTTGGAGATGGTGAGGTGGAAACCGTGCAATGGTCTTTTTACTGAGTGATATAGCAGCGGCCTAAAGTGACTGGGCTCCAGCAAGGCACAATTTGGGCACAGGCAAATAAAAAAGGCCTGCGTTTTCACGCAAGCCTTTGAAAATAATGGCGCGCCCGATAGGATTCGAACCTATGACCTTTGCCTCCGGAGGGCAACGCTCTATCCAGCTGAGCTACGGGCGCTTCGAGCTCGACGATGACTCGCCGATTTCGAGTGCGCAATCTTACGTGCGTAGCGGGTGTCTGTCCAGCCCCCGGCGGCAAGTCCTGACCTCAGTTCTGGGGTAGTCGCTGCTCGGGGGTAATCGATACCAGATTGTTGTCATTGCTGAAGGTGACCTCGCCATCCTGGATGGTCACCTGGAAGCTCATGGACCGGTCCGCGAGCGCTGCCAGGGCCTCAGTGCTGTCGCCGGGTAGGTGAACAATGGTGAGGTTGTCGAAACGTTCCAGCTTGCCGTGATGTTTGTCCCACCAGACTGGGAATGCGCGATCGCCATAGGTGTAGAGGATCACTTTCCCGGCGCGGTTGCAGGCCTTCCTTATTCGGTCTTCTTCTGGCAGGCCAAGCTCGATCCATAATTCAATTTCGCCGGTCAGGTCTTTCTGCCACAGCTCTGGCTCATCATCGGTGCTCAGGCCTTTGGTAAATTCGAGGGTGTCGCCGGCGTTCAGGGCAAAGGCAAGCAGCCGGATCATCACGCGCAGGTCCGTTTCCGACGGATGCTGGGCGATGGTCAATTGATGATCCGCGTAGTAGTGACGGTCCATGTCGGCGATGTTGAGCGTCGCCTTGAGGATGGTTGCTTTGAGCGCCATGGGCTTCCTGCATTGGTATCGGGATAGGGGTTTGGGCTAGTGTAATGCAATTCTTTCCCGGGTGAGTGTAAGCGCATGCCGATGTTGCGTGGTTTTCTGGTTCTGGTGCTGTTTTTTATTCTTGGCGAGTCTGTGCGCCTGCTTCTGGCGTTGCCGGTGAGTGGCGGCGTGCTGGGGATGGTGGTCATTACCTTCACGCTGATGCTTAAAGGCAACGTGAGTGATGATCTTGCTCGGGCCAGCCAGGGGCTGATATCGGTGCTGGTGCTCTTGATCATGCCGGGGGTGGTGGGTGTGTTTTTCACGGCGAACCAGTTCTCCGGGCAGTGGCTGGCGGTTGCGGCGGCATTGCTGGTGGGCACCTTTCTCAGTGTGCTGACGACGTTGTTGTTGATGAAAGCGGTGACGAAAAGAGGCGTTAGCGATGGTGAGTGAGCTACTCGCGCGCTTCCAGGCCCTGCCGGAGTCGCTTGCCGCCACCCCGATTCTTGCGATCGGTTTGACCCTCGGTGCCTTCTTTGCCGGCAACTGGCTGTTCTCCCGCATTGGCCGGCCTATCTGGCTGCCGCCGGTTGTTTTGTCTGCGTGTCTTTTATCTGGCTTCATCGCGTTGGCGGTGGATTACCAGGATTACCAGCAGGGCGCGCGCTGGCTGACGGTGTTGCTGGGGCCTGCCACCGTCGCCCTCGGGATTCCCTTGTACCAGCAGGTGCACCATATCCGTGCCATGTGGCGCCCGATTGTGGTCACGCTGCCGATTGCCGCCACCATGGCGGCGGTTTACGCCGTGGTGATTGGCTGGGCGTTGGGCGCGACGCCGGAGGTGCTGGCGTCACTGGCCCCCAAGTCGGTTACTGCGCCTATCGCCATCGGTATTACCGAGCAGTTGGGCGGTTCTGTGCCCCTGATGATGGGCGGGCTTCTGATCACCGGCGTGGTGGCAACCCTCTTCGTAGACCTGCTCGCGCGGCTTTTGCCTGTTGAGGACGAACGGATTCTGGGCTTTGCCCTGGGGCTGAATGGCCATGCCATCGGAACCGCCAGGGCGTTTGAAATCAGCCATAGCGCCGGCGCGTTTGCGTCTCTGGGAATGGGACTTACCGGTGTGTTTACTGCCCTGATCCTGCCTCTGGTTTTCCGGCTGTAAGTCTGCGCCAAATCAGGTCATTCACCTGGCGTATAGCCCCATGTCGCAATTTCGATTGCCCTAAGTGTTTTCCGAGACTAGCTTGTTGGCCAGGCATTCGGCGCCGTTCTGCGCCGATGTTCCGTGAAAATTCCTAAAACAGCGACGGAAAACGCGATGAAAAAACTGATTGCAGCATTTGTCGGTTCCATGGCCCTGGCGGCGGCGCCGGTAGCCCTGTCTGCCGAGGCGACCAAGGAACTGAAGATGGCGTACGACGCCGACCCCGTGACCCTCGACATTCATGAGCAGCTGTCTGGTGGCATTCTCCAGCTGTCTCATATGACCTTTGATCCGCTGTTGCGCTGGACCAAGGATCTTGGTTTCGAGCCGCGCCTGGCAGAGAGCTGGACCCGGGTTGATGAAAACACCATGCGCTTCAAACTCCGTTAGGGCGTGAAGTTCCATTCCGGCAACGAGCTGACGACCGCGGATGTGAAGTTCACTTTCGACCGCCTGAAGCAGAGCCAGGATTTCAAGGCCATCTTCAAGCCCTTCAGCGGCATCAACATCATCGATGATTACACCTTCGAGCTGGTCACCAGTGAGCCCTATCCGCTGCTGCTGAACACCGCCACCTATATCTTCCCGTTCGACAGCGAGTTCTACAGCGGCCAGACCGAAGACGGCAAAGACGGCAAAGACAAGAGCGCCATCCTCAAACATGGCAACTCGTTCGCATCCGAGAATCTGTCGGGCACCGGCCCTTACACCGTGACCGAACGCAAGCAGGGTGTCCGCGTCGAGTTCGAGCGCTTCGACGACTACTGGGATACCGAGTCCCCGGGTAACGTCGGCAAGATCGTGCTGACTCCGATCAAAGAGAACAACACCCGGGTTTCTGCGCTGCTGTCCGGTGGTGTCGACTTTATCGCCCCGGTTCCGCCCAATGATCTGGAGCGGATCCGCAACGACAAGAACGCCAACCTGGTCACCATGAGTGGCACCCGCATCATCCTGTTCCACATGAACCAGGAGCGAGTGGAAGCCTTCAAGAACCCGAAGGTTCGCCAGGCGATTGCCTATGCCATCAACCAGGAAGGCATTGCCGCCAAGATCATGAAAGGCTTCGCCACCCCTGCTGCCCAGATGTCGCCTGAAGGCTACCAGGGCTATAACGAGTCCCTGACACCGCGCTTCGATGTGGCCAAGGCCCAGGAGCTGATGAAGGAAGCCGGTTACGAGGACGGTTTCACAATCACCATGATGGCGCCGAACAACCGCTACGTGAACGACGACAAGATCGCTCAGGCAGTGGCTGCCATGCTGGCGCGCATCAACATCAAGGTGGATCTGAAAACCCTGCCAAAGGCCCAGTACTGGCCGGAGTATGACAACCGCGCCGCTGACATGATGATGATCGGCTGGCACGCGGATACCGAGGACTCCGCCAACTTCTACGAGTTCCTGACCTTCTGCCCGGATGCCGACACTGGCGCTGGCCAGTACAACGCCGGTAACTACTGCAACCCGGAAATCGACGCCCTGGTACAGAAGGCCAACGTCGAGACCGACCTGGACAAGCGTGCCGCCATGCTGCAGGAAGTGGAACAGCGTCTGTACGATGATGCCGCCTTTGTTCCGCTGCACTGGCAGGACCTGGCCTGGGCCTCCAAGAAGAACGTGAATATTGAGCCGGTGCTCAATGTCATGAACTTCCCGTACCTGGGTGATCTGGTTGTTGAGTAACTGCCTTTGATGGCCGGCCGGCGCTGGAGTGATCCGGCGCCGGCCTTTTGTTTGCAAGCCTTATCCGGAAGCTTTCCATGTTAGCGTTTTTGGTTCAGCGGATTTCCCAGGCGTTTCTGGTCATGTTTGTGATC
The DNA here is from genome assembly GCF_056859395.1 of Marinobacter sp. L-80. NCBI lineage: Bacteria > Pseudomonadati > Pseudomonadota > Gammaproteobacteria > Pseudomonadales > Marinobacteraceae > Marinobacter > Marinobacter sp. L-80. Next base: position 48,467 of record NZ_JBSXOI010000049.1, read on the forward strand.
AGCGTGATTGCCTTTGCCATTCAGGATGGCCTCGGGGACCCGCTTCAGGAAATGGTGGGGATGTCCGTCTCCGAAGAGGAGAGGGAAGCCATTCGAGAGGAGCTTGGCCTGAACGACCCGATGGTGGTGCAGTACCTGCGGTTTGCAGGCAATGCGCTCCAGGGCGACCTGGGCAACTCCTATTTCTACAGCAAGCCGACCCTGGAAGTGATCGCCGAGCACCTGCCGGCGACGCTGGAGCTGGTCATCGGTGCCAGTCTGATTATTGTGTTTCTTTCCGTGCCGATTGGTGTCTATGCCGCTATCCGGCCCCAGGCATGGTTATCCAAATTCTTTATGGGCGTCAGTACCGTGGGTATTTCCATCCCGGTGTTCCTGACGGCCATTGTGCTGATTCAGCTGTTCTCCATTGGTGTGACGGTGAACTGGTTTCCGTCCGATACCGGGTGGGGGCAGTGGCTGAACGACTTCTTTTCCACTGAGGGCGGCCTGCCCTCTTACGGGCGTGGTGATGAGCTGACTCACCTGTTCGCCACCTGGGAATCGGGCTTCTTCACCGGTACCGGTCTGATGCACCTGATCCTACCGTCGGTGTCGCTGGCCTCGATCATGCTGCCGCTGTTTATCCGGCTGATCCGGGCCGAGATGATGGAAGTGCTGCAGAGCGACTATGTGCGTTACGCCCGGGCCAAGGGCCTGAGCGCCGGCCGCATCAACTTCCTGCACGCACTCAAGAACACCATGCTTCCGGTGATCACCGTGGGTGGCGTGCAGATCGGCATTATGGTGGCGTACACCATCCTTACGGAAACCGTGTTCCAGTGGCCGGGCGTGGGCCTGATGTTCCTGGAGGCCATTACCCGCAGTGACATTCCGCTGATCGTGGCTTACCTGATGGTGGTGGGCCTGATTTTCGTGGTTACCAATACCCTGGTGGATCTGATCTACGGTCTGGTGAATCCCACCGTCAAACTGACAGGAAAGAAAGCATGACAACGGCAACGGTTTCCCGCTGGTACCGCTTCCGCGAGTCCTTCTTCTGGTACAGCTTCAAGCGCGACAAGGTGGCGATTGTCAGCTTTGCCGTGCTGCTGCTGATGGTGCTGGCGGCGGTGTTCGCGCCCCTGCTGGCGCCCGCCGATCCCTACGATCTGGCGCAGATCAACATTATGAATTCTGAGCTGCCCCCGGTGGGCATGAGCGGAGCCGATCCGGCATTTCCTCTGGGCACCGACGCCCAGGGCCGGGATCTGCTGTCCACGATTCTTTACGGTACCCGGGTGTCCCTGATGATCGGTTTCGGGGCGGTGGTCCTGCAGGCGTTTCTGGGCATTCTGTTCGGTCTCCTCGCCGGCTACCTGGGTGGCAAGGTCGATGCGGTGCTGATGCGCATTGCCGATGTGCAGCTGTCCTTCTCCACTCTGATGGTTGCCATCATCGTGGGCGCAGTGTTCAAGGCCAGCTTCGGTAACCTGATGTTCGGTGAGATCGCCATTTACATGCTGATCTTCATCATCGGTGTTGCCGAGTGGCCCCAGATTGCCCGGACCGTTCGTGCTTCGGTGCTGGCGGAAAAGAAGAAGGAGTACGTGGATGCGGCCAAGGTGATGGGTTTCGGGACCCGTCGGATCATGTTCCGGCACATCCTGCCCAATACGCTGTCGCCCATCTTCGTTATCGCCACGGTCCAGATCGCCAACGCCATTATCTCCGAGGCGGCGCTGTCGTTCCTGGGGCTTGGCATGCCGGAGACCCAGCCGTCGCTGGGCTCGCTGATCAAATCCGGCTTTGACTACATCCAGGGCGGTTCCTGGTGGATCACCCTGATCCCGGGCCTGGTGCTGGTGGTGCTCGTGCTGGTCATCAACCTGTTGGGTGACTGGTTGCGGGATGTGATGAACCCACGGCTGTACAAGGGGTAACACCATGGCACTGTTGGAAGTAAAAGATCTTGATGTACGTTTTGCCGTGCGTGGTGGCGACCTGACAGCGCTGCGCGGCATCAGCTTCAGCCTGGACAAGGGCGAGCGCCTGGGCCTGGTGGGGGAGTCCGGTGCCGGCAAGTCGGTGGCTGCCTTTTCCATCCTGAACCTGATTGCCAAGCCGGGCTACATCGCCGGCGGACAGATCCTGTTCGAGGGCAGGGACCTCGCCGCCATGAGCGAGCGGGAGCTGCGCCGAATCCGTGGTAACCGTATCGCCATGATCTTCCAGGATCCGATGATGACCCTGAACCCGGTCCTCACCATCGGAACCCAGATGGTGGAGGCTCTCCTTGCCCATCGGAAAATCAGTAAAAAAGAAGCCCGTGCCATTGCTCTGGACCGGCTGCAGAAGGTGCAGATTCCTTCTCCGGAGAAGCGTCTCGATCAATACCCCCATGAGCTGTCCGGGGGCATGCGCCAGCGGGTGATCATTGCCATCGCCCTGCTGCTGGATCCGGAAATCATCATCGCGGATGAGCCCACGACGGCTCTGGATGTCACCATTCAGGCGGAAATCATGGATCTGCTACTGAACCTGTGCGAACAGGAGAACGTGGCGTTGATGCTGATTACCCACGATCTGGGCGTGGTTTCCCAGGTGACCCAGCGAATGCTGGTCATGTACTCCGGCCGGATTATCGAGCAGGGGCCGACCCGGGAAATTATCAACGATGCCCAGCACCCCTACACCCAGGGGCTGATCAACGCGCTGCCCCAGATGGGCGAGCCCGGCGAGCGGCTGTTCCAGATTCCCGGCTCCATGCCATCGTTGAAGAACGTGCCCTCCGGCTGTCCGTTCCATCCCCGCTGCAACTTCGCCACCGAGCAGTGCAAGCAGGCCATGCCGGAGTATGTGCGCTCGGGCAATGTGAATGTGGCCTGTTACGAAGTTGCCAACCTGATTGAACAGGAGAAACGCATGCAGGAGGCCGAATCATGACCTCCCCTCTGGTAAGTATCAGCGGTCTCGAGAAACGCTTTGACCTGTCCGGCAGCCTGCTGGAGCAGATCACCTTTGAGGGTGGACGCTTCCGCCGCAAACAGGAGGCTGTCCACGCCATCAACGGCGTGGACCTGGAAGTGCAGAAGGGCGAGGCCCTGTGCGTGGTGGGCGAATCCGGCTGTGGCAAGTCGACCGTGGCCCGAACCGTGATGGGGTTGCTCTCGCCCAGCGCCGGCGAGATTCACTACGACGGCCAGCGCATCGACAATCTGGAGCGCAAGGATTCACTGCCGTACCGGCGCAAGATGCAGATGATCTTCCAGAATCCCTATGCGTCCCTGAACCCGCGCATGACCATCCAGCAGACCCTGGAGGAGCCGATCCGGTTCCATCATCCGGACTGGTCCCCGGTGCAGGTGCGGGACAAGATCCATGAGGTGATGCATTCGGTGGGCATTGATCAGGACTGGGGCAACCGCTTCGGCCACGAATTCTCCGGTGGCCAGCGCCAGCGGATCGCCATTGCCCGGGCCCTGGCAGTTGATCCGGAGTTCATCGTGGCCGACGAGCCGATCTCGGCCCTGGACGTCTCGATCCAGGCCCAGGTGCTGAACCTTCTGATGGACGCCCAGGAAAGCAGGGGCTTGACCTACCTGTTTATTACCCACGATCTGGCGGTGGTGGAGCATTTCGGCACCCGGGTTGCCGTCATGTACCTTGGGCGGGTTTGTGAGCTGGCGGATACAAAAACGCTGTTTTCCGCGCCCCGACATCCCTACACCCAGGCGCTGTTGTCGGCTATTCCGAAACTGGAGGATGATCGCCCCAACCACATCCGCCTGAAAGGAGAGGTGCCCACGCCGGTGAACCTGCCGTCGGGCTGTGTCTTCCACGGTCGGTGTCCCTACGCCAACGAGCGCTGCCGGCAGGAAATTCCGCAGCTGATCACCACGGATGGCGGTACCCAGGTGGCCTGCCACGCGGTGGAAGAGGGCCGGTTGTAACGGCGCCGCTGCGATAGGCTATGATGCCAGCAGCAGAACTCGCATCGATACAACGACATACCCTCAGGGGACTCCATGGAAGTAAGCTGGTTGGAAGATTTTCTGGCGCTGGCCCGAACGCGCCATTTTTCACGTGCTGCCGAGTTGCAGCACGTGAGCCAGCCTACGTTCAGCCGCCGGATCAAATTATTGGAAGAAGCCATGGGCAGCACGCTGGTCAACCGCCAGACGCTGCCGCTCTTGCTGACGCCTGCTGGCGAGATATTCCGGGAGCTGTGCGAGCGAATCACCCGGGATGTCCGGGATACCCGTGATCGAATCAGCGCCCTTGAAGCCGAGGTGTCTGCCAGGATCAGTGTGGGTTCCACGCAGGGTCTGTTTTCGCACTTTTACCAGGGCTGGGCGAAAGACGCGGGCATTGCCGAGCGTTTGCAGCTAAATCTGAATGCCACCAGTTGGGTGGGGGAGCAGTTTCTGGAGGCGCTGGACAGTGGCGAGTGTGATCTGGTGCTGTGCTATTGGCATCCCGATCTGCCCTGGGGCGGGAGGCTGACTGCCGATAGTTACGACTGGCTGGTGCTGGCTCGCGAATCCCTGGTTCCGGTCAGTGTTGCTGGCGATCAGGGGCATCCGCGGTTTGCCTTGCCGGGCAGCCCGGAACAGCCGGTACCGCTGATCGCTTATCACAGTCGTGGTTTCCTGCAATCGGCGATTGAGGGCCATCTTGCCCGCAACAGGTTGACGGCCAATCTGTTACCCCTGAACGAGAACACCCAGTCCGCCAGCATCAAGGCGCTGGTGAAGCAGGGGTTCGGTATGGGGTGGTTGCCCCGGCGCATGACAGAAAAAAGCGAACAGTTCGGCAGTCTGGTGCGAGCCGGTGACGAAGGCTGGGATGTCCCCCTGGAAATTCGCCTGATCCGTCTCCGTGACACCCGGTCGGACGATCTTTTAACGCTCTGGAAAACACTGGAAGATGGCCATGCCTGATGATGCGCTGTTGTCGCTGCAGACCGATCACCTGAAAGAACTGCAGGCCCGATACGAATCGGCCCTGGCAGAGCATGGCTACGACAGCCTGCTTATTGCTTCCGGCGCCGCGCCTTACCGTTATGGAGATGACCAGGCCTGGCATTTCCAGGGTTATGGTCCGTTTCTGCACTGGACCGGGCTGGCCGGTCGCGAACACTGCTGGCTCTGGATCCGGGCCGGGCACAAGCCCGTGCTCTGGCTGTTCGAACCGGTCGACTTCTGGCACGCCAATTCGCCACTGGCGGAAGAGCCCTGGCAGCAATTCATCGAGGTTCGCAGCAGTGCCTCACCCGAGGCCCCGTTGCTGGATGATCCGGAAAGTCTTGCGGTGATCGGGGATCCTGCCCTGATATGGAATATTCCGGGTGAGAAAAACCCGGAGGCTCTGTTGAGGGATCTGGACGAGACCCGCGTGTGCAAAACGCCCTACGAAATCGAGTGTCTCGCACAGGCGAACCGACTGGCTCTGGCAGGCCACGCGGCGGCCCGGGACGCGTTCCTGGCCGGCGAGAGCGAGTTTGGCATCAACCTGGCCTACCAGCAGGCAACCGGTCAGCGGGAAGCCGAAGCGCCTTATCACAGCATTATCGGGCTGAACGAGCACGCCGGGACGTTGCACTACCAGTATTACGATACGCAGCCGCCGGGGCAGACCCGTAGCCTGCTGATCGATGCCGGGGTCCGTTTTCGGGGCTACTGCTCCGATATCACCCGTACCACGGCAGGTCCGGAAGAGTCGCACTTCGCAGCGCTGATCCACGGTCTCGACCGGCTCCAGGTCAGGCTCTGCGACATGGTCGCGCCCGGGGTGGACTACATCGACATCCATCGCAAGGCCCATCAGGGGCTTGCCGCCCTGCTGTCGGCCACCGGTCTGGTTACCGGCCTGGATGACGAGGGTATCGTCGAAAAGGGCATCACCCGTGTATTCTTCCCCCATGGCATCGGTCACTTCCTGGGCGTCCAGGTGCACGACGTGGCTGGAAAACCAACGCCGCCTCCGGACGACGCGCCGTTTCTCCGTCTCACCCGCCGGCTTGAACCCGGTATGGTGGTAACCATCGAGCCGGGTCTCTATTTCATTCCGTCGCTGCTGGATCCACTGCTGGAAGGCGAGCTGGGGCAATATTTAAACCGGGAGCTGATTGGGCGGCTGAGAGGCTGCGGCGGAATCCGTATCGAGGACAACGTGGTGGTTACCGACGCAGGTTCGCGGAATCTGACCCGGGGTTTGTGAGTCTCGCAACACAAAAGTTGCACAAATTTAAGCCAGAAGGCTTGCATTTCTAGATGCCAATGACAATAATTATCACTAACTTTTATTGTCATTGGTGAGTCACTGCTATGTACGTTTGCCTTTGCCACGGCGTAACCGACCGGGAAATTCGCGAAGCTGCCGATAACGGCGTGTCATCCATGCGCCAGCTTGGCAAAGAGCTGGGTGTGGGCACCCAGTGTGGACGCTGTGCCTGCACCGCCCGCGAAATCCTGCGCGAGAGCCGCACGCCCGATTACCTGGCCATGGCCAACATGCTCGCCCAGCCTGCCTGACCGGCACGATTGGCCGGTTCTGTTTTTCTCCTGCGCCATAAGGGGCTATCCTAAGACACTGATTCATTCGGCCATCAGGGAGCCCGACCATGAAAGGCGATAAAAAGGTCATCCAGCACTTGAACAAGGTCCTCGGCAACGAGCTGACCGCGATCAACCAGTACTTTCTCCATTCCCGCATGTACAAGGATTGGGGTATTACCAAGCTGGCCGCCAAGGAATACGAAGAATCCATCGACGAGATGAAGCATGCAGACCAGCTTATCGAGCGGATCCTGTTCCTCGAAGGGCTGCCCAATCTCCAGGATCTGAACAAATTGCTGATCGGCGAAAACGTCGAGGAAATGATCTCCTGCGATCTCAAACTGGAAGAAATTGCCCACACCGACCTGAAAGAAGCGATCCTCTACTGCGAGGAAGTGCAGGATTTCACCAGCCGTGAACTGTTCCGCAGCATTCTCGATAGTGAAGAAGAGCACATCGACTGGCTGGAAACCCAGCTGGAAATGATTTCCCAGATGGGCATCCAGAACTACATCCAGCTTCAGTCATCCGCCGCGGAGTAATTTCAGACAATGGACTTGTCCTGTTTTAAAGCCTACGACCTGCGAGGCCGGGTGCCGGATCAACTGAATCCGGTCCTTGCTGAAAAAATCGGACGCGCTTACGTGGAAATCACTGGCGCGAAAAAAGTCATCGTGGGCTACGACATCCGGCTGTCCAGTCCCGACATTGCCGAGGCACTCAGCTCCGGCCTCATGGCCGCCGGCGCGGATGTGTTTGATATCGGCCTGTGCGGCACCGAGCAGGTGTATTTTGCCACCAGCCATTACAAGATGGACGGCGGCATTATGGTGACTGCCAGCCACAATCCCAAAGATCACAACGGCATGAAAATGGTCGGCCCTGAATCCCGGCCTATCAGCTCCGATAACGGTCTGAACGAGATCCGCGACCGGGTGCTGGAGCCATTCGGTGATGCACCTCAGCAGGGTCGCTACGAACCACTTGAGGTGATGAGCGCCTACGTGGACCATCTCCTGGGGTATATCGATGCCGGTTCGCTCAGCCCGCTGACCATTGTCTGCAACGCCGGTAACGGCGGCGCCGGCCTGGTGATCGATGAACTCGAACAGCACCTGCCCTTTGAATTCGTGAAAGTGCACCACCAGCCAGACGGCCATTTTCCCAACGGCGTACCGAACCCGATCCTCCCGGAAAACCGGGCGGCGACGGCCGACGCCGTTATCGCGGAAGGCGCTGCCATGGGCATCGCCTGGGATGGCGACTACGACCGCTGCTTCTTCTTCGACGAAAACGGCCGTTTCATAGAGGGGTACTACATTGTTGGTTTGCTCGCCGACCAGTTCCTGCGCAAAACCGGCGGCGGCAAGGTCATCCATGACCCCCGTCTGACCTGGAACACCCTTGATCTGGTGAAAGCCGCCGGTGGCGAAGCCATCGAGAGCAAGACCGGCCACGCCTTCATCAAACAGAGAATGCGTGACGAAGATGCCGTGTATGGTGGCGAAATGAGCGCCCACCACTACTTCCGCGACTTCGCCTATTGCGACAGCGGCATGATCCCCTGGCTGCTGGTTGCCGAACGCCTCTGCCAGTCCGGCCAGACCCTGTCGTCGCTCATCGATGCCCGAATCGAAGCCTACCCCGCCAGCGGCGAAATCAACCGCACCATCGATGATCCCCCCAAGGTCATCGCTGCGATTGAAGCCAAATACAGCGTTGGCGCCAAAAGCGTCAGCCACGTGGACGGCGTAAGCATCGAATTCGACGACTGGCGCTTCAACCTACGAATGTCCAACACCGAGCCGGTTGTACGGTTGAACGTAGAATCGCGGGCGGATATTCCGTTGATGGAAGAGAAGACGGAAGAATTGCTGGCAGAAATGCAGAGATTGAACGAGGAGAGGTAACTCCTTTTTTTGGGGCCGAGTGGGACGCTTGTCCTCATGAAACTGTGCGGAGCCAGGGATGGCGGAGCCCAAGCGTCACAGGGATGTGCCGTTAGGAGCGTGTTTCAGGAGGACAAGCGTCCCAGTCGGTCTTGCACCTGAAGTCAGAGCCAGTCGTTCAGCATAATCCCGATACCGAACCGCTGAATCCGGTGGTTATAGTCGATCAGACTCTCCCCATACCCGTTGTAGTACTGGAAGAACCCCTTAACCGTATCCCCCATTGGGAAACTGTACCCGAACTCCACCGACGTCTTGTTATCATCCGACCGCAGGTTATTCATCAGCCGCAACGAAAACGTCCGATCCTCGGTCAGCTTGTATACCGCATGGTAATTGGCATACCCCAGGTAGCGCTGGATGTCCGCATTATCATCGTCATTGTTCTCCGGAATCCGATACCAGGGCTGGACCATAAAGAGCCAGCGATCATAACTGTACGCGGCTGAGCCCATGATGCGATTCCAGCTCCGGGACTTCGGTTCAGACTGCCCGTTGGACTGGTGATTGAATCCGAGGGTCACGCCATTCAGTCGGCCCGGTCCGATATCCCAGTCGGTCTGGTATCGGGCGAATATCTCCGGCTCGTAGTTGGTTTCCCGGAAAGGCGCGGAGTCGTCCTGGTTGTACACCTGCCAGAACGAGGTCTGGGTATAGCCAAACCAGAGTGTTGTGCGGTCATCCAGAATTCCCGTCAGCAGTGGGACCTTGAAACTGATCTGGTACTTGGCTTCTTCCCGTTCCAGGTCGTAGTCATAACCGATGGACCCTAGCCGGGGACTGGATGGCGATTCGTTCGGGTCTTTCACCCAGCTCACCGGCAGGATGTAGGTGGGCCGGTGCCCCACAAAGCTGCCGGAAAAGGAAAACACGGCTTTCTCGGCGGCCACATAGCGGTCCACCAAGGCAGACATAACGCCTGCGTCGGAATCGCCTTCCAAGGCACTGCCGGCAACGGCATCGAGATCTTTACCATTGGGCGCCAGTTGCTCCGCGCTCTTCTCGGCCTGTTCCTTGGCGCTTTCCGATGCCTGGGCCTGGCTCTCAGTGGGTTTGTAGAGGCTGTCAAAACAGGCCAGTCGCTTGATGCCATCGTCAATCAGGGCGCACTGTTCGGGTGAATCAATGGAGGGCGCTTCCTCAGTCTGTGCCGACACGTTTACAGGCACCGACAGCATCAACGAGAAGGTAATGATGGCCGTGGGCGGCGCCAACAGGTGTGGGGATGTCATCAGGTGCTCTCCTAGCTGGCGGTCAGACTGAACCAGGTGTTGGCAATGCCATAGATCCAGACGCCGATCAGGGTGACGGCCAGAAGTGAGAAAATAACCTTGTGCTTGAACCGGTTGCCACTTTCCGCCGAGGCTACCCAGCGCAGGTACATGAGGCCGATAAAGCTGATGAAGACCCCGAGGCTGGCGAAGGCTGGAATCAGCAGCCAGCCGGCGCTGATGGTCTGACCGTCGCTGGTCTGGCTGGAAAACCACCCCATGGAAGCCAGCAAAACGGCAAGCGCCGTAAATTCGGCAATCAGCAGCGGTTTGCGCAACGGGTGGGGTGAAGTCGGTTCCGAATTGGTCATGGAAACAGGTCCTGAATGATGAAACGTCGGCGAACACCATGGTAACCGGATTGTTCGCGAAACACCCTCTGACTTACGAAATCGCAATTAAAATGGTTGAAATCAATTTATGATTTTGCTGTTTGGTTTTTTTGCCGGGTTTCAGTCGCTATAATGCGGCGACCGAAGATTATAACGCTCAAATGCGAGGTGCATTGTGAAGATGAAGAGAGTCCTGGCTGCTGTGTTGGTCGTTGCAGGCCTGACAGCTAGCGCCGTAATGGCAAGCGTCGAAGATGAAATCCGTGCACGTATCCAGCCGGTTGGCGAAGTGTGTCTGCAGGGTGACGAATGTGGCAGTGCTGCTGCTCCGACCGAGACCGCCAGCTCTGGTCCTCGTTCAGGTAGCGAAGTGTATGACGCGGTTTGCATGGCGTGTCACACCACCGGTGCTGCTGGTGCACCTGTGATTGGTGATGCCGATGCCTGGGCTCCTCGCATCGATAAAGGGCTGGACACTCTGGTCAGTCACGCGATCAATGGCTTCAATGCCATGCCTGCAAAGGGCGGTTGTGCAAGCTGTCCGGATGAAGAAATTCAGGCGGCTGTCGAGCACCTGGTGGCAGAAAGTCAGTAAGGCTATTTTGAGTAAAAGAAAAGCCCCCGATATTCGGGGGCTTTTTCTTATGGCCTTTCGGCCTTCCGGTTTAGGCGGTCAGGGGAGCGGTTTACGCCTCAGCTCGCCGACTATAATCGCTGTTTCGCCGGAGGCGGTTTGCAGGCTGATCGACCAGCTCTGATGTTCTGGTTCCTGGTGATGCATGCTCTCCATCGCTGCCAGGCGTGGGTCTAGCCAGCCAAAACTGGCACTTTGCGACAGCACTGCCCATCTGTCACTCTCCTCAACGGGCGTTCCCGAGAGAGTGGGGGCGTTTGGCAGAGACCGCCAGCTCGGGCTTTCGGTATTGACCATGACGGTCTTGCCAGTAAACCTGAGAAATGCCTCGTCTTGGGTTCCCAATACTGTCAGAGGGGTGTCGCCCCGGTAGCTCAACAGGATGCCCGGGCGTGGGGCATCCAGAATCATCGCGTTCAATCCCTGAATGTTCGGCTGCTCGGTAATGCGGGCCTGCACGATCTCAGAGGGAGCGCCCTCTGCGTCGGGTGCCCCATGCGCCCCCGCTGGCGAGGAAGCCAGCAGGGGCATCAGGCCGAACAAAACCAGTGGCAAGCCGCCAGTACTGATCCGTCCGTTTTTCATAATGTACTCCCGTTGCCTGGTTACAGAATCTCAAGTGTTGATTCGATAATTCCGTCGGCGGTCGTGGTGTCGCCCGCCATCTGGGTTGGCGCCATGCATTCGAGGTTCTCGTTGACCACGGTGATGGGAGCCGATATTGATGGCACCCTTCCTTCAGTCGTCTGTTTGCTCACGAACAGCATGTACTCGCCGGCGGGGACCACGTTGTGGTTGTCTGGCATTTTCAGGGTCAGCTTGTTGCCGTTGCCTCTTTCCATGACCAGTTCAATGGCGCGCTGGTCGCCATCAATCACATGGGTCATGACCGTCCGGCGAATCAGCAGCGCCTTGTCGATCTGGTCGGCCTGGTCAACCTTTATATTGAAGCGATCACCAATGCTCAGGTTGCGCGGCGCGCTCTGGATTTCCGGGCGGTCGTCACGCATGGCATAGGGTGGTGTGTAGATTTCAAAGCTGGGATCCCGTCCGTCATACGGCGCCAAACCGAAGTCCTGAAGATCGACGAAGGTCAGGTAGGCGGTATTGATCGGCGAATGCCCGGCAATCATCACACGACCGTCTTCCATAAGTACCGCTGTATTGTGGTAAGTCCGTGCCCTGTGGCCCGTTGCCATTTCAGTCCACGTGCCCGTTTCCGGATCAAAGCGCTCGGCCGTGCGAATTGGGCCCTCAAGGCCGGGTGCTACGACACCATCGCGGTTGCCGCCACTGAATACCATGACGCTGCCGTCAGGCATGAGAACATTGGTGCCATACCAGCGTGGCTGGTTGAGCGAGCCAGTGAGTCTTGATTCGTAGCCGATGTCATCGCCATTCGTGGTTATGCGGTCGATCCGGCTCTGATCCGTGGGCAGGTAGCCGCCGGGATTGGTCAGTAGAGCGTAACTGGGAACACCACCGGCAGTCAGAAGCTCGACGTCCGTGTACTCACCGTTGGCGTTTGGCTTGAGAGGTAACATGGTTGAGGACGTGGAGCCGCGCATGCCACCGGCAATGGCCATTCGAAGGTCGTCCTCTGAAACGCCCAGCTCTGCGCCGCTCTCCAGCAGATCAGACGGAGCTTCCAGCACATCGCCCAGCAATGAGCCGATCTGGTCCAGGGAAAGATTGGTGATATTCAGTGTGCTGCTGAGCTGGTCCAGCCCGACTTCATCCAGTCTCAGGGGCAGTCCGGCATAGCCGATGTCGTTCCAGCGCTGGGTTGCGGGATTGTAGCTGGCGACAATGTTCCACAAGGCCTGGTCATACCCCTGGCCAAATGGATTGAACGCCTGGCCGCCCGCGTTATAGAGCACGTGACCGTTGGGCAGGAGATGCATTCGCGGGTAAAGCGGCAGTGACCTGTCTGCGGTCGAAGGATTCTCCGTCCACACGCCTGCGCAAGGGTTGTAGGTTTCCGTTTGGACGACGTTGCGTCCGCTATTCAGAGGCTCGTCCGGATAGACGGGCTTCAAAAGCTTGGTGACGCCGCTCGCCACAAAGACGTCGCCATTGCCCAGAGTGACCAGCGACGGGTACCAGCGGCCGTAGGTCATATCACCGCTCTGGCGCCAGGTGTTGGTCGCCTCATCGAATATCCGCGAATTCTTGATGCCTTCCAGCTCTGCAACGCCGAGTGGCAGGCCGTCTATGCCGGGCTCCGAGTAGTAGTCGGTGCCACCGACAGCCATCACATCGCCGTTTGCGAGGCCAATAACATCCGAGCAGAACAGCGCACCGTCGTTTTTACTGGTGTTATCTGCAGTATCAATCAAGCCGTCGAGTTCGGTGCCGTTGAGGAGGGTCTCGCTGTCATTGCCGTCCGGATTGGCACCGGCATCCAATGGGGACGGTTTGAGCCAGGACGGGTTGTCGCTTTCATCAAGCGACAATACACGGGTCTGATCGTTGACCGAGACTTCGCCGAATTCGGCGACGATTGACAGCTCGACGTTTTCGGTACCCTCGAGCGCATTCAGGTAGAGTAGGCGACCGTCTTTCAGCAGGGCCATGGTACCTGCGGCCGGTTTGCACTCATCCATGCCATCGGCCCGGGTGATGCATTTCTCATCGGTTTCAACAGCTTCACCGTCGACGATGATGGTTGGTTCCGCAAAAGGTTCGCTGAAGTAGCCTTTTGCCGGGTCTCTGTCCTGGTTCGTCTGCACTATTGAATCATCGGTAGATGATCCGAGTAGCCCGCCAAGGAGCCCCGCGCTGGCTGGGGTGGCTCCTGCCGTGATGAGAAAGAGCGAACCGGTAAGCTGACACAAGCGATTGGAATTTCTGGACATGAAGTCCTCCTGATCTTGTTGTTGTCGGAGCGGGATGAGGTATCCCACTTGCAGAAACGGATCAGGTCTTCAAAAGTTGCAGTGATTGTAAAAAAATTTGAAATTTACAGGCCGAGATCGCCCAAAAGGGCACTGAGAGTCGCTTTTCCCTTTTTCTGATTGGCTTCCACATCCAGGTCGCCAGTCCCCTCCCATTTGAGGTCTTCCTCGGGCAGCTCATCAAGGAAGCGGCTCGGGATGGTTTCGAGTTTCTCGCCGTACTGTTTCCGGGTCGCCGCGTAAGTCAGGGTCAGCGTTTCCCGGGCGCGGGTAATGCCCACGTACATCAGTCGCCGTTCTTCCTCGATATTACCTTCTTCAATACTGCTTCGGTGGGGCAGGATTTCTTCCTCAAGCCCCATGATGAACACGTGGGGAAACTCCAGGCCCTTCGACGCGTGCAGGGTGAGCAGCTGAACCTTGTCGCTGTCATCGTCCTCTTCCCGCTGTTCCATCATGTCCCGAAGGATCAGTTTGGTGATGGCATCCTCGATGCCGAGCTCATCGGCCGTGCCCTTGCCATCGTCGAGCATGCGCTGGATGGACTCCACCAGGTACCAGATGTTCTCCATCCGCCGCTCGGCCTGTTTGGGGGTGCCGGAGTGCTGGTGCAGCCACTCCTCGTATTCGATGTCCGTGAACAGCTGTTTGATCACGGGTATCGGGTTCTCGCTGTGCAACCGCTCGCAGGTGGCATCCACCCAGTGGGCAAAACGCCGCAGGCGATCCAGCCCCTTCTCGGTCACGTGGGTCTCTGCGCCCATGTCACCCAGGGCCTTGAACAGGCTGACGTTGCGGGACCGGGCGTAGTGACTGAGCTGCTCCAGCGTGCGCGGACCGATCTCCCGGCGTGGCACATTGACCACCCGCAGAAACGCGGCGTCGTCGTCCGGATTGATCAACAGCCGCAGGTAGGACATGGCGTCCTTGATCTCGTTCTTCGAGAAAAACGACTGGCCGCCGGAGATGCGGTAGGGGATCTGGTAGGCCTGCAGTTTCATTTCCAGCAGTCGTGCCTGGTGGTTACCCCGATACAGCACGGCAAAGTCCCGGAAATCGAGCCCTTTTTTTAGTTTCTGGTCGAGGATCTCGGTGGCAACGCGGTCGGTTTCCGCGTCTTCGTTGCGGCATCGGACAATCCGGATTTCCTCGCCGATGGTGTGATCACTCCACAACGCCTTCTCGAACACGTGGGGATTATTGGCAATTACTGTGTTGGCACTGCGCAGGATCCGGGCAGTGGACCGGTAATTCTGTTCAAGCTTGACGATTTTCAGGCTAGGGAAGTCTTCCTTTAGCTGGGCCAGGTTTTCGGGCCGGGCACCGCGCCAGGCATAGATGGACTGGTCGTCGTCTCCAACCACGGTAAACGCGGCCCGCTCGGCCACCAGCTGCTTGACTAGTTCATACTGGCACACGTTGGTGTCCTGGTATTCATCCACCAGCATGTAGCGAATCTTCCGCCGCCATTTCGCGAGCACGTCCGGATTCGAGCGGAACAGCATCACGGGCAGCAGGATCAGATCATCAAAATCGACCGCGTTGTAGGCTTTCAGGTACTCGTTGTATTTCTTGTAGATAATGGCAATACGCTGTTCACGCTCATCGGCAGCCTTGCTCAGGGCCTCGGCGGGCCCCCGCATGGCGTTTTTCCAGGAGGAGATGGTCATCTGGATGTCGTTGAGTTCGTCCCCGGCCTCGGCGCTGGCTTCCCGGAGCATCAGATCCTGTAACAGGGCCTTGGCATCCTCGGCATCAAAGATCGAGAAGCCGGGGTGGTAGCCAAGATGCGTGTGCTCCTCACGGATCATGTTGAGGCCAAGATTGTGAAAAGTAGATACAATCAGGCCCCGGGTCAGCTTCCGGTCAACGATCCTGCCAACCCGCTCTTTCATTTCACGGGCAGCCTTGTTGGTGAAGGTGACTGCGGCAATATGACGCCCCGGTATTCCAAGTTGCTCGATCAGGTAGGCAATCTTGCGGGTAATCACGCTGGTCTTGCCACTGCCTGCCCCGGCAAGCACCAGCATCGGGCCATCGGCATAGCGGACTGCTTCGCTTTGTCTCGGGTTGAGCTTGTTCACAAATAAATGGCCAGAATGGAACGAAATGGGGATAACGGACGTGGGCTTATTCTACACCAGACAGAGTTACTGTACCTTGGGGATCTATAGACTATGATTAACAGAACGGACTCGGTTGTTCACGCATAAATGGATCCTGCTTGATGACACTGCCACTGGAAACCATGAGGCCCGGACAGTTGCGCCTTTTGGTTCTTACACCAGACTACGCTGATTTTCTCTGGCTGAATGCTCTTCTGGCGGGTGACGTCGACATCAGTGCGGACGCGACCTGGTGCCCGGATCTGGTGGATTGTGATGATCTGATCCGTAACGCCAGTTTTGATGTCATCGTCTGGGACTGCGTGTTCCATGGTGGCTCAGAGGCGTCTTTCCTGCAATATCTGGCGGTCGCCAGCAATGAAAAACCGGTTCTGGCCCTCAGTGCCGAGCCGCCGATGGAGCGCGCGCCAGAGTTGCTGGCTGCCGGAGCTGCCGATTACCTTTGTCGTCAAACCCTGGACCACTGGACGTTCCGTCGGGCCGTGAAATGCCTCTGGTATCGGGACCAGTTGTCCGAGTCCGCCCATGGTCAGCTGGGCCGCGAAGTCGCCACCGGTTTTATCAACCGGGACCTTTTCTTCGATCGTCTCCAGCAGGCCTTGCTGCGGGCTGAGCGTGCAGGCCATCGGCTGGCCTTGTTGCACCTCAATATCGATGACTTCCGCAGCATTAATGAATCTTTCGGTTACCAGAAAAGCGACCAGTTGATGATGAAGCTGGCAGAGCGTCTTCGTCATTCTCTTCGTCGCGTCGATTCGCTGATGCGTATCGGGGGTGACGAACTGGCCATTATTGTTGAAAAGGTCGAGGACTCCCTCGATATCACCCAGATTATCCGCAAGGTGGTCAACGCCCTTGATGAGCCGGTTACGATTGATGGCCAGACGGTCGTGGTCAGTGCCAGCCTTGGTGTCGCAACCTACCCGGAAGCCGGAGACAGCGCCGAGAATCTGTTGCGCCGGGCCAACCGCGCCATGTTCGAAGCAAAACGGGATCCGGGCACCAGCTACCGTTTTTACGACCGCCAGCTGCACATTTCCGCCGGTTACCAGCTTCGTCTGGAGGCAGACCTCCGCAACGCCCTTCGAGGCAAGGAACTGGAGCTTTACTATCAGCCCCGGATTGATCTGGCCACGGAAGAAGTACGGGGTGTCGAATGCCTGTTGCGCTGGAATCACCCGGAGCGCGGGCTGGTGGGGCCGGACGAATTCATTCCGGTTGCCGAGCGCAGCGGGTTGATCGTGCCCATTGGTTACTGGGTCATCGAGCAGGCCTGCAAACGCCTGCAGGAGTCCGCCGAGCTCGGTTTCCCCGGGCTGGTGTTCGCGGTCAACCTGTCGTTCAGGCAGTTTCACGATCGCAAGATGACCGAAACCATTTTCCGCATCATCTTTAACGCCAACGTGGATACCAGTCTGCTGGAGCTGGAGCTGACCGAGAGTGCCATGATGCACGACCCGGAGTACGCCCAGCGCTGCCTGCGGGAATTGAACCAGCTGGGTATCAGTTTTGCCCTGGACGATTTCGGCACCGGCTTTTCATCGTTGAGCAATCTCCAGCATCTGCCCATCTCGCTGGTGAAGATCGACAAGTCGTTTGTGCAGGAGTTGGGTAATTCCGCAGACGCCGAACACATTATCCGGGCCATTATCAGCCTGGCCCACAGCCTGCAGATCAGCGTCGTCGCCGAAGGCGTGGAAACCGAAGGGCAACTGGAGTTTCTGCGCCAGCAGCATTGCGATGAAATCCAGGGCTATTACTACGCCCGGCCCATGCCCTGGGCGGATCTTGTGCAATTCCTGAACAAGCGGGGACAGGCCGCTTGCCTGCAGCAGTAAGCCGCTGTACCTTTGCTGGTTTATTGGCAAAGCATCAGACAGAGGTTGCATGAACAGTATCTCCAGGCGTATCGCCGAGGAACTCGGTGTCCGCGAGCAACAGGTTAATGCCACCGTCGAACTGCTCGACGAAGGCGCGACCGTTCCGTTTATCGCCCGCTACCGGAAAGAGATCACAGGCTCACTGGATGACAGCCAGCTGAGGAACCTGGAAGAACGTCTGCGCTATTTGCGGGAACTGGAAGACCGTCGTGCCACTATCCTCAAGAGCATTGAGGAGCAGGGCAAGCTGACCGACGAGCTCAAGGCCACCATCCAGGACGCCGACACCAAGAACCGTCTGGAAGATCTTTACCTGCCCTACAAGCCCAAGCGCCGGACCAAGGCCCAGATTGCCCGCGAGGCGGGTCTGGAGCCGCTGGCTGACGCCCTCTATGATGATCCGACTCTCGATCCTGAAACCACTGCCCAGGGCTACCTGAACAAAGAAGCCGGCGTGGAAGATACCAAGGCTGCCCTGGATGGCGCCCGCTACATTCTGATGGAGCGGTTTGCCGAGGATGCCGAGCTGCTGGGCAGCCTGCGGGACTTTATCTGGCAGGAAGGCCAGCTGAACGTCACCGTGGTGGAAGGCAAGGAAAACGAGGGGGCCAAGTTCCGTGATTATTTCGACCACGTTGAGCCGCTTAAGAAAGTTCCGTCCCACCGTGCCCTGGCCATCCTTCGGGGCAGGAACGAGGGCGTTCTTGGTTACACGATTGTTGTTGGTGATGCCGAGGATGACCGCCGTGCGCCCCACCCGGCCGAGCAGCGCATCGCCGCTCGCTGGAATATCCGGGACAATGGTCGTGCTGCCGACAAATGGCTCTCGGAGGTGGTTCGCTGGACCTGGCGGGTGAAACTCTCCACCCAGATTGAAACCGATCTCATGGCACAGGTCCGCGAAGCGGCAGAAACCGAAGCCATCAACGTGTTCGCCGCCAACCTCAAGGATCTTCTGCTGCTTGCGCCGGCCGGTCCACGTCCGACCCTGGGCCTGGATCCAGGGCTACGCACCGGGGTGAAAGTGGCTGTTATCGATGGCACTGGCCAGGTGGCCGGCCACGGTGCCATCTTCCCCCATGCGCCGCAGAACCAATGGGACCGTTCCATCGAGCAGCTGGCGGCCTGGTGTCGGGAGTACAAGATTGAACTGGTGGCCATTGGCAATGGCACCGCTTCCCGGGAAACGGAGAAGCTGGTCGGCGACCTCAGCAAGCGTTACCCCGAATTGAAGCTGGCCCGGATCGTGGTCAGTGAGTCCGGTGCTTCGGTCTATTCAGCCTCCGAGTTCGCCTCAAAAGAACTGCCCGATCTGGATGTCACCATTCGCGGCGCGGTGTCCATTGCCCGCCGGTTGCAGGATCCGCTGGCCGAACTGGTGAAAATCGAGCCGAAATCCATCGGGGTGGGGCAGTACCAGCACGACGTTTCCCAGGTGCAGCTGTCACGAAGCCTCGATGCCGTAGTGGAAGACTGCGTAAACGGCGTGGGTGTGGATCTGAATACCGCGTCAGCGCCACTGCTGGCAAGGGTCTCGGGCCTGAACCAGACCATCGCCCAGAACATCATTGAGTTCCGCAACCAGAACGGCATGTTCCGCAACCGGAAACAGCTGCTCAAGGTCACCCGTCTCGGGGACCGCACGTTCGAGCAGGCGGCGGGTTTTCTGCGTATTGCCGGCGGCGAGAACCCCCTGGACCGGTCCTCCGTGCACCCGGAAGCCTATGGCGTGGTCGAGGCCATCGCCCGGAAAAATAATCGCGAAGTGGGCGATATCATCGGCGATTCCTCGTTCCTGCGTGGTCTGAATCCCCAGGATTACGTAACAGAACAGTTCGGTTTGCCGACTATCAAGGACATCATCTCGGAACTGGAGAAACCGGGGCGGGATCCGCGACCGGAATTCAGGTTCGCAAGTTTTGAGGAAGGGGTCGAAACCCTGAGCGATCTCAAACCCGGCATGGTGCTGGAAGGGTCGGTGACCAACGTGACCAACTTTGGCGCGTTTGTGGATATTGGTGTGCATCAGGATGGCCTGGTGCACATTTCCGCGCTGTCCCACACCTTCGTCAAGGATCCCCGAGAAGTGGTCAAGGCCGGGGATATCGTCAAGGTTAAGGTGATGGACGTGGATATCCCGCGCAAGCGAATTGCCCTGACCATGCGTATGGACGATCAGCCTGGCGAGAAAAACGAAGGCAAGCCAATGGCTGCCAACCGCTCCGGAGCCAGCCGCAAGGGCGGAAACCGGAATGCCGGTAATGGCGGTTCCGGTCAGAAATCCCCACAGGGCGCCATGGCTGGTGCGCTGGCCCAGGCACTTGCCTCGGCGCGCAAGGACAGCTGACGGGTTTACAATCTTTTCACCGGCCGGTTATGCACAAGAGCAAGCCGGCCGCAGCAGGAGTCGACCATGGCTGAATCCCGCCATTCCGTATTTCGTCAGTTCGCTGCCAGCGACTGGGATGGTTTCCTCAAGGGTGTCGAAAAAGAAGGGCTGCGGGTGGATCGCAACGGCTTCATCGCCCAGACTCCGCACCCCGAAGCCCTGGGGTCGGCGCTTACCCATCCGAGGATTACCACCGACTATTCAGAGGCCTTGCTGGAGCTGATCACGCCGGTGTTCGACAGCACGGCAGGCATGCTGAAATCGCTGCGGGATATCCACACGTTTGTGCAGCAGAACCTGGGTGACGAAGTGTTCTGGGCGACAAGCATGCCCTGTGAGCTGGATGGTGACCCGAGTATCCCCATCGCCGAGTATGGCAGCTCCAATATTGGCCAACTCAAGCATGTTTACCGGCAGGGACTGGCCGTGCGCTACGGCCGTATGATGCAGAGCATCGCGGGCGCCCACTACAATCTGTCCCTGCCCGACAGTTTCTGGCACAAGTGGCAGGAATTGCTGGGCAACGAGCAAAGCCTGAAAGACTTCAAGTCGGACCAGTATTTCTGGCTGATTCGCAATTTCCGCCGCCGCAGCTGGCTGCTGATGTTGTTGTTCGGTGCTTCGCCCGCCCTGGATGCCAGCTTTGTAGCCGGCGTGAACCATGATCTCTCGCGATTTGATGAACGCACCTGGTTCGGTGAGTACGCAACCTCGTTACGGATGGGCGATCTTGGGTACCACAACAACGCACAGGCATCCCTGAATATCTGTTTCAACGAGCTGAGCACCTACACCCAGACTCTGGATCGGGCCATTCACACCACCTGGCCGGCGTATGAGTCGATCGGCACCCGCCGGGGCGACAAGTTCATCCAGATCAACACCAGCGTACTGCAGATCGAGAACGAGTATTACAGCGCGGTGCGCCCCAAACGCACGACGCAGCGTGAGGAAAAGCCCATCCAGGCCCTCGAAGCCCGGGGTGTGGAGTACATTGAGGTGCGATGTTTGGACCTTGATCCCTTCTCGCCGGTTGGTGTGAACGAGGCCCAGATCGATTTTCTGGATCTGTTCCTGCTGGACTGCCTGCTAGCAGACTCTCCCCGAATTGGCGATGCCGAATGTGAACGCCTGGATGACAACTACAAGGATGTGGTCGCCAATGGGCGTTATCGAGAGTTGGCGCTTTGCCGTGGTGGGCATCGTACCCCGGTATCCGACGCTGCGAACGACATTCTGTCGCAGCTGGAGCCCCTTGCGGAACTGCTCGATAGTTGGCGGGGTGATGACACCTACCGCAACGCCCTTGCCGCCCAGCGCGAAGTGTTGACCGGTGAATGGACCGTGCCGTCTGCCCGGGTTCTCGATGCCATGCGTTCCTCTGGCCTGGGTCACCGGGAGTGGGGTATGGAAATGGCGCGGCAGCATCAGCAGAGCCTTAGGCAGGAAGGTCTTGGTGATGATGTGCGCCGCGCGTTTGAGGCTATGACGTCAGAATCCCTGACCGAGCAGGCCGACATGGAAAGCGCCGATACCCTGTCGTTCAGCGAGTTTCTGGAACAGTACCTGCGCTCTTGAACGTTGGGTTCGGGAGGCGTCGCAGGAGTCTGCGGACCTGACGCACAGAAACTGAACAAAGATTTGTCTCCCTCCGGTCCGGCTGTTAATTTTTGTAACATCAGGATCGGGAGGGGATTGCGATGGCAAGGGATATCAAACTCGGCTGGGACGTGGAAGCCCTGAACAAGGCTTACCGTCAGGGCTATATGGCGGCCAACATGGGCATGGACAAATCCCGCTGCCCCTATCGTGGTGACGTCGTTATTGCGGCCTGGGAAGCCGGTTGGGATGATTCCGATCAGGTGGCCCGTGATGACCGCGACCAGTCAGATGATCTGTTCTCGCGGATCGCCTGAACCACTGGCCGGTTCCAGCTTCACTTCTGCACGACAAACTCCGTAAACAGCACGCCGGCTATGCTTTCGCCGGTCTGCTGCTCTTCCAGTACCGCATTGATTCGCTGTTTGGCTTCTTCGCGCAGCGCCTCCTGGCCCTCCATTGAGGTGAGGCGATCGGTATCCGTTTGCTCACCAAACAGCATGACCAGTTCGTGTCGCAATCGGGGCATGTGAGCATCCACGGCAGGCCGTGCGCTCGCGCTGTTTGCCCGCAGACTGACCGCGGCTTTCAGATAGGTTGGCTTGTTGCCGGGCGTACCCACGTGGGTCACGAACGGTGGATCCATGCTGATGTAGTCGGTAAAGCTGTTTTCTTCTTCAGCCACGTCCTCGTCGGCATTTTCCTCTTCCTGGGAAACGGCCGGCAAAGAGATCGTTGCAAACAACAGAAAAAGAAGCGTCAGAACAGATTTTGGCTGGCGTGTCATAGGCTTGAAGTTGATCGTGGTTTAGGGTTAAGTGACGAGAATAGCAGGCCCTGTGGCCGCTTGCAGTTTCAATTCACGATTCGAGGTGTTCTTTTGACCAGCAGATGGGTTTTCGGGCTTATTTTCCTTGTATGTGCCGCACTCCTTGGTGTGGCTTTTTATATGGAGCATGTGATGGGGCTCGAGCCCTGCCCGCTTTGCTGGTTACAGCGCTTCGGTTTCATGGGTGCCGGTCTGGTCAGTTTCCTGGCCTTTCTCCATGGCCCCACCGGATTCGGCGTGCGGATCTATGGGTTCCTGCTGGTGCTGACCGCCGGAGCAGGGCTGGGTGTCGCCGGGCGGCAGTTGTGGCTGCAGAGCCTGCCGGCGGACCAGGTGCCGGCATGCGGGCCTTCGGTGGACTACATGCTGGACGTTCTGCCGTGGTTCGAAGTTCTGTCTACCGCGCTCCAGGGCACCGGGGACTGCGCTGAAGTGGTCTGGCGGTTCCTGGGTTTGAGCATTCCCGGCTGGACTGCTGTCTTTTTCTCGCTGCTTGTCATCACCGGTCTGGTTTTGATGTTTCGCCGGCAAAAACCCCGGGAATGGATTCGAGGCTGAAACGGTTGCGGGGAACCGCAGCCATGGGGTAACTTGATCCAAACCTAATAAAAATCAAAACCGAAACAGAAGTAGTCAAGACAAGCGGAGAACAGGCGTCATGTTGGAAAATTGCCGAAATGCCAGGGAGCGCTGGGGCGGCGTCAGCGAGCTGATTGATCGCTGGCTCAAGGAGCGTCAGGAGCTTCTGGTGCATTACTGCGACCTGTCCGGAGAAAGCGACTTCTCGCAGACCGAAGCATTGAGAGAAAAATTCGTGCGCCTGTGTGAAGTTCTGGTGGACTACGTGTCTACCGGTCATTTCGAGATCTACGAGCAGTTGGTGCGAGAGGCCCGGGAATTTAACGATGGCGGGTTGGAGCTGGCTGCCAAGGTTTATCCCCGTATTGAGCAAACCACCGAGGTTGCCCTTAACTTCAATGACCGGCTGGATGGCCGGGATTTGTCCGAAGAGGATGTCAAAGAACTGTTCGGTGAATTGTCGAAGCTGGGTGAAACTCTGGAGACCCGGTTCGAGATGGAGGATTTCCTGATCGAGCATCTGCACAATGCCCATGCCGGCAAAGTAGCCTCTGCCTGAGAAATCCCTGAATCAAAAAAAGCCCCAGTCCGGTATCGCCGGCTGGGGCTTTTTCGTGTGGCAGCCTCAGAACTGACAGCTGCCTGTTCTGGCGCTTAGTCTCCGGAGCCAGGGTTGATCTCGAGTAGCTCGACATCAAACACGAGGGTCTCGTTGGGGCCGATCGCCCTGTTGCCGCCGGGGCCGTAGGCCAGATCGGACGGAATGTAGAGCTTGTAACGGGCACCCTCGCTCATCAGCTGCAGGCCCTCGGTCCAGCCGGGAATCACCTGGTTCAGGGCGAAGGTAACCGGCTCACCGCGCTCGCGGGAGCTGTCAAATACTTCACCGGACAGCAGTTCACCGGTGTAATGCACCTGAACGGTGTCTGTTGCTGCCGGCTTTTCGCCGTCACCCTGCTCAAGTACTTCGTATTGCAGGCCGGATTCAGTGGTTTCCACACCTTCACGCTCTGCGTTCTCGGCAAGGAAGGCTTCGCCGGCATCCAGGTTCTTCTGGGCCAATTCTTCCATCTGCTTGCCCTGCTCTTCCTGCAGCTGCTGCTGGTAGGTCATCAGAGCCTGCTGGATTTCCTCGCGGCTCATGCGCTTGGCTTCTTCATCGCCGGCGTGGCCGTGCTGGATGCCCTGGAGGAACTGGTCCATCTGCAGATTCGGCAGGTCGTTACCCATGCGCTCACCGAGAACCAGGCCCATGCCATAGCTCACCTTCTGATCGGTGGAATCCAGTTTCGGTTGTTCCGGGGCTTCGGGGGGTGTGGAACAGCCGGCCACGAGGCCGGTCACTGCCAGTGCAAGGAGCGTTTTCTTCATTGCATTATCCTTTAACGTCGGTGCTTGGGGCAGGGCCCCGCGTTGTGTTTGTCAGAACGCAGAAGGTAACGGGTTCCGGCATCAGATGCCACTGAACATGTGTTAAGAAACCGGACGTGTCAGCTCAGCTGCCGTTGGTACCGGCAGCTGAGGGACCCAGGGAGAAAGGTGCGCTGTAGGGAGATTGCCAGTCTGTTTCCGGCTCCTGCGGCTGAATCCGGGGGAAGACCTTGTCACGTCGCTCGATAGCGAGGGTGTTCCAGCGGCCCTGTTCGGGCGGCTGGTCAGCGTAGTGCCAGTTGCCGTCGGTATCCTGCCATTTGAACACGATTTCGGGGCCCTCGGTGGGAATCGGGGACGGGACCAGTCCTTCAAACGCGGGAATCTCGGGCTGCTCGTGCTCTGCCACAGGTTCGGAGACCTGCTCCGGGTCGTTCAGACCGAAGAAAATCAGCAATAGCAATAACCCGAGAGCCGGGAACGAGAGCCGTATGAGCCATTTCATCATCATGGCTGATGGTCTCCCTTGGGAAAGTGGGCCAGAGTATCGGCCAGTGTATTCAGCAAGGGCCTTGCATCGTCCTCAACGGGTAAGGTCGGTGCTGCCGCAAACAGATTGTTGATGATCAGTGCGTCGCGTCCCTGCATGTCTGCGTGTTCCGGGTTAATGGTCATTAGCGTTCGCCAGCTCAGGGCCAGTTCAATCTGTTCGGCTTCAAGCTCCAGGCCGGCGATGCCGGTGCGAAGCTTCTGACAGTTGTCGGCGCTGCCGGGCAGCGATTTCCGCGCGCTCCGGAGGGCAACGGTTACACGGTCGCGCCACTCTGTTACCGTAGCGTCCTCGACCCCGGCGAAGACCCTGCCAGAGAGTGCAAGCCAGGCCGCACCGAGAATCCGCGTTACGCTCCAGCCCTGATTCTGAAGCGCCAGGCAGCTGTTCTGGACATCCGGACGTTTCCAGAACGCCAGGGCAAAACGCCAGAGCGGGTTGTCCGGTTCCAGATCTGCCGGAAGTTCCAGCGGCGGTGTCGAAAAATCCGGGGTGGTCGCCGAGCGGACCGACATAGGCGCTGTGCCTTCCCTGAACACTTTACGTTGATAAAATGAAAGCATGTTAACGATAACCGATCTCAGTTTACAACGGGGCGGCGTCTGGTTGCTAGAATCCGTCAGCCTGACGGTGCAACCCGGCCAGCGTGTCGCGATCGTCGGTGCCAATGGTGCCGGCAAGTCCAGTCTTTTCCAGCTCTTGCTGGGCCAGTTGGCGCCAGAGCAGGGCGCGGTCTCTCTGCCGGGTGGTTGCCGGATTGCCCACATGGCGCAGGAGGTAGAAGCCACCGAGCGCAGCGCGAGGGATTTTGTTCTAGATGGCGACCTGGATTTGCGCCGCCTGGAAGGTGAACTTGCCAGGGCCGAGGCCGCAGGTGACGATCATGCCATTGCCCGCATACACGGTGAGCTGGATGTGCACGAGGCCTGGTCCGCCGGCCGCCGGGCCGAGGCCTTGCTGCGCGGGCTGGGATTCTCGGACGAGGACGCGAACCGGCCGGTATCGGCGTTTTCCGGTGGTTGGCGAATCCGCCTGAACCTGGCCCAGGCCCTGATGCGACCGTCCGATCTGCTGCTTCTGGACGAGCCCACTAACCACCTGGATCTGGATGCCTGTCTGTGGCTCGAGAATTGGCTGCGGCGCTATCCCGGTACCCTGCTGTTTATCTCCCACGACCGCGATTTCATGGATAGGGTCGCTACCCATGTCGTGCATTTCGATCGCCGTAACCTGGAACTGTATACGGGTAATTACTCAGCCTTTGAGGGCCAGCGCAGTGAGCGTCTGGCCCAGCAGCAGGCCGGTTTTGAACGCCAGCAGGCCAGGATCGCCGAAATCCAGCGGTTCATCGATCGGTTCAAGGCCAAGGCCACGAAGGCCCGTCAGGCCCAGAGCCGCGTCAAGGCTCTGGAGCGGATGGAGCGCATTGCCCCGGCCCATATCGATTCGCCGTTCAGCTTCGAGTTTCCGGTGGCCGAGAAGGTTTCCAATCCGCTGTTGTCGATACGCAATGGCAAGGCCGGGCACGGCAGTACTGCAATCCTCAACAGCATTAACCTGACCCTGTTGCCGGGCAGCAGGGTCGGGCTGCTGGGTCCCAATGGTGCGGGCAAGTCTACCCTGATGGATGCACTCCGGGGTGAGGGCACGTTGATGTCTGGTGATCGTACCTGTGGCGAGCATCTGGCCATCGGCTACTTTGCCCAGCATCAGCTGGAGTCCCTGGATCTGGATGCCAGCCCTTTCCTGCATCTTCAGCGGCTTTCCCCGAAGGCGTCAGAGCAGAGTATACGGAATTTCCTTGGTGGCTTTGATTTTCATGGCGATGAAGCCCTGAGTGCCATCCGGTCGTTTTCCGGTGGCGAAAAGGCCCGCGTGGCGCTGGCCGTGATCGCATGGCAGAGACCCAACCTGCTCCTGCTGGACGAGCCCACGAACCACCTGGATCTGGAAATGCGCCAGGCTCTGACCATGGCGCTGCAGAACTTTGAAGGCGCTATTGTGGTGGTTTCTCACGATCGGCACTTGCTAAGGAACACCGTGGACGAGTTCTGGCTGGTCAATGATGGTCGGGTAACGGAGTACCAGGGCGATCTGGAAGACTATGAGCGTTGGCTGGCGGACCGCCGGAAAGACGAAACCGAGGCACCTAGGAGAGTGCCGGTCGGCCAGGAGGGGGTGCCCGAGGCCGCTGAGGCGGTGGGCGAGAGTGCCGAAGATCGGAAGGCGCGCAAGCGGGCAGAGGCGGCTCTTCGCCAGAAACTCAGCCCCTACCGTAAAAAACAGAGTGCGCTGGAAAAGGAAATGGACCAGCTTCAGCAGAAGCTGTCAGCTCTGGAAGAGCAGCTATCCGAACCCGACCTTTACGACGACAGCGGCAAGACCCGTCTGAAAGAGTTGTTGGGGGAGCAGGCCACCGCAACCGCCCGCCTGGAAGAGGTGGAGGCGCAGTGGCTTGAAGTCAGCGAAGAGGTGGAGTCCCTGGAGGCCGAGTTGGCTGGCTGAGCGCGCTCAGCCGCCGTTCAGTTCCAGAACAAAGTCCTGTTTGGCGAGATAGTCCCGTTCGTTTTCCAGGTCGGCCAGGGTCAGTGGCCTGTCATCCAGCCAACCTGACGGAAACTCCAGCACCAACTTGTCCTTGTGTGCCGTCAGGGTGAAGGCCGGAGGCGGCTCCATGTTGCGTGGGTGTTGAATCAGAACCGCCAGGCGCACCAGCACGCAGAGGTAACGCAGCCTGGCAATGTCTTCCGGGTCCAGGCCCTCGAAGATTGCCGAGGCGAATTTTCTCCGGTGGCCGCGCACGAGAGTTGCCAGGTCGCGCTGGAACTGCTGGGTGAAGCCGGGCAGATCCGAGTAGCGCAACAGGTAGGCGCCGTGTTTATGGTACTGGCTATGGGAAATGGTCAGGCCGATCTCATGCAGTCGGCAGGCCCAGCGCAGTACTTCTTCATCTGCCGGGGTGTTCAGGGCCCAGGCGTCGGCAACCTGCCGCCATGCTGCCACGGCAGTTTCCTCAACGGCAGCGCCATGTTCCTGGTCAACGTGGTAACGCTCCTGAAGCGCGGAAATGGTTCGCTCACGGACATCCTCGTGCTGGATTCGCCCGACAATGTCGTAAAGCAGACCTTCCCGCAGAGCACCATCGGCGAACGCCATGTCCTTGATACCAAGGGATTGGAATGCCCCCATCAGGATGGCAAATCCGGCCGGGAATATGCTCTGGCGGTCCGAGCGTACGCCCAGATCTCCCAGTTTTTCTGTTTTACCCATGTCCACCAGCCGCTTGCGAAGTTCCTGCATGGCGGCGAGGGTAATGGTGCCGTCGGTGATCTTCAGGGTCGCCAATACGCTGGCAATGGCTTTGATCGAGCCGGATGAGCCCACCGCACTTTGCCACCCCACGGAGCGGTAATGCTGGCGGATGTTGAGCAGTTCCTGTTCTGCGTGGGTCACTGCCTTGTCCATCTGCCGCCTGGTTATCTTGCCGTCCGGGAAATACCGGTTACGGAACGACACGCAACCCATGTGCAGGCTTTCAAGCTCCTGGGGTTCAAACCGCTGGCCGATGATGAATTCGGTGCTGCCACCGCCAATATCGATAACCAGTCGACGCCCGATGTCGTCGGAGAGGGTATGTGAAACCCCCAGATAGATCAGGCGTGCTTCCTCGCGGCCGGCAATGATCTCTACCGGATAGCCCAGCGCTTCTTCGGCCCGGGCCATGAACTGATGGGCATTGCGCGCCACGCGAAGCGCGTTGGTGCCGACAATCTGCACCGCCTCTGGCGGCATGCCCTTGAGCCGTTGAGCGAAGCGTCCCAGGCAGGCGAGGGCCCGCTCCTGGGCGTCTTCAGTGAGCCGGTTGTATTGGTCCAGCCCAGCTCCGAGCTGAACCTTTTCTCCCATCTTCTCGAGGGTCCGGATTTCCCCATGCACTAGTCTGGCAACCACCATGTGGAAGCTGTTCGAGCCCATGTCGATGGCTGCGAGTACCTCGGATGAGGCGGCAGCGTTTTCGGCGGTGGATGCGGCCGTCACGTGGTCGGAATCCTTTTGAGATGAACGTGCGGGGTACTATAAGCGAAATCCCTCAGGCCTGTCAGTAACCGGAAAACCGCGCATTTGACGAGGGTCAGGCCTGGATCGGTTCTTACCGCTTCACATCCGGCTGATCAATCGCGTAAAGTATGTCTTACCGTGATTTGGGTGAAAGGTTGTTCGTATAACCCGGACAGCCTTCAGCGACAGTCAACAGCACCTGTGCCCGGCAGGTTATTCCCTGAAAGGGACATGCCGATGTGCAGCAGTAGTGCATGAATCAGGAAAAGGTAATGAGCGGAAATATCGTAAATGTAACCGACGCTTCTTTTGAGCAGGATGTACTGCAGTCCGACGTCCCCGTTCTGGTGGACTACTGGGCAGAGTGGTGCGGCCCCTGCAAGATGATTGCCCCGGTGCTTGAAGAGATTGCCGACGAATACGACGGCAAACTGAAAGTCTGCAAGCTCAACATTGACGAGAACGAGCAGACCCCGCCGAAGTTCAACATCCGCGGTATCCCCACCCTGATGCTGTTCAAGAACGGCAACGTGGACGCCACGAAAGTCGGCGCACTCTCCAAATCCCAGCTGGCGGCTTTCCTGGACAGCAATCTCTGATTGCAGGCAGGTCACCAGAAACCGCCCCTGAGCCCAGGCTCACGGGCGGTTTTTTTATGGCCAGTTACTTCCAGTCCTCGGAGCGCGCCCGATCGGATTCTTTCTGTTCCACCCAGTGCTCTCCATCTGAGGTGATTTCCTTTTTCCAGAACGGAGCGGATGTCTTCAGGGCATCCATGATGAACTCGCAGGCGGCGAACGCGTCTCCACGGTGCGCGCTGCAAACCCCGACAAAGACAATCTGGTCGCATAGCGCCAGCCGACCGACCCGGTGAATTACCCGGGCCTCGCGCACATCCCAGCGTTTTGAGGCATCATCAATAAGCCCCTGGATCACCTGTTCCGTCATCCCGGGGTAGTGCTCCAGGTAAAGTCCCGTGACGCCCTGCAGGTCGCCACTGTCCCTCACCAGGCCAGTAAACGTCGCAATGGCACCGGTGCCGGCCCCGCTGTCACGGAGTGCGGCATATTCCTCGGCAACATCAAAATCCTCAGACTGGACCGAAATCATTTCAACCTCCGGTTACCGGCGGGAAGAAGGCCAGCTCATCGCCGGCTTTTACCTCGAAGCCCGGTTTGGCCATGGCCTGGTTGATCGCGATCATCACGGGTTGGTCGCCCTGCAGCTGGCTCCAGGGGCCGCCCTGATCTGCCAGCTCCGCGAGTACATCGCCGGCGGTCAGCCCGGGTCTGGCATCGATAGTCAACTGATCGGTTTTCAGTTCCTCGCGCAGGCGGGCAAAGAAACGCACCGTAATCGTGTTATCACTCATGGTCAGCTCAACAGTTCCGCAAACGAATAGTAGGTTAGCAGGTCGCCGGGGCTTACGGTGGTGTTTTCGGGCACCACGGCCAGGCCGTCCGCCCAACAGGCAGAACTCAACATGCCGGAGCTCTGGTTGGGGAAGGCGGCAACCACAGGGTCCGAGCCCCGGGTTTCCTTCCGGGCCCTGACAAACTCCCGGCGCACCGATGCCGAGGAAATGGTAAAGTCGGCCGGTATCCGCTCGCCCGAGAGAGCTTTGGGATTGCGACCCTGGCGTTTCCGGATATAGGGCATGCCCACCACAAGGAAGGTGACCAGCACAGACCCGGGATTGCCGGGCAGTCCCAGTACCGGCGTGCCGCCGATGGCGCCAAAAGCTACGGGCTTGCCGGGTTTGATCGCCATTTTCCAGAGCGAAAGACCGCCGGATTCCTCCAGCACCGCGCGCACATGATCCTCCTCACCCACGGAAACGCCACCGCTGGTGATAATCAGATCGGCAGACTCCGCGGCACGCAACAGCGTTTCCCGAGTCGCCTCGCGCTTGTCTCTCAGAGTCTCGCACAGCACCACCTCGCAGCCGGCTTCGGCAAGCAGTCCCATCAGGGTGAAGCGGTTGCTGTTGTAGATCTGTCCCGGTCCGAGGGGCATGCCAGGTTCTACCAGTTCATCTCCCGTGGACAGAATGGCCACTTTTAACCTCGTCAGAACGGCAACCCGGGCAGCGCCCATGGACGCCAGCAGTCCCATCTCGTTGGGGCGCACCGTTGTCCCCTTTGCCAGTGCAAGGTCGCCCCGGGTCAGGTCCTGGCCACGGCGCCGGATATTCTGACCTTCGTCGACCGTAGCCTGGACCAGAATTCCCCCATCCGTCACCTCAATCCGCTCCTGCATGACCACCGAGTCGGCGCCCTCGGGAATCTCTGAGCCGGTAAAGATGCGCGCAGCGGTGCCGGGTTCCAGGGGCTTCGGCGCTTCACCGGCCGGAATCCGGGCCGAGACCGGTATTGGCCGGTCTCCATGCAGATCCTGTTTGCGCAGGGCGTATCCGTCCACCGCACTGTTGTCAGCCGGCGGCACGTCGGCCGGCACATAGTGGTTTTCGGCAAGTACCCGGCCCAGGGAGTCGGCCAGTGCGACGGTTTCAATCTGCGCAACCACCGGTGCTTCCGACAACAAGTGGTCCAGGGCATCTTCCAGGGGCGTGAGGTTTGGCTTGGCCATCAAGTCTTAACTCCGATCGGGATGTCTTCTGCCTCAGCGCTTGGCGCGCTGTCCAATGACTTCGTTGAGTCGCTGCATGGGCTTCTCGGGTTTGCGCAAGACCAGCCCCGAGAAATTGCATGGTGTGTGACGGCTGTCCAGCTGACTGAGGAGAATGCCTTCCCAGCCGGTGCGGCAGGCGCCGGTCGATCCGGGCAGGCAGAAGATCACCGTGTGGTTTGCCATTCCCGCCATCGCCCGTGACTGCACGGTTGATGATCCGATTTCGGCGGCTGACAGGCGGCGGAATTCCTCACCAAAGCCTTCGATGGTTTTGTCGAGCAAAGGCCTTACCGCCTCCGGTGTGCTATCTCGTTCAAGCAGGCCGGTGCCACCGGTAATGATCACTGCGTGCACCTGTGAATCGGCAATCCAGCCGGACAACAAGGCCCGCACCAGATAGACGTCGTCCGGCAGGATCCGGCGGGCGACCAGGTTGTGGCCGGCTTCGACCACGCTGTCCTCCAGAAATTGCCCGGACGTGTCCTGTTCAGGCCCACGGGTATCGGAGACGGTCAGCAGGGCAACGTTCAGGGGTTTCATTTCGGTACTGGGTACACTGCTCATGGATGGGCTCCATAATCGTTGAAAAGTTGTTATACGCCAGTATCGCCATCACGGGCTTTTAATGGAAGGGAGTAACCCATCAGGGGGAGGCGCCAGCGGCCGGTTGTGGCCGGTTTGGCGTGAAATTGCTGTTAATTTGTGCAGTGCACTTGACATTTGCCAGTCAGGTGGCCGATGATCGCTCTTGCCCGGCGAACGGTTGTTCCCACTCTCTGGCTTCAGTACCTTAATTCCGGACTCCATCTACACCGGTTGCTCCAACTGGCCAGCACCAAGTTCAGCGTTTTTTTACGATCAATACGTTCAGGGGCACCCCTGTCATTCCAATACTCGTTTACTTCCATTCCTGAAAATCCAACAAACTATGAATCTTACTGAACTCAAGCAGAAATCCGTGCCCGAATTGCTCGATATTGCGCAAGAGATGGGCCTCGATAACCTGGCTCGTTCGCGCAAACAGGATGTGATCTTCACAATCCTGAAGAAGCACGCAAAAAGCGGCGAAGACATCTACGGCGACGGCGTACTGGAAATTCTGCAGGACGGCTTCGGCTTCCTCCGTTCCGCTGACGCCTCCTACCTGGCAGGGCCTGACGACATCTATGTCTCTCCGAGTCAGATCCGCCGGTTTAACCTGCGCACGGGCGACACGGTCGCAGGCAAGATTCGCCCGCCCAAAGATGGTGAGCGCTACTTTGCCTTGTTGAAGGTCAGCGAGATCAATTTCGACAAGCCGGATAACGCCCGAAACAAGATTCTCTTCGAGAACCTCACGCCGCTGTTCCCGGACGAGCGCCTGATGCTCGAGGCCGGTAACGGCAGTACCGAGGATCTCTCCTCCCGGGTCCTGGACCTGGTTGCGCCCATCGGTAAAGGCCAGCGCGGGCTTATCGTTTCCCCGCCCAAGGCCGGTAAGACACTGCTGATGCAGAGCATCGCCCAGTCCATCACCCGCAACAATCCAGAGTGCCATGTCATGGTACTGCTGATTGACGAGCGGCCAGAGGAAGTGACCGAGATGCAGCGCACCGTGCGCGGCGAGGTCATCGCCTCCACGTTTGACGAGCCGCCGGCCCGCCACGTGCAGGTTGCTGAAATGGTGATTGAAAAGGCCAAGCGTCTGGTAGAGCACAAGAAGGACGTGGTCATCCTGCTGGATTCCATCACCCGTCTGGCTCGTGCCTACAACACGGTGATCCCGTCCTCCGGCAAGGTCCTGACCGGTGGTGTTGACGCCCATGCCCTGGAAAAACCCAAGCGCTTCTTCGGTGCCGCCCGTAACGTGGAAGAAGGTGGAAGCCTGACCATCCTTGCCACGGCGCTGGTCAACACTGGTTCCAAGATGGACGAGGTTATCTACGAGGAGTTCAAGGGCACCGGCAACATGGAGATCCATCTGGATCGCAAGATTGCCGAGAAGCGAACCTATCCGGCGATCAATATCCGCAGCTCCGGCACCCGTCGTGAGGATCTGCTGATGAGTGAAGCCGACATCCAGCGGGTCTGGATCCTGCGCAAGCTCCTGCATTCTATGGACGACGATACCGCCGCCATCGAGTTCCTGCTGGACAAGCTCAAGGACACCAAGACCAACGACGAGTTTTTCCAGTCCATGAAGCGTCGTTGATCTCTCCCTAAGCTAGGACTAGCGCCTCTGGTTTTGGGGGCGGGCAGAGCCGGGGAGAACCTCCCCGGACACGCCGTGAACCCATCCCTGGGGGCTCGGCATTGCCATCCCTGGCAATGCACGGTCCGGGGAGGTTCTCCCCGGCTCCGCCGTTCATGCCACGTGCGCGCAGTTTGTTCCAACTGCTTTAAAGCAGTCCAGCGACCACCGATCTCCGTAGTACTGGCATATCTGAACGGAGTAACCGATGAAATACAACGACCTGCGAGACTTCATTGACCAGCTGGAGAAGCTGGGTGAGCTGAAACGCATCAGCGTTGAAGTCGACCCCCATCTGGAAATGACCGAAATCTGCGACCGTACATTGCGGGCAGGTGGTCCTGCGTTGTTGTTTGAAAACCCCAAGGGCTATGACATGCCGGTGCTGGCCAACCTGTTCGGGACACCGAAGCGGGTAGCGTTGGGCATGGGGCAGGATAACGTCACGGCGCTTCGGGACATCGGTAAGCTCCTCGCGTTTCTCAAGGAACCGGATCCCCCCAAGGGTTTCCGCGATGCCATCGAAAAACTGCCGCTGTTCCGGCAGGTGATGCGCATGAGCCCCAAGGTACTGCGTTCCGCGCCCTGCCAGGATGTCGTGATCGAAAAGGATCAGGTGGACCTGTATCAGATTCCGGTGCAGCATTGCTGGCCTGGCGATGCCGGGCCGCTGGTGACCTGGCCACTGGTGATTACCCGTGGGCCCCATAAAGAACGCCAGAACCTGGGCATCTACCGGCAGCAGGTCATCGGTCGCAACCGTCTGATCATGCGCTGGCTGAGTCATCGCGGTGGTGCCCTGGATTTCCAGGAGTTCCAGAAGAGCAATCCCGGCCAACCCTATCCGGTGGCTGTGGCCCTCGGTGCCGATCCGGCGACCATTCTGGGGGCGGTGACGCCGGTGCCGGATACGCTGTCGGAATACGCCTTTGCCGGGCTGCTTCGCGGCAGCCGGACCGAGCTGGTCAAGGCGGGGCTGAGCGATCTGCAGGTGCCGGCAAGCGCCGAAATCGTGCTGGAAGGTTTCATCTACCCGGATGACATGGCGCCGGAAGGACCGTTCGGTGATCACACCGGTTACTACAACGAAGTGGACCACTTCCCGGTATTCACCGTAGAACGGGTCACTCATCGCCGGGATCCGATCTATCACAGTACCTATACCGGTCGCCCGCCTGATGAGCCGGCGATTCTCGGGGTGGCCCTGAACGAGGTCTTTATTCCGATTCTGCAGAAGCAGTTCCCGGAGATCGTGGATTTTTACCTGCCACCGGAAGGCTGTTCCTATCGCCTTGCAGTGGTGACCATGAAGAAACAGTACCCCGGCCATGCCAAACGGGTGATGATGGGGGTATGGTCGTTTCTTCGGCAGTTCATGTACACCAAATTTGTGATTGTCACGGATGACGACGTGAATGCCCGTAACTGGGAAGACGTGATCTGGGCGATCACTACCCGGATGGATCCAACCCGGGATACCACGCTGGTGGAGAATACGCCCATCGATTACCTGGACTTTGCCTCGCCGGTATCCGGCCTGGGTTCCAAAATGGGGATGGATGCCACCAACAAGTGGCCGGGTGAGACCACCCGGGAGTGGGGTGAGCCGATCGCCATGACCGAAGATGTGAAAAAACGCGTCGACGAGCTGTGGGATACCCTGGGTATTGAAAGTCCGGCATCGCGCCCCGACTGATATGGGCAGTGAACATCGGGCGGTGCGGCTTTGGCCCTCTGGTATCGCCTTCATTGCGGCGTCGGAGGCAGACTTGCTCGGCGCTGCCGCGCGGGCTGGCGTAGCTGTGCCGGCAGCCTGTCGCAACGGGGTATGTGAAATCTGCGAGGCCCGGTTACTGAAGGGCGCCGCGCTTAATACCCGAAACCAACAGACTATAAAGATCGGTGAGCGCTTGATGATGTGCCGTAGCATCGCGCTCACGGATCTGGAACTGGAGATATCCGCCGTTATGGCAGCTGGAAACAATCAGCCTGGCAAGTTTCAGGCAAAAGTCGTGGACGTAAGGTCGATCAGTCACGATGTCTATCGCGTTGAGCTACAGCTTCCGCGGCGTCGGGAGCTGTCGTTTCATGCCGGGCAATATCTGTCGGTCAATCTGCCTGATGCTGACCCCTGTTACTTTTCCATCGCCAGCAGTCCATCGGACCAGAATATCGAGCTGCATATCCAGGCGACCCCCGAGTGGGTGTCCGCGCAGAAGGTGATTGATGCCCTGACGTCCGGTGGCGAGGTAACCGTGGAGCTGCCCCATGGCAAAGCCTGCCTGGCGTCAGTGCCGACCAGGCCGCTGTTGCTGGTGGCTGCCGGCACCGGCTTTGCCCAGATGAAGAGCCTGGTGGATTACCTCCGGGAAACGTCCTACGACCAACCGGTCAAGCTGTACTGGGGAGTTCGTCGACACGAGGACATGTATCTTCGCGCCCTGGCACAGCAGTGGCAGGACGAGTGGCCCCGCTTCACGTTCCTGCCGGTGGTGGGAGATGACGAGGATAATGACTGGGCTGGCCATCACGACCAGCTGGTTCGCGCGGTGCTTGCATCCGGTATGGACTGGAAGAATGTGGAGGTCCATGCCAGCGGTTCGCCCACCATGGTGTACACACTGATGGATGCTCTGGTAGATGCGGGCCTGCCCGAAGAGGCGTTCTTTTCTGACGTGCTGGAGTACGCCCCCCGTTCGTGAAGCAGCCTGTGTAGTAGAATAAAAAAAGGGCCAGATGAGACGTTCATCTGGCCCTTTTTCATTACACCTTGGCGCTAAGCCCTCGGCATTGGCAGTTCCGGCAGCCCGTTATCCTTGGCCAGCCCCTGCATCAGCAATTTGACGCTGGCTTCTTCCTCGCCCATGTGGGCATTCAGGCGGCTTAGCTCTGCCAGTGCCTCCCGGCTCCGCTTCAGCCGCAGGCTGGTCTCGAAATATTCACGGGCCTTGCCCCAGAGTTCGTTGCGAAGGCTCAGCCGGCCCAGGGCCAGCAGAAGCTCGGGGTTGTTGGGCCGGTCTTTCAGCCATTGTTCGGCCAGTAACAACTGTTCATCCGGTTTCTGGCCCTTCACCCGCCCGTACAGATTGATCAGCTCATCGCTCCAGTGGTTGCGCAGCACCTTGCGCAACAGGGTTTCGGTCTGTACCTCGTCGCCAAGGCTGGCAAGCAGGCGGGCGTAGTCCCTTATGGTGTATTCGTCGCGACGCAGGAAGCCCGGCAATTCGTCCCAGAGCCTGGTCAGCGGTTCCAGGGATGCATCGGGATCCTGTTTCTGCTGGCGCCGGCAATCTTCCGCGGCACGCTCCAGCAGGTTATGCCAGACCTGGCGTTCCAGATCATTGAGTTCCGCTTCCGAGAGCACGCTGCGTTTGCGAAGTTCAGGCAATAACCTGGACAGTTCGCGCCAGTCTTCCAGGCGCAGATAGGTGTTTTTGAGCAGTTTCAGCACAAAGGGGTGATGGGGCGACTGTTTGCGAAGGCGAACCAGCGTGGCCAGGGCCTGTTCAAGGCGGTTGCCTGCCAGTTGCAGCTGGGCCTGGGTAATACCGACGGCCATGTCAGAACCGGGGGTGCTGTCGAAGGCCTTGCGCAGCAGATCATCCACGGCCTCGTGATCACCGGTTTCGAACGATGCCTGGGCGGCGGCAAGATAATTGATCAGGGGCGTGTCGGCATGGCTGGCGGAGGATGTCAGCAGTTTGCGGGCCCTGGGCCAGTTGCCTTCGGCCAGCGCCAGCAAACCCTGGGTGGTCCGGCGTCGGGCCCGGCGTTCATTGCCGCGGGCAATCCAGCCCGCCACCAGGCCGGTGCTGGTTCTGAGTCGGCGGATAAGGTTGATGGTCAGGACAGTCAGCACGATCAGGGCCACGATCAGGCCCAGCCCCACCCAGAAGTTGGTTTCGATCAGGTAATGGCCAAGGCTGATCCGGATGTAGCCCAGATCATATTGCAATCCGAGGGAAAGGCCGGTGCCAATCAGCAGCGCCAGCAGAACGATCAGTAACAGGCGAATCATGAATCATCGCCTCCATTACCGCCGTCGGCGTTGTCCTCGCCATTATCATTGTTGGCATTTAGGCGTCCGGCCAGCCGCTCCTTGAGCAGGTCCAGGGACTGACTGATATCCGGCAGCTCCGGGTCCACGTTCTTGCCGGCCAGCTCAGCCAGGGTGTCACTCAGGGCGGTGACCCGGGGATTGCTTGCGTTGTACCAGTCGTCAATGGTGGTTCGGGCCTTGGTAAGGGCGCGCTCATACAGCGGCTGGTTGCCCCGCAATACCGCCATCTCTGCCTCTTCCAGCATCAGTTGGAGGTTCAGTCGGGCATAGGCGCTCTGGTCGGGAGAGAGCAGCGGCTTGACCGGTTCGTCCATGCGGCGCACAACCAC
Source organism: Marinobacter sp. L-80 (assembly GCF_056859395.1). Classification (NCBI taxonomy): domain Bacteria; kingdom Pseudomonadati; phylum Pseudomonadota; class Gammaproteobacteria; order Pseudomonadales; family Marinobacteraceae; genus Marinobacter; species Marinobacter sp. L-80. The sequence continues at coordinate 86,721 of NZ_JBSXOI010000049.1, forward strand.
CACCTGCATCAGTGTTGCTTTCACCTTGTTCCAGGCCTGTACCACAGCGCCGGGTTCTTCGCCGGTTCCAGCGCTTTCTCCCTGTGCAGCGCTGACCACAAAGCCGGGCGCGTTCTCACTGATCAGGGCCTGGTCGGTAAGCTGGTGAATGCTGTTGATGGCCGCTTCCAGTGTCAGGTAGAGTCCGGTGCGGTCAACGCCGGTCAGGCCCTTGAGTGCGAGGATTTCGCGAGCCAGTTGCTGGCGAACCGGGTAGACACCGATGTCGTCGGATTCAGTCAGCACTTCGTCTGCCGCTTCCAGGGCCGACATGGCTCCGCGGATGTCTTTTTCGATCATCAACCGCTGATTGGCAATGCGCAGAAGGTATTCCGCCTCGGCCAGCAGCCAGTCCGTGCGTGTGCGGTTTCCGGCTTCCAGCAGTTCACGGGCATTGTGGTCGATCTGGCGCTGCTGGGTGGCAATAAGTTCCCGCTGGCTCGCCAGTTTCTCTTCGAGGGACTGCAGGCGCTGGCTTTGCTGGCTGCCGCGGTCGCCATAGAGATCTTCAAGCTGGGCGGTGTCCTGCTTCAGACTCTGGAGTGTCTGCATGACAGCCTGGTGATTGTTCCACTGTTGCCAGCTCCAGAGCGCCAGGGCGATTGCGATGATGAGGGCGAGAATGGCAACCAGCCATACCGGCCAGAGTTTCTGGCGAGCAGGCGGTTCCTTGGAAACGGTTGCGGGCAGTTGATTCGTTGTCTCTGTCACGGGCGTCCTTACTTGGCTTTTCCGGAGCCACCGTCCCGGCCGGCAAGTTGCGCTGCAACCGTGGCCACGATGTCGTTATCGGCAAGGCTTCCTGGTATACACGGATTTCGGAATCCCGCTGCCCGGGCCTGTTCGGCAACCCGATCTGCGGGAACAATCAATAACCTATCGTATAGATTATGGCCGCTATTCGCACATAGTGCGATGAGATTGTTCAAGGTTTCGCCCGACAGGGCGACGATGGCCTCCGGAGCAAAGGTATCGAGGGTGGCCCGGATCCGCTCCGGCGTGTGGTCAGGGCGAAAGCGGCGGTACAGGGGCAGCAGGGTTACGCGGGCGCCCCTGGCTTCAAGGGTTTCGCGGATCAGTTCGCGTCCGGTTTCCCCGCGAGCGAGCAGAACCCGCTCATGCTGGAGGTTTTGCAGTGACGGCAATGCCAGCAGTGCCTCGCTGGTCCAGCCCTCGGGCGGCCGCCGCGGGCTGAGACCGTGTTCCGCAAGCACGGATGCGGTGCCGGCACCAACGCCATACCAGCGGATGCCCATGGGAACCTGGGGCCACCAGGTGTCCACCTCTTCCAGCAGCAGTCGGGCGGCAAACGGGCTGACCGCGATCACATGGGAAAATTCATCAAGGCTCAGAATGAGTGTGCGGCGCTCGGGCGTTTCCGGCAGAGGTTCCCGGTCAATCAGTGGCAGGATATGTACATCGGCACCGGCTGCACGAAACCGGCTGGCCAGGCGCGATGCCTCGGGTTCGGGCCGGCAGATCAGAATCCGCCGGCCGTTCAGGTCGGGATCAGGTTGGTGTGTGGCCATAGATTTCAGCCAGCACCTTGTCGGCTCCGAGAGCCAGCAGATCCTCGGCCAGTTCCCGGCCCAGACGTTCGCCTTCGGCCCGTGGCGCGCGGCCTTCGACCCGGAAAATCTGGGTGCCATCAACTGCGCCCACCAGGCCCCGCAGCCAGATTGTATCGTCGTCTTCAAGAAGCGCGTACGCCGCGATTGGCACCTGACAACCACCCTCCAGTCGACGGTTCAGAGCCCGTTCGGCAGTGACGCGATCCCAGGTGTCTTTGTGCTTCAGGGGTTCAAGCATGGCTAGCAGATCCTGGTCATCGACCCGGCATTCAATGCCCAGGGCGCCCTGGCCGACCGCCGGCAGCGACAACGTGTCGGGCAGGCAGTAGCGGATGCGCTCGTGAAAGCCCAGGCGCTTGAGCCCGGAGCTGGCCAGTACAATCGCTTCGTATTCGCCGGCATCCAGCTTGGCCAGCCGGGTGTTGACGTTGCCCCGCAGCACGCGAATTTCCAGGTCCGGGCGGTAGGCCCGCAGCTGGGCCTCCCGGCGCAGGCTCGCAGTGCCAACCACGGCGCCGTGGGGCAGGGCGTCAACGTTGTCATAGTGGTTGCTTACGAAGGCATCGGTCGGGTCTTCCCGCTCGCAGATCGCCACCAGCCCCAGTCCTTCCGGGAATTCCATGGGCACGTCTTTCATGGAGTGGACGGCCAGGTCTGCGCGGCCGTCCAGCATGGCTTCTTCCAGTTCCTTGACGAACAGGCCCTTGCCGCCGATTTTGGCCAGAGGCACGTCCAGGATCTTGTCACCCTGGGTCTTTATCTTGACCAGTTCCACGGTGATGTTGTCGTGCAGCCTTTCCAGCTCGGCCTTAATGAATTCCGCCTGCCACAGCGCAAGGGCGCTGCTGCGGGTTGCAATGCGAAGGGTACGTTTGGACATGACACTCACTGTCGGTTCGGAAAAATGTCCGCCAAGGTTACCTTGTAGCGGCAGAAAAGTCCCGCAGCTCCCGCCTCAGGCGCGCTGCTGATTCAGCCCGGCTGATGTTCCTGAAGCCACTGGCGGACATTGCTGGCATGGCGGCGACTGACCGGCAGTTCGCCCCGGCCTTCCCTCAGGGCGACCAGATTGTGGCCATCCGGCGTCCGTCTCAGTGCCTGGATAAAGCGAACCCCCACCAGGGTGTTCCGGTGGATCCTGAGCAGGGTGCTCGGGTAGCTGTTTTCCAGTTCCTTCAGCGTGTAGTCACACACGGTTTCGCCCCGGGCGTGATGGATGGTGACGTATTTTTGATCTGCCTCGCAGTAGAGGATTTCCGACAGATCGATCAGCTCGGTGCCGCGGTGCGTGCGCACCGCCAACTGTTCCTGGCTGTGGGCAGCCTGGCCGTTGAGTGCCTGCAACTGTACCCGGTTGACCCTGCCGGCCCGGGCCAGGGCCTCCGCCAAGGCCTCTTTGCGAACCGGTTTGAGCAGGTAGGCGATGGCCTGCACGTCGAATGCCTGGATAGCGTAGTGGTCGTAGGCCGTGCAGAAGATCAGCGCCGGTGGATTGGCCAGTTGGCTAAGTCTGCTGGCGGCCTCCATGCCGTCCATGCCCGGCATCCGGATATCCAGCAACAGTATGTCTGGCTCCAGTTCCGCCACCTGTTTCAAGCAACTGTCGCCGTCTGCAGCTTCGCCACAGACCCGATACCCCGGAACCGCCTCCACCAACCGGCGGATGCGTTCCCGGGCCAGGGGTTCGTCATCGGCGATCAGGACGCTGCGGGTATCAGTCATGTCTTGTCTCGGTTCCGTTGGTCAGGGGTTTATTGTTTTCGGGCTCTCTGCTCGCCGGCCTTCCGTCGCGGCAGTCGCAGGGTAACCGTGTACACATCGTGCTGGTGGCTGTGTTTGAGCACCGCCGGCTCACCGAAAAGCGCCCGTAGCCGTGACTGAATGTTGGCCAGCGCCATTCGGTTGCCGTCATGTTGCTGCTTATTCTGGTCCGGCTTTGGATTCTGTACCAGCAGGTAGACAAATTCGCCTTTGGCCTGGGCTTCAATCCTGACGGTGCCACCGTCCGGGCGCGGCTGGATACCATGGTAGATGGCGTTTTCCACCAATGGCTGCAGTGTGAGCGGGGGAATGGCCTGGTGCTCCAGGCCTTCTTCAATCTGCCATTCCAGTTTCAGGCGGTCGCCCAGGCGCAGTGCTTCGATGGCCAGGTAACGCTGGCACAAAGCCAGTTCCCTCGATAGCGGAATCAGCTGGTCGCCGGTGCGAAGGCTGGCGCGAAACAGTTCCGAAAGATCCAGAACGGCTTCTTCGGCCCGTTCCGGATTGATGGCAATCAGGCTGGCAATGGTGTTCATGCTGTTGAACAGGAAGTGTGGCTGAATGCGGGCCTGCAGTGATGCCAGATGCGCCTGCATTTCCGCTTCACGCTGCTGTTGCCACTGGTGCTGCAGGTAAAAATAGCGCAGCACCATGAGCACGATCAGCAACGCCAGCAGCATCTTCTTGGCCACGCCCTGCCAGACAGCCACGCCGTCCTGGGGGTGCAGTACGCTGTCGGCGAACAGGCTGAAGGCGAGCACATCCAGCAGCACAATGGCGACGATGGTGGTCGTTGCCCCGGAGACGGACATTCGAGCAAGCCGCGTGCGCAATAGGCAGATCAGGGCGGCACTGGTGAGGGTGGTCCACTGCACGAACAGTGACAGCAGTCCGAAGTAATTCCAGTCGATCCAGCCCCGATCCGCCTGCACGATGGCGAGCACCAGAACCAGCAGTTCACTGGTCACCAGCAACAGGAACACGGCCCTCACCCGGCACAGGTCCGGAACGAAGAACTCGCTCGCTGTCACATCTTTGTCCCCGTTACGGGGTGTCTCCTTTACCCGGGTCAGAATGGTATACTCCCGCCACGTTCAATGTACCCAGTTCCCGCCAGATGATGCCGGGCTGTCAGCAGGAAAGATAGACCATGACGGATCAGAAAAAGTCTGACCAGACCACAAGCTCTGAAAAACCCTGGGGCGGGCGCTTCAGTGAACCCACCGATGCCTTTGTTGAAAAATTTACTGCATCTGTGGGATTTGACCAGCGCCTGTACCATCACGACATCACCGGTTCCATTGCCCATGCCACCATGCTGGCCGAGGTTGGCGTGCTTACCGCCGACGAGCGGGACCAGATCATTGAGGGCCTGAAAGGCGTCAAGGCAGACATCGAGGCCGGCAACTTCCAGTGGTCGGTCAGCCTTGAAGACGTGCACATGAACATTGAAGCACGCCTCACCGACCGTATCGGTATTACGGGCAAGAAGCTGCACACCGGCCGAAGCCGCAACGATCAGGTAGCCACCGATATCCGTCTGTACCTGCGGGACGAGATCGACGTGATTGCCGAGGAACTGAATCGCCTGAAATCTGGCCTGCTGGATCTCGCCGAGCGCGAGGCGGACACCATCATGCCCGGCTTCACCCATCTGCAGACTGCCCAGCCGGTGACCTTCGGGCACCACTTGCTGGCCTGGTACGAGATGCTGGTTCGGGATGCCGAGCGTCTGCAGGATTGCCGCAAGCGGGTGAACGTAATGCCCCTGGGCGCAGCGGCCCTGGCAGGCACTACCTATCCCATTGATCGGGCAATGACCGCCCGACTGCTGGGCTTCGACCGGCCCACCGAGAACAGCCTGGACTCTGTCAGCGACCGGGATTTTGCCATCGAGTTCTGCAGCTTTGCGGCACTGCTGATGACGCATCTTTCCAGATTCAGCGAGGAGCTTGTGCTATGGACCTCCGCCCAGTTCGACTTCATTGATCTGCCGGACCGGTTCTGCACCGGCTCGTCCATCATGCCCCAGAAAAAGAACCCCGACGTGCCGGAACTGGTCCGGGGCAAGACCGGTCGTGTCAATGGCCACCTGATCAGCCTGCTGACCCTGATGAAAAGCCAGCCGCTGGCCTACAACAAGGACAACCAGGAAGACAAGGAACCACTGTTCGACACGGTCGATACCATCAAGGGCTGCCTGAAAGCCTACGCCGACATGATTCCGGCCATTCGCTCCAAGGCCGATAACATGAGAGTGGCAGCCAAGCGCGGTTTCTCGACCGCTACCGATCTGGCGGATTACCTGGTCAAGAAAGGCGTGCCTTTCCGGGACGCCCACGAGATCGTGGGCAAGTCCGTGGCGTTCGGTGTGGCTGAAGGTCGTGACCTGTCTGATATGACCCTCGAAGAGCTGCAGCAGTTCTCCGATCATATCGGCCCCGATGTTTTCGATGTGCTGACCCTGGAAGGTTCGGTCCAGGCCCGTGATCATCTCGGTGGCACAGCGCCGGATCAGGTGCGTGCGGCGGTCGGTCGGGCCCGCAACCAGCTGGGTTGAGCCGGCGCACTCAGCGGGGCGAAACGGTTAACCGCCGATTCGCCCTGTAGCGAGGTCTACCGCCGCCGGCGTGAGTTCGTCCAGTGGCTCAGGTCGGCATAGCCGGTAGCCCTGTCCGTAGTGAATGCCCAGAGTCCGTACCTTGCGAAGGGCATCGTCGCTTTCGATAAACGTGGCCACCGTCACTTTGCCGGCGGCCTCGGCAATCCGGTGCAGTGCTTCCAGCATCACCTGCTGCACCGGGTCCTCCTCCAGCTGCTGAACCATTCTCCGGTCCAGTTTGATGATATCCACGGGTAATCTCGCCGCCAGGCTGTAGCTTTCCACCGATGCGCCGGCACCGTCCAGGGCGACGCGGAAGCCTGCCCGATGCAGGGCGTCGCAAAGCACGGCCACGTCGTCGGGATACTGGGTGGCGTGGGCCTCACGGATTTCCAGGCAGAAACAGTCCGGGGCAAACGGGGATTGGTTCAGGGCATCGGCCATGAAGTCGGCGAAGGTGTCATCCAACACAGTTGCCAGTGACAGGTTAAATCCACAGTACTTCAATCGGGGTTCCAGCAAGGGCTGGTTACCGAGCCATTCCAGGGTTTGCCGGATCACCTGGCGATCCAGGCGCTTTGCCAGGTCAAACCGTTCCGCAATGGGCAGGAAATCGTCGGGCAGGAGTGTCGTCTCATCATCCGACGTTGTTGGAATCCGACAGAGGATTTCGATGTGATCGCCCCAGGTGGGGCTGGCCACCGGCCTCATGGCCTGGTATTCCAGAATCAGCGACTGTTTGTCCAGCGCGTCGCGGATCTGCTCGACCCGTTTGCTGGCCACTGAATCGTCCGTCTGGTTGGCAATAGCGCTGGCCGCGTGAACCCGGTTGCGTCCGGAGGTTTTGGCGGTGTGGCACAGGTCCGCAGCCTGGACCAGAAGCTGCTCCGGATCCGCAGGGACGTCGTTGTCCAGAATCAACAGGCCGCCCGATGCGGTGGTCTGGAGGCTGTGACCCTGCCAGTCGAAGACAAAGTCGCCGATCAAATCAAGGGTTTCCTGGGCAATCTTGCGGGCCCGCGCTTCCGGGCAGTTCTCGATCAGAAGGGCGAAGGTGTCGCCAGCGAGGCGGGCGAGGGCGTCACGCTGCCGGACGCGCACGCCGAGGTTGCCGGCCAGCTCCCTGAGGTAGCGATCACAGGTGCCGCTGCCAGCAAGATCGTTAAAGCGTTCGAATTCATCCAGATCCAGGTAGAGCAGGCTGTCGCAGGATTCCCGATGGGTTTTCTGCTCCAGGGTTCTTAATACCCGAGCGATGAATGCCTTTCTGTTCATCAGGCCGGTAACCGGATCGTGACGTATCCGGTATTCCTCACTGGAGGCGTGATTCAGCCTGGGCTCAATGCGACGGGCCACGTGCACCGCGCCGGTGATTTCTCCCTGGTCGTTGGTCAGGCGCTGGTAATGGAATTCATGCACTGGTAGCTGGCGCGACTGCTGGGCCATGGGCATCTCGACCACGAAGTTGTCACGTTCGAAGGCCCGGTGCCAGAGCCGTTCCATCAGCCTGCGTTCGTTCGGGAACTCCTGAAGCAAGTCGCTCAGGTTGTCGCCTGCCTCCGGGCGCCCGCCAAAGGTTTCGGCAAACTGTCTGGCCCAGGCGTCATTGAAGTGGAGCAGGTTGAACGAGAGATCGACCGCCACAACCAGATCGGAGGTGGCGCTGGTGACCGCTGCGAGCATGGTGTTTGCGTGCTGGCGAGCCCTGTCGAGTTTCATATCGGCGGTCCGGTCTACCAGGGTGCCGCCGAGCCCGGTAATCCGGCCGCCCTGTTTCAGAGCCCGACAACTGAGCGTCACCCGCCGATGGTTCTGTTGCGAGGTAACGATATCGAGGTTGAGGGAGAATGCGTCTCCGGTTCGGAGGCAACGGCGGAACATGGCCCGGACCCTGGCCTGGCCGGTCTGGCAGTAGAAAAGCGCCTGTTCGGGCGTGATTTCGGCGCCCGGTCTCAGCTCGAGAAGCTGGAACATTCCCTCGGTCCAGGTCATTTCATTCGTGCGGGTGTCCAGTTCCCAGATCCCGAAACCGGCACTGCTCTCCGCTGCTCGCAACAGGCGGGAATCCCTGCTTGAGCTGTCGCACAAGGCAATCGTGGCACTCGCCGCCTTGTCGGAATCCCGAACGTCGAGTCGCAGGCTCAGGCAGGCGGTGTAGAAGAAACCTTCCTTGTGCCGGAAGGTCACCAGGACGTTCTGGCCACGCTCGATCCGGTGGCGGTTTGCCGGTGCAAAGGGATCATCCTGGCGAGATGCCAGGATCCGGTGCACCGGTTGGCCTTCCAGTTCGCTGCTCTCATAACCGAGCACCGCCTCGGCCTGGTGGTCAGCGAACAGAACTTTTCCTTCATCGTCGATGCGTAAAACGGTCTGGCGCCCGGAGGTCGCGGACTGGTCCGAACGGTAGCGGCGAATGATGAATTCTTTCACAGCGGGTAAGCCTCGCGTGTCCTGCAGCTTTTATTTTTTTAAAGGTTTTGCCACGATGCCGACATCATACTCATACTGATGCTGAAAAGAACCTCTCTGCGGAGCCGCCTTGACCGCCCACGTTGCCCCGATTTCCCTCGACTTTGAGGAGGGAATAGATCGCAAGACCCTCCGTCGCCTGAGGGACCGGTTTCTGCTGGTCAATCAGCAGCGCTGGGACCGTGCCCATTCTGCGTTGTCCTATCGCCAGCAGATGGTGCTGGAAATTCTGCCGCTGGTGTTTCATCTCAACCATCCGGCCCTGCCCGGTTACCTGGACAGCGATTGCCCCTATGGCCTGAGCAACTATCAGCCGTCACCGGCCACCATCAATGCGGCTCGTCGACTGGCCCGGACTTTTTCGCTGAAGGATGAAGGCAAGCGCAAACCGGATCTGGACGCCATGTTCCTGATGGGCAGCCCGGGAACCCTTGGCCATTCCGTGGCCAGTGACCTCGACGTCTGGCTCTGTCACCGCAGTGACCTGCCCGAGCGGGGCATCCGCTGTCTTGAGCGCAAAGCCGAGAAGCTGGCCCGCTGGGCGGAATCTTTCGGTGTCGAACTGCACGTATTCGTCTTCTGTGCTTCGGATTGGCGTGCCGGTCGGCAACGGGTAGAGGTGACCGGCGAGAACTGTGGCAGCGCCCAGCATTTCCTGCTGCTGGACGAGTTCTATCGGACCAGCATCCATCTGGCCGGTGCCTGGCCCATGTGGTGGCTGATTCCTGCGGAGCGGGAGGAAACCTACGATGACTGCATGCGCAAGCTGGTAGATTACCGGTTTGTGCGCGCCGAGGACTATATCGATTTTGGCCCGGTGCCGGCGATTCCGGAGGAAGAATTTCTTGGTGCGGGCGTCTGGCAGTTGTACAAGGGGATTGATGCGCCCTGGAAGTCGATTCTGAAACTCCTTCTGATCGAATGTTATGCGCGGACCACCGTTGAGGCTCTGTTGTCCAGCCAGTTCAAGCGGGCCGTTTTCCGCGGCGAAACCGATGCCGACCGTCTGGACCCTTACGTCATGCTCTACAATCGGCTGGAGGGCTGGCTGACCGGGCCGGAAGTGGCGTCGAGGCTGGACCTGATTCGCCGGAGCCTGTATCTGAAAGCCGGTTTGCCACTGACACGGTCCGAGGTCTCCGGTGAGCAGTGGCGTGCCCGCCTGCTGCGCCAGCTGGTGACAGGTTGGGGCTGGAGTGAAAACACGCTGGCGGAGCTGGATGATCGTCAACGCTGGCGGGCAGAGGATGTCACCACCCTGCGTCGCACCATCGTCAACGAATTGACCCACGGTTACCGCCTGCTGTCGAAAATGGCCAGGGAGCATGGCCAACGCGCCGCCATCAGCGCCAACGATATCAATCTCCTCGGCCGCAAGCTTTATGCCGCGTTTCAGCGCAAGGCGGGCAAGATCGAGCAGATCAATCCCGGGCTGGCCCCGTCGCTGGCGGAGGAAAACCTGGCATTTCATCATCAGTCGGAGCAGGGCGGCGACGCCGACGGCTGGCTGCTTTACCGGGACCTCGAAGACCCGGCAGACGCTTTCTGGCAGCCGGTTATCCGTCGCTCTGGCAATCTGGCGGAACTGATGGTCTGGTGCTATTGCAACGGTCTGCTGACCCGCTCGACTCGGCTGAATGTGCGGTCGGGCAACAGTATTGCGTCCGTCAGCGAGTTGCGTGAAATGCTTGATGCCCTGTCTGCGTTCCTGCCATTTCCGATTGCCCCGGCGGAACGGGAAGCGTTGTCCCGGGGCGTCCGGCCATTGAGGAATCTGCTGTTGGTGAACGTCGGCATTGACCCTCAGGCCCACCTCACGGAAAAGGGCCTTCACAAGCTCAGTTCCCGGCACGATTCCCTGGGCTTTAGCGGCGGGCGGGAGAATCTGGTCATCAGCATCGACCAGATTACCTTCAACAGCTGGCATGAAGTCAGTCTCCAGCATTACGCAGCGGGCGATACACTGATCCAGTGCCTGAAGAATGTTCTCGCCTCGGTGGCAGCCAATCCCGACGAATTGCCGGCCGTTCAGGTGCACTGCCACAACCGTGGTCATGGCTCTGCCATTGCCCGCCGGGTTCAGGAGCTGTTTGCCGATGTCCTCCGGCCCTTTTTTGCCGGAGGTACCGGCCCGCATCCGCTGCGCTATGTGATTGAAATGGATCGTCGCTACTTCCTGCTCCAGTTCAACGGCCTGGAACCGGGGTTTGTGGCACTCGACAGCTTTGAGGCGCTGATGGAGCATCTGGCGCTGCCCCAGGAGCGGTACCTGCCGGTGGTGTTCGATCGTTACGCGTTGCAGGACGAGCCGGCCTTGCGGGCGGTTTGCCTGGCCAGCGAACCGGACAACATCCAGGTGTTTTATCGTATTCTCGGCGATCAGGCCCGGCTCTGGGTCGTTGACGAACTGGGTTCTGTGTTCAGCTGGGAACAGGCGGTGACCAGTCGACGGCATTTGCTGGTGCCGGTACTGCGTTTCCTGGATAACCTGATCGAGCGGCGATTGCTGCGCCATACCGATTCCGCCGGCGTTGTGGCCGGCGTCCAGTGCTACGAAATTGTCCGGCGGGACGGGGCCTGGCGGGCCGAGTACCGGCCGGAGTCGGATTCGGGAGTGCCTCTGCCCGGATTTGAGGTGCAGGCCGTGGGCATCCACGAGGGCGACAGTCGCCTGCGCTTCGACATTTTCTGTGGTGACCAGGAATTCAGCGTCCAGGAGTACGGCGACCAGTTGATTCCGGCAGTGGCCCACTACATCCGCTCCCTCCGACATAGCGATGAGGTCTACCCGGTGTACCTGACCGATATCCACCTGCCCCACGACCTCGACCCCCGGGTGTATCAGCAGGATATCCAGACCAGCCAATACCTGTATTACCGGTCTGTGCTGGAAGATTCCCTGAACCGCCACCTCGCGAGGACTCGCTGACCTCGCGGCCCGGGGCGGGTGTCAGGTATACTGCGCCCATAGTGAACTCAGGGGTAGGTAGCCGATATGCGAGCGTGGACTCTGTCGATCATGACGTTGATGCTGGCTCTGGTTGTGAGCGGTTGCGGTCAGAAAGGTCCGTTGTACCGTGACAGTCAGGCCGCTTCGATAACGTCCGGGCCGGATTCGGCCCAGGAGCAGCCCGATCGCGAAGAAACCCGCGACTAGCGCCATGGCCTCCCGGCCCCGTTAAACGAATCAGGAAACTCATGGATCATTTCAACTACCGCGACGGCGAGCTGTACGCCGAGGATATCCCTGTCTCTGCCATTGCCGATCGTTTTGGCACACCGGCCTACGTGTATTCGCGCGCCACGCTTGAGCGACATTACCGGGCCTATGATGACGCCCTTCGGGATCACCCGCATCTGGTGTGCTACGCCGTTAAAGCCAATAGCAATCTGGCGGTGCTGAACGTTCTCGCGCGGCTCGGTGCCGGCTTTGATATCGTGTCGGCCGGCGAGCTGGAGCGGGTACTGCGGGCCGGTGGTGATCCGTCGCGGGTGGTCTTCTCCGGCGTTGGCAAGCAGGAGTGGGAAATGAAGCGGGCCCTTGAAGTGGGCGTGCGCTGCTTCAACGTCGAATCCGATACCGAACTGGACAGGCTCAATGCGGTGGCGGGAGAACTCGGCGTAAAGGCGCCGATCTCTCTGCGGGTGAACCCGGATGTTGATGCCGGTACCCATCCCTATATTTCCACGGGTCTGAAAGAGAACAAGTTCGGGATTGATATTGCCGAAGCGTCGCAGGTCTATGCCCGTGCGGCAGGTATGCCGAATCTCGACGTGAAGGGTGTGGATTGTCACATCGGCTCACAGCTGACGAGCGTGTCACCGTTCCTCGACGCACTGGACCGAGTGCTGGCCCTGATTGATTCCCTGGCGGACCAGGGCATCCACATTCATCACCTGGATATGGGCGGTGGCCTGGGCGTCACCTACAACCATGAGCAGCCACCACAGCCGTCGGATTACGTGAAAGCGCTGGCCGAGCGCCTGGGTGACCGCAAACTGGAGCTGATTCTGGAGCCCGGCCGATCCATTGCCGCCAACGCTGGCATCCTGGTTACCAGAGTCGAATTCCTGAAGTGCACCGAGCACCGGAATTTTGCCATCATTGATGCCGCCATGAATGATCTGATCCGGCCGGCCCTGTACAGCGCCTGGCAGGCGATTATCCCGGTCAAGCCACACCAGGATGGTGAGGAAAAGGCCTGGGATCTGGTTGGTCCGGTCTGTGAAACCGGCGATTTCCTGGGCAAGGACCGTCACCTGCGCCTGCAGGCCGGGGATCTGCTGGCGGTTCGCTCTGCGGGAGCCTATGGCTTTGTCATGAGCTCAAACTACAACACGCGGAACCGGCCGCCGGAACTCATGGTCGATGGCGACCAGGTGCATGTGGTCCGCCGCCGTGAAACTCTCGAAGACCAGCTCGCACCCGAGAGCTGCCTTCCGGAATGAGCGGGAGCGAGGAGATGACACAGCAACGCCGGACCCAGGGCCCCATGCTTCGATTCACCAAGATGCATGGGCTGGGTAATGATTTTATGGTGGTGGATGCCATCAGCCAGCCTTTTCGTCTGCGCCCCGAGATGATCCGCGAACTGGCCAACAGGAATTTCGGAATTGGCTTCGATCAGTTGCTGGTGGTGGAGCCGCCCGGGCTGCCGGATGTCGATTTCCGCTACCGCATTTTCAATGCGGACGGGTCCGAGGTGGAGCAGTGCGGCAACGGTGCCCGCTGCTTCGCCCGGTTTGTCCGGGACCAGCGACTGACCAACAAAAAGGTCATCCGCGTCCAGACCGCCAAGGGCGTGATCGAGCTCCGTGTCGGCCGGGAAGGCATGGTGATGGTCAATATGGGCGTGCCCGAGTTCAATCCGCCGGCCATTCCGTTCGCCGCCGACCGTCGAAAGGATGTCTACACCGTGGATGTGGACGGCCAGACAGTGGAACTGAGCGCCTTGTCCATGGGTAACCCCCATGGTGTGCTGCTGGTTGAGGATGTAGACCAGGCGCCGGTGGAAACGCTGGGGCCCAAGCTCGAGCGGCATCCCCGCTTCCCGGCACGGGCCAACATCGGGTTTCTCCAGATTCTGGATCGTACCCATGTCCGCCTGCGGGTGTTTGAGCGTGGCTCGGGCGAGACCCTCGCCTGCGGTAGTGGTGCCTGTGCCGCCGTGGTGGCCGGCTGCCTGCGAGGCCTGCTGGATGCCCGCGTGGAAGTGGAATTGCGGGGTGGCCCTCTGGTCATTGAATGGCAGGGTGAAGGGACCCCTGTTATGATGGAAGGGCCTGCAACCAGCGTATTTGAGGGGCAGTTGAGGCTGCCGGGTGATTCTGGTGGTCGTCGACGCAGGAGCGCTCGCCCCCATAAACAACGATCCTGACAGCCAGGAGTACTCCATGACAGAACAAACGGCCCGCCAGAAGGCCGGTGAGCTCACCCGGGAAGAGGTGGCGGATTACCTGCGCGCCAACCCCGATTTCTTCATCGACCAGGACGAGCTGCTGCGCAGCCTGACCCTGCCCCACGACAGTGGCCGGGCCATTTCGCTGGTCGAACGCCAGGTGCATCTGTTCCGGGAGCAGCGGGACACCCTGCGCAGGGAGTTGGTAGAGCTTGTATCCATCGCCCGCCATAACGACCGGTTGTTCGAGAAGAGCAAGCGTTTGCTGATGCAGGTGATTGAAGCGCGGACGCTCAACGATATGGCTGCTGCCATTGATGACAGTATCCGTGGTGATTTCGGTCTCGACGCCGCTTCTGTTTTGTTGTTTACCGATGTTGAGCTGCCTGAGGCCTCTCAAGGCGCCCTGCATGTGGTCAGTCCTTCTGCGGCCCGTGAGCGCCTGGGCAGCCTGCTGGAAGGTGAGCGGGCTGTGTGCGGTCAGTTCCGTGAAAGCGAACGGGAGTTCCTGTTTCCGGACCGTGAAGAACCCATTGCCTCGGTCGCCCTGGTGCCGCTGAGGCATGACGAGCTGGTGGGCGTGTTTGCGGTCGGTAGCTGCCAGCCGGGGTACTTTGACCAGAGCATGGGTTCCCTGTTCCTGAGCTACATCAGCGACACACTAAGCCGCCTGCTGCCGCCCATGGTGCAGCGCCACACAGCGGCTGCTCCGGTCACCGACATGGCGACGGAGTCCCGCTAACGTGTCAGAAGCCCCGGAGAGTCCGACAGTGCCCAATGAGCTGACCGGGCCGCTGGCGGAATTTATCCGGCACCTGGCTTCTGAAAAACGCCATTCTCCGAGAACCTGCGACAGCTACCAGCGCGACCTTTTGCGTCTGGCGGACTGGTTGGGCCGCAGTGGATTCGTTGCCTGGCAACGGGTGACCAACCACGACCTGCGCCGCTACGTCGCGACGCTCAGCCGGGAGGGGTTGTCAGGCCGGAGCATTGCCAGACATCTCTCGGCGACCCGCCGTTTCTACCAGTTCCTGCTCAGGGAGAAGCTGGCATCGGATAATCCGGCGCTGGATATCCGGGCCCCCAAGAGTGGCCGCCGTCTGCCTCGCGTTGCAGATGTGGATCAACTGAATTATCTACTGGACGGACAGCCGGACGATCCCCTGGAAGTGCGGGATCTATGTATGTTCGAGCTGATGTATTCTTCCGGGTTGCGGCTGGCGGAGCTGGCAAGCCTGGATCTGGATACCGTCGATCTGCGCAGTGGTGAGGTTCGCGTGATGGGTAAGGGTGACAAGGAACGGCTGCTGCCCGTCGGACGAAAAGCCATTTCAGCCATACAGGCCTGGCTACCGTACAGAGCGGCGCTGGCCAATGACGGTGAGGCTGCTCTGTTCGTCAGCCAGCGGGGCGAAAGACTCAGCCACCGAAGTATCCAGGCCCGCCTTAGCCGTTGGGGAATCAGCCGTGGTGCCGACCAGAAGCTCCATCCGCACCTGCTGCGACACTCGTTTGCCAGCCACATGCTTGAATCCAGTGGTGACCTTCGTGCCGTACAGGAACTTCTGGGCCATGCCGACATTGCCACGACCCAGGTCTATACTCATCTTGATTTTCAACATTTGGCGCGGGTTTATGACCAGAGTCACCCCAGAGCACGACGCGATCGGTATCATGGTAAGACCAGTGACGAGAGTTCCTGAGGCCAGCAAGGGTCATCCAGGGGTTTTTCACACATCAACAGTACAGCAAGGATAGGCGGGAGCGCTCCATGGCATCGGATCAGTCCTGGAAGGAAAAATACCTTCAGGAACTCGAGTCTGCAGACAATCGGGAAAAGCAGTGGAAGGCGGAGCGGAATACCCTTGAACGCATGCTGGTGCGCACCAGTCTCGCCTCCGAAGGCCAGACCCCGGAGCTGGATCGGTTACTGGCTCGCATCCGGAAGGACCTGCGGAAAAACCGGGTAGATGTGGACGCCTGGAAGGACTTGCAGGATCAGATTGATCGCCAGGTCGCCCTGCTCGATGAGCGCCAGTCGGCCAACGACAGGAAGCCTTCCTTTTTCTCCCGTCTGGCGCGAGAACCAGAGCAAGAGCCCCAGCAACAGCAGCAACAGGTCAGCGCGGAACCTTTACCGGAAAGCAGCGAGCAGCCGGAGTCCCTCCCGGGCAATGACCAGGATGTCGAGGACAACGTTCAGCGGTTGCGCATTGCCCGCCGTGTGGGCCAGCTGTTGGGTCAGATGCTTACCCAGGTCTCCCTTGAGCCTGCCGCCGAGGCCCGGGCCCGGGCGTTGCAGCAATCTCTCCTGGCCAGTAACGACTGGGATGAATTGCGCGAAGGCCTGAACCATGTGGCTGAGCTGGTCATCGCTGCGGTTACCCGGAGCAAGCGCGAGTTCGAAGCCTTTCTCAAGCGTCTCGATGAACGTCTGGAGCTGTTGAGGGAACACTTCTCGGCCCAGTCTTCGGCCCAGTCCGGCCGATTGGATGCCTCAGAGCACCTTGATCGGGAGATCCGCGAGGAAATTGAGCGGGTTGGGCAACGTTTGCAGGAGAGCGATGACCTTCAGGACCTAAAACAGTCGGTCAGTCGTCATCTTGAGTCCATTGGTCAGGCGGTAGGCCGTTTCCGTACCCAGGAATCCGAGCGCGAGCGTGCGCTCTCCGAGCAGCTTGAGGCCATGCAGGAGAAAGTGGCGGCCATGGAGGCCCACTCCGAGCAGATGCAGGAACAGGTCCGTAAGGAGCGGCTCCGGGCCATGACTGACCTGCTTACCGAGTTGCCCAATCGTGAAGCCTGGCAGGAGCGACTGTCATTCGAGTACAACCGCTGGCAACGCTACAGCCATCCGTTGACCATCGGTGTGCTGGATATCGATCTTTTCAAACGGATCAACGACTCCTATGGTCACAAGGCCGGCGACAGGGTGCTGCAGCTGGTTGCGAGGGAATTCAGGGATCGCTTGCGCACCACGGATTTTGTGGCTCGTTTTGGCGGCGAGGAATTCGTGGTGTTGTTCCCGGAAACCGAACCTTCAGACGCGCGAGCAGTGGTGGACAAGTTGCGGGAACATGTCGGCAAGCTGCCGTTCCACTTCCGCGGCGAGCCGGTGACTGTGACCTTCTCAGCCGGCCTCGCGGGATTCATTGCCGGCGACACCGAGGAGTCGGTGTTTGACCGGGCCGACCGGGCCCTCTATCAGGCCAAGGACGCCGGCCGGGACCAGGTGATGATCAGCGATAGTGCCGACGTTCAGTGACGCATCATTGCGTCCAGCTCGTCGATCACCTCCGCCCAGTCGCTGTCTTCCTCCAGGCCTTCTTCCAGGAAGTGAGACTGGCTTTCGGACCAGATGGGAGCATCCTGGATGGCAACTTCGCTCGGCAGGGGCGAGTACCTGGCGACAAAATCCTCAATGCTTTTGGCGTCGGACGCCAGGCCTAGTTGCTCGAACAGAGTACTGAGGGTGTGTTTGCTGGTGTCCATGGACATTCGTCTCCCGTTGGCCGTTTGCCTGAATGAAATCAATGGCGTTTGCAGGTATTGTTCCCTGAAATGTAGCGGAACCCTTAAGGATATCCAGTGAAGGTTACCCTTGCCTTTCTACTATGCTGCCTGTTGGCGCTGTTTCAATCCCCCCTGCGGGCGGAACCGCCGCAAGCATCGCCGGCCCCCGTGCTAGGCAAAGAGGAACTGACCTGGCTGGAAGGGCAGGACCGGTTTCGTATCGGTCTTCGCAGCGATCAGGTGCCGCTGGTTTTCGATACCGGCAATGGCGTGCTTGCGGGCACCTACATTGACTACCTTGCCCGGCTCTCCGACAAACTACTGGGCGTCGCCATGGAACCCATCGTCCTGGAGATCGGGCAGGATAGCGGCCCGGTCAGGAGTGAGCTGGCAACCGACGCGGTTCTGACCACCAGAATGCCGGGGATGCCGGTGGTGCCCGGCAAGCGTTTCACCGATCCCCTGATGTCTCTTACCTATGGCGTGTTCGTCAGCGCCGGCGATGCGGCCATCCGGACCCTTGCCGATCTTGAGGGCAGCCGGATTGCAGTTATTGCCGGTGACCCCAACCAGTATCCCATGCTGGACCCCGTCGAGGAGTTTACGCCGGTGCCGGTCAGCAACGTCAGCGAAGCCGTCGGCCAGATTCTTTCGGGGCAGGCCGATGCGTTTCTGGCGCCGGTGCCCGTGGTGTCCGATTACCTTCAGTCGGCGATGGTGAATGGTATCGGTCTGTCGGTACTGCTCGATAACAGCCCGGTAGATGTGGTGTTGCGGGTGGATACCGATCGGGACCTGCTTTACCAGGTGCTGAACAAGGCCATTGCCGCAATCGGCCATAACGAGCACCGCACCATACGCCAGTCATGGCTGCAGGCCGATCAGCCGTCCCTCGAACGAAGTGGCCTGGAATTGTCCGGGTCGGATATGGAGTGGCTCAAACAGCATCCGGATCTGAAAGTCGCGTTTCGCGCGGACTGGCCGCCGTTTGAATACACCCAGGACGGCCGGCCCACCGGCCTGGTTCCGGATTTGCTGACCCGGCTGGAAACCGAGCTGAACGTGCGGTTTACGCGCTCTGTCGCTGGAAGCCGCATGGATGCTGAAGAGAAGCTGCGTTCGGGCGAGGTGGATATTCTTCCCGGGTTGTCCCGGACGCCGCGCACCGAAGAGGCCTTTCTGTTTACCCGGGCCTATCTGACCGTGCCCATCGCCCTTGCCATCCGGGACGACGGTCGCTTTATCGGCGATCTCCGGGAACTCCGCACGGAACGGGTGGGTGTGGTGAACCGGCATGCGGCCCACGATTACCTGTTGATCAATCATCCGAACCTGGATCTTTACCCGATGGATACGGTGGAGGAGGGGCTTCTGGCGCTATCCAACGGCGACCTGGATGTCATGGTTACCCATATTCCGGCGGTCAGTTACACAGTCGCCCGGCTGGGACTGTCGAACCTAAGGATTACCAGCATCACTCCCTACCAGTACGACCTGCGACTGGCCGTACGCAAGGACAACCCTGAGCTGCACCGGGTGCTGAACAAGGCGCTGGGCAGCCTCGAAGCCAGCGAGACAGAATCCATCTACAACAGGTGGATTCATCTGGATATCGAGCAGGAGACCGATTACACCGTGGTGCGGCGGGTGGTGCTGATCGCCATCCTGGTCGTGCTGATCTTCCTGTACTGGAACCGCAAGTTGTCGCGGGAGGTGGATGAGCGTATCCGTTCGGAGAATGCCCTGCGCCGGAGCGAAGACGAGTTGCGGGCTGCCAAGCTCGAAGCCGAGAGGTTGGCCCGGGAGGCGGAGGCCGCCAGCCTGGCCAAGAGTGAGTTCCTGGCCAATATGTCCCACGAAATACGAACGCCGATGAACGCGGTGATCGGCTATAGCGATCTGCTCAGCAACAGTGTTACCGACCCGCAGCAGCGCAATTACCTGGACGCCATCCGGGCGGGAAGTCGAAGTCTGCTGATGCTGATCAACGACATTCTGGACCTGTCCCGAATCGAGGCGGGGAAAATGCGGTTGGACTATTCCGCCGTATCGGTCCGTCGTCTCCTGGATGATGTTCGCCACATTTTCGATCTGCGGGCCCGGGAGCAGGGCATAACCCTGGAAGTGAGTGTCGACTCGCGAATGCCCGGCGCCATGATGCTGGATGAAACCCGTCTTCGGCAGGTTCTGTTCAACCTGGTCGGCAACGCCATCAAGTTCACCCACGACGGTGGTGTCACAGTTCGGGCAACCGCGAAGCCGCTCAAGAAGCGGTCGGCAGAAGCGGAACAGAACCCGGAAGCGCCGGAACGCCAGTATTACAAGTTGATCGTCACGGTCAGCGATAGCGGTATCGGTATCCCGCCGGATCAGGTGGAGCGTATTTTCGATGCCTTTGAGCAGCAGGAGGGGCAGAATACGCGGCGCTATGGTGGAACCGGTCTCGGGTTGGCCATCAGCCGGAAGCTGGCCCGTATGATGGGCGGTGAGCTGGAAGTTGAGAGTGAGCAAGGTTCCGGTTCGGTCTTTACGGTGACCTTGCCCCGGGTTGAGGCGACGGTGGAACAGGCGGAAGACGAGGGCGTTCCCAAGGAATCCGACCGGCTGCTGGCCCAGACTCTCAGCATGCAGGAGCGGGGCTGGCTCAGGGAACAGCTCGCGGCGGATTTCGGTGACGAGTGGGAAGCTGTGAGAGAGAGTGGCGATCCGGAGCAGATGAAAGACTTTGCACGCCGGGTGCTGGCCTGGGGCCAGCGATTCCGGTCACGTTCCGTTACCCGTTACGGGGAGAAGCTGCTTGCGGATGTCGAGGCATTCAACCTGGACGCGGTCAACAGTGCTCTTGAGGCTTTCCCGAAGTTGCTCGGCCGCGAAGAGTAAGAGCCGGGTGGGTTACAGACAATCGAACTGCGAGCGACGGTCGAAAGCGACCGAGACCATGTCGTAACCGGAATCCGAGAGTTGGCGGATCAGGTCGCGGTCTTTCAGCAGAGTCATGCAGACTTTGTGCACGCTGGCCTGAAGCTGTTCAGATGCCATGTCGTTAGAAGCCAGGCGGAAATCCACAATCAGGTATTTGCGCTCGACCGCCGCGCTGGCGGGGATATCCTGTCGTTCAACGCTCTCGTACCCGATATAGGTCGCCTGGGCTTCCGGAAACACCTGGCTCATGAGTACATCAAGATTTTCGGCATGAACAAGCGGTGCCGACAGCAAAAGGGCTGTGGCAGCGAGGCGAAGTGAGCGTGTGATCGTCATTGGAGGCCACTCCCTGGTGACATTCCGGTTAATCTGTAACCAAGTGTAAAGTTTGGTTACCGTTGATTATTGCAGAGTCTGTCGCATTTTGCGTGATATGTGACATTAATTTTTCAATTGTTTGCAGTCTCGATACAGTGACGACCGGGCTTTCGGGCTCCCGGTCCGGTGCACGATCAACTATGATGTGGGTAAGACGGACTTAGAGAGGAAAACGCATGTTTCAGCTTGTCTTTAAAGGGGAATGCGTTCCCGGAACGGATCTGGAAACGGCGCGCAACAATGCCAGAACCCTGTTCAAGGCGTCTCTTGATCAGGTTGATCGCATGTTCAGTGGTCAGCCGGTGGTTATTCGCAACAAGCTGGAAGAGGTTCAGGCTGAAAAATACCGGGCAGTGTTGAAAAAGCACGGCATGGTAGCTTATGTCCAGCCGATGGCTGACGCCCGGCCTGCTGCCAGTGCGGCACCACAGCCAGCCCCGTCGGCCCCCGCAAGTCAGCCCCGTCCGCAGCCGGCGCCCTCTGCCCCGCCGGCGGAAGGGCAGCGCCGTGGGGTTCCTGAAACCGAGCCTGGCGATCGTTTGCCGGTGGCGGGCGAGAAGGTGGATACGATACTTTCCGGCTCCGGTCTGAGTCTGGATCCGGTCGGGGTCAACCTGACAGAGAAGACCGAAGTGGAGCCACCGATGTTTCAGCATCTGGACGAGTGGAGCCTTGCTCCGGCTGGCAGTGATCTGGGTGTCGAGCGTGACCTGCCGCCGCCGATGATACCTGACGTATCCCACCTGTCACTGGCGGACGACTCCTCCGAGCGGAAATAACCCAATTGTGAGCCAGTGCAACCCCTGGGGCCGGAATGCCCCTCGACTGATCGCCGTCATCATGATTCTCTTGGCACCACTGGCTTCGGCTGAGGAGCGTCCCAAGGTAGGGCTGGTTCTGAGTGGCGGCGGCGCCAAGGGTATGGCCCATGTTGGCATGCTGCGGGTTCTGGAGGAAATGCGGGTTCCTGTTGATCTGGTGGTGGGCACCAGCGCGGGTTCCGCAGTCGGTGCCCTGTATGCCAGTGGTATGCCGGTCAGTGACATCGAGCAGCGCTTTATCGAGATGGACTGGCTTTCCAGCTTTCGCGACGATCCCGGCCGGGTCTACAAGCCGGTTCGGCGCAAGCAGGATGACTGGCGGTTTCCGGTGGTCCCGGGCATCGGTGTTCGCGCCGATGGCCTGCGTGTCGGCGGCGGGCTGATTGCCGGGCAGAATCTAGGTTTTATCCTCAACGAGCTGACCCACAACGCCGCCCTGGTTGAAGACTTCGACCGGCTCCCCATTCCCTTCCGGGCGGTTGCCACCGATCTCGAGACCGGTGAGCAGGTGGTCATCGGTGACGGTAACCTCTCCGAGGCCATCCGTGCCAGCATGAGTATTCCCGGGGTATACGCGCCGGTGGAACGTGATGGCCAGTTGCTGGTGGATGGGGGCGTCGCCAACAACCTGCCCATCAGCGTTGCCAGGGATTTGGGCGCCGACATCATCATCGCAGTGGATATTACCGACAGTCTGATGGAAACCGACGAGCTGCGGGGCGCGTTTTCCGTTGTCGGTCAACTCACAACCATCATGACCCGTCGGAACACCGACCAGCAGCTGGATCTGCTCGCCGAAGACGATGTTCTGATCCGCCCCGACCTCGAAGGCTACACCTCCGCTGACTTTTACGATGCGCCGGTTCTGTTTGAGCTGGGCGCCAGCTCGGCCCGGGAACACGGCGTCGAACTGCGTCCGTTGGCATTATCCCGCAAGGCCTGGGCCGATTGGCGGGACAGCGTGTCAGCGCAGGACGCGGGTGCGCGTATCGTGTCACGCATCGAGATCGAAGACAGTCGTCGGTTGGCCCGGGACTTCCTCAAGGAACGAATCCGGCAGAGAATCGGAGAGCCACTGGACACCGCCCGCCTGGAAGCCGACCTCAAACGGATCTACGGGCTTGGCTATTACGAGATTGTGTCTTATTCGACCTCGTCTTTGCCCGAGGGAACCGTTCTGACCATCCGCGTCCAGGAGAAGAGCTGGGGGCCGAACTACCTGTCTTTCGGTTTGAGTTATGAGGATAACTTTGACGGGGAAACCCGGTTCAATCTTGCCTCTTCCCTTCGAATGACCGAGCTCAATGCCCTGGGCGGGGAGTGGCAGACCGGTGTTCAGCTGGGCACCGAGCCCTGGGTTCGCAGCCAGTGGTATCAGCCGCTGGATTACGGCTATGAGCGGTTTCTGGTGCTCGGTGGCGAGTACTCCCGGGATACCTTCAGCCTGTTTGATGCCGTCGGAACCCGCGTTACGGAGGTGGATGTGACCTTCCGGAAAGCGGATCTGGCACTGGGCATGGAAATCGGCGGCAATGCCGAAGTTCGCCTGATCTATGCGCGGGGCTATGCCACGGTTGACGAGCAGATCGGGCAACCGGTAGCGCCGGAGGGGTCGGTGCACCAGGGTGGGCTGGCCGTGCAACTGGTACACGACTCTCTGGACGATACTTTCTATCCTCGCGACGGTGGCTTTGCCGGCCTCCGTGGACGTTTTGAACGGGAGGGCCTGGGATCCGACCGGGAGTTCGATTCGGTAACCGGCCTGGCGCTGGGAACCGGAAGTTGGAAAGGCCTGACCCTGACCGGACTGGTCTTCGGCCATGCGGTAACCCGGGGCACTCCCGGAATTGAAAATGCCGTCCGCCTGGGTGGATTCCGCCGGCTATCGGCATACGCGCCGGGTGAGATTACCGGAGACAACGCGTTAATGGTTTCAGCCTATGCCAGCCAGACCTTTGGCGGCCCGCTGCTGCCCTGGTTCGTTGGCGCCGGGTTCGAGGCGGGTAATGCCTGGCCCTCTCTGGATGAGGCGAGCTGGGACAGTTCGGTGAAATCGTCCAGCGTATTCGCCGGCGTGGATACCTTCCTCGGCCCGGTTCAGGTGGCCGCAGCCTACAACAACGAAGACAACTGGACGGCCTACCTGAACATTGGTTTCTCGTTCACCCAGCTCTTTTACTGAGTGCCGTCAGGCCGTTCTGCTGCCGGTCTTTTCAATGGCAGTGAGAACCTGCTGGCATTGTTGCAGGGCATAGCGGTGCAGGATGTCTGCCAGGCGGTCCTCATCCCGATCCTTGATGGCACTGATTGACTGTTCCATGTGGGACAGGTTGTCCTCAATGACACGATTGCCTCCTTCCTGGAAGGCGACGAAGGCACAGCGCTTTGCCGAAGGCCAGAGGTCATCAATGGCAGAGACAATGAAGTAGTTGTCGGCATAGGCCAGCGATGCCTTGGTGTACTCAATGCCCAGCTCCAGAAACGCCATCAGATCGTTCTTCCTGTAGCAGGCCTGCATCTGCTCATACAGACTCTCCAGCCGGGCCATATCCTCGGGCTGCCAGTGACGCACCAGCTTGCGACCGGTGTGGGTGAGGTAGAGCTCCAGGGTCTCGTACAGGCTGCGCACGAAGTATTCATCCAGCGGGGTCACGAACGCGCCTTTGCGGGGTACGTTGCGGACCAGATGCCGCTTCTCCAGCAGCAGCAAGCCTTCCCGTATGGATCCATGACTGACGTCCATCTGTTTCGCCATGGCGCCCTCGTAGATCCGTTCACCGGAGCGCAGCTGGCCAAAGGCAATCAGGTTTTCGATGTGGCGTGCGACCTGTTCGGTCAGTGTTTCTCTGGGCTTGAAGGCATTCATGGTGATCTGTCGCTACTGCATACTGGCTGAATCGTCCTGGCATAGTCGCACATCGGCTATTCCGGAGCCAGTGGACGGATGGCCTATAGCAGTGGCGCCAGCAGGCGGACGGCCCGGCAACACAGGCGGAACAGGATCGACCGATCCTTGTAGTCGCTCTCGATCATCAGGCGGGAATTGTCCAGATCGTGTTCCAGCATGGATTCCACACTCCGGATGAAATGCCTTGCGGTGGTTATGGCGGTGATCTCGAAATTCAGTCGCATCGAGCGGTTGTCCATGTTGGCGGTTCCCACCGCCGCGTATCGATCATCCACCAGGATCACTTTCTGATGCATGAAGCCAGGCTGGTAGCGATAGATGCCGATGCCGGTCTTGCAGGCCTGGACGAGGTAAGAGTAAGCCGCCAGGCCAATCAGGCGGCTGTCCGATTTCTCCGGAATCAGGATTCGTACGTCCACGCCCCGGAGCGCCGCCAGTTGAAGGGCGTTCATGATCTGGAAATCCGGAACAAAATAGGGCGAGGCGATCCAGAGCCGGGTGCGGGCATTATTGATGCAATTGAGGAAAAACAGTGTGCAGGTTTCCCCGCTGTCCGCAGGTCCTGTTGGCAGCATCAGCACCTCGTCGTCGCCGGGCTGGTTGTCGACCGGCGCCCAGTCGAGGCTGGGAAAATCGTTGCTGGCCCAGTTCCAGTCTTCCAGCCATGCCAGCTGCAGGCCGGTGACGGCCGGACCCTCAATCCGGCAGTGGGTATCGCGCCAGGGTTCCTGGTCCATGGCAGTGCCCAGGTATTCGTCTCCCAGGTTGATGCCACCCACAAAGCCGATCTTGCCGTCGCAGACCAGCAGTTTCCGGTGGTTCCGGAAATTGATCTGGAACCGCCTCCGGCGGATGTTGCCGTTACCGAACGAGGCCACGCGGGCGCCGGCGGCGGCGAGCTGGTTCAGGTACTTGCGCGGCAGCCAGACGCTGCCAATGTCGTCATACAGAAACCAGACTTCCACACCCTGGGCCAGTTTGCGCTCGAGAATTGACTTGATCCGGCGGCCAACCCGGTCTGACCGCACGATGTAGAATTCCAGCAGGATATAGTGCTCGGCGTCTTCCATGGCTTCGAACAGGGCCTCGAACGTGGCCTCACCGTCCCTGAGCAGGGTACATCGGTTGCCATCGGTGAACGGCTGCCGGCCCAGTCGGCAGAGCACCTGAAGTTCGTCGGTGAACCGTTCGCTGGCGGGGATGGGTATGGAGGTTGTTTGCTGCTCGAACCGGTTCAGCAGATTGGTCAGGGATTCGTCGCCAAGCCGTCGGGCTTTCACGTAGCCGCCAAACCGATGCCGCCCGAACAGCACGAACATGGGCACAGCCAGGTAGGGCAGGCCGATCAGGGCAATGACCCAGGCAATGGCACCCTGTGATGTCCGATAGGTCAGAAGAATACGGTAAATACAGGCAAATGCGCCCAGGTAAACGGCCCCGACCACCAGTGCAACGAGAGACAGCTCGTCCATCATTGCGCTCCCTCATCTGCCTGGTGGCCGTAGGGCCCCGATGTGGCCAGATGCCTTGCCCGGTACTCTGCCGGTGAGGTGCCGGTCCAGCGCTTGAACGCCCGGCTGAAGGCGCTGAGCTCTGAAAAACCCAGCAGAAAAGCAATTTCACCCAGAGCGTACTGGTCGGCCGCAACATACCTGAGCGCCTTGTCCTGGCGAACCTGCTCAACCAGGCCATGGAAGCTCAGGCCTTCCTTCTTGAGCTTGCGGTAGAGCGTCTGGCGGCTCATATGGCATTGCCGGGCAAGGCTGTCGGCATCGATTCTTTCGGTCGCCATCTGCTTCGAGATCAGTCGGCGAATCCTGCGGCCGAACGAGCGGCGGCTCTGAAGCCTCGCCAGCAGCGTATTGACCTGCTTCAGTACTGCCGAATACACGTAGGGATTGCGGCGTGGTATCGGGTGCCCCAGATGCCGGCTGTTGAACGCCAGCCGGGTAATACCGCAATCAAACCGCACCGGGCCACCGAGAAGCTTTTCGTACTCGTCGGCGTACACCGGCGCCGGATGGGCGATCTCTACCCATTCCGCCCGGATGCCCGGATGAATGAAGTGGCGGGTGCGGGTGATGGCCGCAGCCAGGGTCCGGTCCATATCCTGCCGGCAGTAATGTTCGGCCATGTCCGGTTGCCAGCAGAGAATGGCCTGGTCGGCGGTCTGTTCGAAGCTTAGGAATACCGACTCGTTGATCAGCCGATGCAGGCGCACGTACTGGGTAACGGCTTCACCCAGGGTGTCACAGTTGAAAAACACATGCCCGACCAGTCCCATCCGCTCGGGATCCACCACTTTTCCGGCGTGCAGCCCGACAGCCGGATCGCCCGTTACCAGCTCGGCGTGTTCCCACAGCCGGTAATGGGCATCGGCGGGCACGCGCCGGTCCGGGTCGGTGAGCTCCGACATGGCCAGCCCGGTCAGCTGTTCCACCCTTGGCGCATTGAGAACACCCTGGCGTTCCAGATAGTGAACCAGCGCCAGCGTGCTGGAGGCAGCGACCAGGGGTGCGCTGGTGGAGTCTGATTGGGCAGATGTCACGTTGATAGTTAACGACCTGTCATGATGACTGATACAAAATGTCAAGTGGGTGCAACGGCCTGTCAAGGGTTACCCGTGGCTTTAACGATAGCATCAACGTATCAGGTTGAAGCAATGGAAAAGCAATCAGGAGGTGTTTTATGGAACAGGAAATTTTCGTACCTCATACCGAGCTTGAGCGTAAAAACGTGATTGAGCTTGCCGAGTATCTGAACAGCATCTTCTATTGCTGATCCTTCAGACGTCACGTCTATGACCTTCAAGCCGGGCTTTGCCCGGCTTTTTTTCGTCCACGGAAAATGACCGCTAATACCGGCACTTGCTCGCAAGACTGGCAGTGGTAATGTATCCGGTCTGAGAACGCAGACCAATCCGGAGACTGACTGCCCATGACTGTTGCGCTGAACCACCGCATTACCGGCGAAGGCCCGCCCCTGATACTGCTGCACGGGCTGTTCGGCTCCCTGGACAACCTGGGGGGTATCGCCCGCCGTCTGGAAGACCAGTGGCAGATTCACGCACTGGACGAGCGCAACCACGGGAGTTCGCCCCACACGGATACCATGGACTATCCGGCCATGGCCGCCGACGTCATCGCCTACATGGACGCCCAGGCGCTGGACAAGGTGAGCCTGCTGGGTCATTCCATGGGTGGCAAGGTGGCGATGCAGGTTGCCCTCCAGGCTCCGGAGCGCGTGGAAAAACTGATCGTGGCCGACATTGCCCCGGTAAACTACAAACCCCGGCACGATGCTATTCTGGACGGGTTGACCAGCATGGATCTGACCGGTGTGCGTTCCCGTCAGGACGCAGACAGGCTGATGGCAGATTTTGTCGAAGAGCCGGGTGTTCGCCAGTTCCTGCTGAAAAACCTGGAACGGATTCCCCGCGAAGACCAGCAGGAGGGCGGGCCAATGTTCCGGTGGCGGCTCAATCTGCCGGTTATCGATGCCTGCTATGAACATCTGGCCAGGGCGCCGGAGGGTGATGGCCCGTTTGATGGTCCTGTGCTGTTTCTGAAGGGCGCGGATTCGGCCTACATCCAGGAAAAACACCGGGATGATATCCAGCGACTGTTCCCGCAGGCACAGCTGCGTATTATCCAGGGGACCGGCCACTGGCTGCACGCTGAGAAAGCCGACTCCTTTGCTGCCCTGTGCCGCCGTTTCCTCAGCGCCGATGAATGATGGTGTCCTGCGTAGGGCATTTTCCTGCTCACCGGCCCGTCTGCTAAGGTGGGCCAATCGCTGACACACGGAATGGACACAACAACAGGCGGGCAGAGTGTATGAAATGGCTGATGGTGGGTTTGCTGGTTGTCTTCCTGCTGCTTGGCAGTTTCCTGCTGACTCCCTCGCCCGTCGACAGCAAAGCCTGGAACCCCCCATCGCCGCCTCCGCTGACCGGTGAGGTTGCGCCAAATGAGCGCCTGAGGCTTGCGGACCTGATCGCCAGGGGCCAGGTATACGGCCCCGAGGATACAGCCGTGAGCGAGGATGGTGTGCTTTATACCGGCACCCAGGATGGCTTCATCGTGCGGGTGTTCCCGGATGGCCGGGTTGAAAACTGGTTGTCCACCGATGGTCGGCCCCTGGGCGTGGTGTTTGACAGCCAGGGCAATCTCATCGTTGCAGATTCCTGGCGGGGGCTGCTGTCTATCAGTCCTGAGGGCGAGATCACCGTACTGGCCCGCGAGGCGGAGGGAACGCTGTTCCGCTTCACCGATGACGTCGACATTGCCGATGACGGGCGCATTTATTTCACCGACGCCAGCTCCAAGTTCCATCAGCCGGAATACATGCTGGATCTTCTGGAAATGCGTCCCCATGGCCGCCTGCTCCGCTACTCTCCAAAAACCGGCAAGGCCGAGGTTCTCCTGGCCAACCTGCATTTTGCCAATGGTGTTGCGGTATCTCCGGAGGGCGACTATGTGCTGGTTAACGAAACCTGGAAATACCGCATCCTCCGATACTGGATTCACGGGCCCAAAGCCGGCCAGGCGGAAGTCTTTGCCGACAATCTGCCCGGTTTTCCCGATAACCTCGCGGTGGATGATCAGGGGCGCTACTGGGTGGCGTTTCCTACCCTCAGAGATTCGAGGATGGACGCCATGCACCCCCGGCCCTGGCTCAAGGATCTGGTGGCTAAACTCCCGAGCAGCCTGAAACCTGCGCCACAAGAATATGGTCTTGTGATCGCGTTCGACCGGGACGGTGAGGTTATTACCAGTCTCCACGACACTCGGGGGACCCATTTGCAGGAAATCACCTCAGTGAATCCTCACGATGGCAACCTGTACTTTGGTTCACTTCACAATGATCGTATTGGTCGGCTACCGTTGCAGGCCATTCCGGGTCTGGGGGACAGCAACTGATGCTGCAACACGATATTGACTGGGATCTGCCGGCGCCTTTCACGATCGAAATAGCGGTGCGGCCCGAGGATACCGATCGGCTTGGGCACGCCAACAACGTTGTTTACGTACGGTGGCTGGAAGACGTCAGTTGGGCCCACATAGAAAGCCTGGGTATGACCTGGGAATTGCACGAGAAAACCGGCAAGGCGATGGCCATTACCCGAACGGAAATCGATTACCTGGCCTCGGCGAACGCCGGCGATCAACTGGTTCTTGGGACCTGGCTCACCGATTACGATGGTCGGTTCCGGTCTGCACGGCAGTTCCAGCTCGTTCGTCCCTCGGATGGCAGAACCCTGGTCAGGGCCGTTTCCACTCACGCCTGTGTTGATCTGAAAAGCCAGCGGCCTGCCCGTGCGCCCAAAGAGTTCGCCGAGATTCTCGGTTCCGCTGTGGTAGCCGGAGGCAAAGGGCTGTAGGTCACCCGAGGTCTTTTGTGCTTTACTTCAGCTAATCTTGTTCAAAGCCAATCCCGTTTAACCTGTTGTCCGGAGATCTTCATGGAAAATACTGCCGATCAGAACGCTGAAGCCACGATGCGCCATGTGATCTACGATCGCTTTGGTGAGCGTGACGTCCTGCAAGTGGTCTCGGCCGATGTGCCAGTCCCCGGAGACGATCAGGTGCTCGTCAGGGTGCACGGTGCCGGGCTCAATCCGATCGACTGGAAAACCCGGAAGGGGCTTGGTTTCGCGGCGCGGCAGATCGAGAATTCGTTGCCGTGGACGCCCGGTTACGATGTCGCCGGAGAGGTTGTCGGAGTAGGTGCCAACGTGACCACCCTGGCGCCCGGTGACCGGGTCATGGGCATGGTCGGATTCCCGGCCGGCGGTGGCGGTTATGCGCAGTATGCCCTGGCCGCGGCCGATGAACTGGCCATCGTGCCGGAAGAACTGGACCTGGTGTCTGCAGGTGCCTTGCCCCTGGCGGCACTGACCGCATGGCAGGCTCTGTTCGAGATGGCGAAACTTGAGTCGGGGCAGAAAATCCTGATCCACGCCGGCGCCGGTGGCGTGGGGCATTTTGCGGTGCAGTTTGCATTGGAGCGCGGTGCCCATGTCATTGCAACGGCCTCGGCCGGTAACCGGGATTTCCTGGCGGAACTCGGGGTCCACGAGGTGATTGACTACCGCAACACGGATATCGCCGAAGAGTGCTATGGTCTGGACGTGGTACTGGACCTTGTTGGCGGTGATACCGGCAAACGCTCCCTGCACACGCTCGGCGAACATGGAGTCCTCGTGACCATCCCGACGGTTACCGCCGACGAAATCATCAGTGCTGCCGAGGAAATGGGTTTACGCGCCCATGGCATGACTGTGCGTCCCGACGTGTTTCACCTGGATGAGATTGCCGAGCTGATTGAGGACGGCGACGTCAAGGTGCACATCGAAAAGGCGTTCGCGCTGGACGATGTCGCGCAGGCCCACGAACTGCTGGAAGGCGGGCACGTGCGCGGCAAGCTGGTGCTAGATTGTCGATGAGGGTTCCTGATCGGCCGGTTGATCCTGGCTGGCCGATGGTTCTCCTCCCTCTTTCTCCTTGCGCTCCTTGCGGGCCTGGGGCGGTACCAGGCTGATCAGGATCCAGTCGTTTTCCGGTTTCAGGTCTTTCATGCTGCAAACCGGGGCGACGTGTTCCTTGCTGTCGAACGTGAACAGCACCAGGGCCTGGTTCTGGTATTTGTTCAGGAACTCCTCGTAACCGAATTCCTCACTCAACTGGGTGGTCTTTACGGTGTAGCCCTGGCTCACCAGACTGGCCAGCTTGGCGTAGCTGACGCCATCGAACAGGCCCCGGGTCATCTGTATTTTTTCAGCCGTCTGATGCCGGGCCTTCTGGTCCTGATCACCTTCGGCCAGGCTGAACACGCACTTGTTTCCGAACCAGTCCAGGAAGTGGTACGTGGCCAGTGAGTTCATGTGCTTGTACGGGGAGATCACCAGCAGCTTACCGATGCCTGTCAGGTCCAGATGGGTCGATGCATGCTCGGAAACCGGGTTGCCGAAGTACACCTGCAGGTTCTCCATGCGGGCCTGACGGACGTTTTCCCAGTTGGTGTCCGCCAGGGTCACGGGCACCTCATACTTTTTCAGGGCCATGCCAATCATACGGGCCACCGGATTGGCGCCCAGGATCAGGAAGCCGTATTCCGCTGGTTCCGCGACCTTCAATAGGCGGGCAACCGGCCGTGCGGTGAGGCTCTGCAGAGTAACGGTGGCGATAATCAGCATAAACACCAGGGGTACCAGGGCGCCGGCACTCTCATAACCCAACTTCTGCAGCTGGAAAGCGAACAGCGCTGACACCGCGGCCGCGACGATGCCCCGGGGGGCGATCCAGCTCAGAAATAGCTTTTCCCGCAAGTTCAGGTTGGTGCCGATGGCCGACAGGAAAATACTCAGGGGGCGGGCTACCAGCATCAGCAGGGCCAGCACAGCCACCAGGCCCCAACCCAATTCGGCAATCGCCGCAAACTCAACCCGCGCCGCCAGAATAATGAACAGGGCCGAAATCAGGAGAACACTCAGGGATTCCTTGAACTCCAGAATGCTCTCTATAGGCACCTGCTTCATGTTGGCCATCCAGATGCCCATGATGGTCACGGTCAGCAGGCCAGACTCATGGGCCAGTTCGTTCGAAATGGCATAGACGCCGAGCATGAAAGTGAGTGTGCCAGCGTTATGCAGGTACTGCGGAATCCAGTGCTTGCGCAATACGATGCCGTTGAGATACCCGGCCACGGCACCGATCACAAAACCCACAGCCAGGGTTTTTCCAAAGATATACAACGAGTGGCCAAACACGTTGCCCTGGCCCCAGGAGACAATCCCCTCGAATACCAGAACCGCCAGCAGAGCGCCAACGGGGTCAATGATGATGCCTTCCCAGCGCAGTATGTTGGCCAGTTTCGAATCGGGTCGCACGGAGCGCAGCAGCGGCGCGATAACCGTCGGGCCGGTGACAATCGAGATGGCGCCAAACAGCAGGGCGACTGCCCAGGAGACATCCAGAAGCCAGCGGGCAGCCAGGGTGCCGATGATGCAGGTGACGATAGAACCGACCGGAATGAGGTTGCGGACCATTTTGCCATGGCCCCGTATCTCCTCGTAGCGCAGGGTCAGGCTGCCCTCAAACAGGATGATGGCAACGGCCAGGGAAATAACCGGAAACAGCAGATCGCCGAACACCACTTCCGGTGCCAGAAAACCCAGAACAGGCCCGGCGGCAATGCCACCCGCCAACAGGAAAAGGATGGCGGGCATACGCACGCGCCAGGCAAGCCACTGGCAGAACAATGATAAAACGCCAATGCTGGCAAGAAGCAGGACAGTGCTGACTGGCATAATGGTTTCAGTTCCGTTGATCTATTGGTTGGCGCGCCGGGCAATCCGGTTCAGGAGTCGGGAAGCCGCAAATAAACCGAAGCTGGCGGTCACCGGGCTGGCGGCGCCAAAGCCGGAGGCGCAATCCAGGCGCACCGGACCGTCGGTGGCCGGTTTCTGCAGGCACACTTCCCCGTCTCCGGCAGGATACGTCAGCTGCTCGAGGGAGTATACGGCCTCAATGCCAAAGCGCCGCTTTGGATTCCGGGAAAAGCCATATTCCCGCCGCAGAAGGTTTCGAACCTTGGCCAGCAGTGGGTCCTGGGTTGTTTTGCTGAGGTCTGCCACCTGGATCTGAGTGGGGTCGATCTGTCCGCCTGCGCCGCCGGCACAGACCAGAGGAATTTTCCGGCGCTGGCAGTGGGCAATCAGGGCGGCCTTGGCTTTGACGCTGTCGATGGCGTCGATCACCCCGGTCATGTCTTCGGTGATCAGCTCGCTGACGTTCTTCGTGGTCAGGAATCCGAAATGCACCCGAATGTCGGCTTCCGGGTTGATCGCCCGCAACCGGTCTGCCATGGCGTCGGTTTTGGTACGGCCGTACTGGCCTTCCAGGGCGTGGAGCTGGCGGTTGGTGTTGGACACACAGACATCGTCCATGTCGATCAGGGTGATGGTACCAACGCCACTTCGGGCCAGGGCTTCAGCGGCCCAGGACCCGACCCCGCCAAGACCGACCACAGCAATATTGGCGTGACGAAAGGCTTCCAGGGCCCGGCGCCCGTAGAGTCGTTCGATGCCACCAAAGCGGAAAGCGTAATCGTCGGCGTTCATGGTGTCCCCGTGCAGGTCCGGTCGCAGACCGGACAGAATCAAAGATCGCAATTGTAACCCAGTGACCGCACAGACAAAAAAGGACCATAAAAAAAGCCACGCAGGGCGTGGCTTTCAAAGTGCCCAGTCCGACGGGGAGCTGGGCGGGACTAGTTCAGAGACACTAATCAACGTGATCATTATCAATGGCCAGTGCATTCACCTGAAGGTCACAAGCTGTCATTGATCGGTCATTTCCGGCCAGGCCTTGGGAGCACTGGCCGGATAGCGGATCACGCGGCCCAGTGGTCGTCCGAGAACGCCATCAGGCTGTCCTTGCCACTCTGAATGTCACCCAGCAGCCAGTCGACTTCCGGAAGCAGCCTTTCAAAGTAGAAGCGGGCAGAGACAACCTTGCTCTCGAGCAGGGGCTTGTTGCCTTCGCCGGCGGCAAGCTGTTCGTTGGCAACGTTTGCCATCCTGGACCAGAGGTAACCGATGACCGTCAGCGCCATCAGGCGCAGATACGGTGTCGCGGCGGCGCCCGCCTGCTCCGGATCTTTCGGTGCGTTGCTGGCCAGCCACATGGTGGCTGTCTCAAGCGCCTTCATGGCGTTTTTCAGCTCTTCACGGTGCGGCGCTTCCGGATTGTCCTTCAGATATCTGCTCAGGGTGCCAAAGAGGGTGCGCACCAGCTGGCCGCCTTTCAGACTCAGCTTGCGGCCCACGAGGTCCATGGCCTGAATGCCGTTGGTGCCCTCGTAGATCCTGGCGATCCGGCCGTCACGAACCAGCTGCTCCAGCGGCCAGTCGGTGGTGAAGCCCGAGCCACCCAGTACCTGCAGCCCGGTGTTGGCGTTGTTGAAGCCTTCGTCTGTCAGGAACGACTTCACCACCGGGGTAAGCAGTTGAACCAGATCGTCCGCGGATTCCCGAACGGTCTCGTCTGGATGGGCGACAGAGAGATCCAGTTGGTGGCCAGCAAACAGGGCCAGAGCACGCATGCCCTCGTTCAGAACTTTCTGGCGCATCAGCATTCGGCGTACATCCGGATGCACGATGATCGGGTCTGCGGGACCATCGGGGTTCTTCGGGCCGCTCAGTGAACGGCTCTGCAGGCGCTCACGGGCAAAGCCGAGGCTTTCCTGGTAGGCCATTTCGGCCAGGCCCAGGCCCTGCATACCAACCATCAGGCGCGCCTCGTTCATCATGGTGAACATGGCACGCATACCATCGTTCGGCTCGCCGACAAGCCAGCCTTTGGCGCCCTCGAAGTTCATGACGCAGGTTGCAGAACCCTTGATGCCCATTTTGTGCTCAAGGCCGCCACAGAAGGCCGGGTTTCGCTCCCCGGATTCCGGCAGGAACTTGGGTACCACGAACAGGGAAATGCCCTTGGTGGTATCCGGCGCGCCGGGCAGCTTGGCCAGAACCAGATGCACGATGTTGTCCACCAGATCGTGCTCTCCACCGGTGATCCAGATCTTGGTGCCTTCGAGGGCGTAGCTGCCGTCGTCGTTCGGTGTTGCGCGGGTGCGAATCAGGCCCAGGTCGGTGCCGCACTGGGGCTCGGTCAGGCACATGGTGCCGGTCCACTCACCGGAAATCAGCTTTTCCAGGTAGGTCTTTTTCAGTTCGTCGGAGCCGTGGGCATGCAGGGCGCTAATGGCGCCGTGAGTCAGGCCGGGGTACATGCCCAGAGACAGGTTGGTGGAGCAGACCATTTCATCCACCACAAACTTCAGGGTGTGTGGCAGGCCCTGGCCGCCGTATTCAAGGGGTGCGTCCAGCGCGGTCCAGCCGCCCTCGACAAACTTCTTGTAGGCGTCCTTGAAACACTCGGGTGTTTTCACAGAGTGGGTTTCAGGATCGTAGGTGCAGCCCTCGCGGTCGCCGGCCTGGTTGGTGGGCTGGATAACCTCGGCAGCCAGTTTGCCAGCCTCATCGATGACCGCGGAAATCAGATCCGGGGTGGCATCGGCGTATTTTTCCAGCTCATGCAGCCGGTCTGCGCCCAATACATCAAACAACAGAAAGCGAAGGTCATTCGCCGGAGCCTGGTATTGCATGGATACTCTCCTAGGTGCGCCGTTTTAACGGGAGCGCTGCAGCATTCGGCAGCGACCCGAAGATAATTTGAACACTGGTTTCATACGCCCGTTTTAATGCGCTGGTTCACCGTTTTGGCAGTCTGGACGATAGAATTTTCGTATGTCCTCCTGAACCAAGGAGGTATCAAATGAAACAAGTGTTGATAGCCGGGGTTTCCGGCGCAATCGGTGGCGCTTTGGCAAGCCGGTTGCTTGAGCGTGATTCCCAAACCAGGGTGATCGGGTTGTGCCGTGATCCGGAGAATGCGCCGGACGCTTTGCGCAGCCATCAGCGCATCACTTTGCTGCCCTGGGATGCCGAAAGCAGTGCCGCGCCCGGTGCGATTGCCGAGGCACTGGAATCGCTGCTAAACAGGGAGGATGGGATTGATAGCTTTATTTATGCCGCGGGGCTGCTTCACGGGCCGGATATGTTCCCGGAGAAGCGCCTTGAAGACCTCGATCCGCAGAGTATGGCGCGTGCGTTTGCTGTCAACGCAACCGGTTTCGGATTGCTGACCCAGGCGCTATTGCCATGGCTGCGACATCGGGCATTCAAACGGGTGGTGGCTATTTCCGCCAAGGTTGGCTCGATAACCGACAACGGGTTTGGCGGCTGGTATGCCTATCGTAGTTCAAAAGCGGCGCTGAATATGCTCGTTCGCAACCTGTCCATTGAGTTGCCGCGCCGGTGCAAGCCGCTAGCCTGCGTATCCCTGCATCCTGGCACGACCGAATCGGCGTTGAGCGAACCGTTCAGCCAATCTCTCGCCAAGCTTAACGTGCATACTCCAGAGGAGACGGCTACCAACCTTCTGGAGGTGCTCGATGGACTGGGGGAAGACGATAACGGAAAGTTTCTGAGCTGGGATGGTACAGAGCTGCCCTGGTAGTTCGGGCAACCCTGGTGTCGGCTACAAAAAAGGGGCGATTTCCATCGCCCCTTTTTCGTGTCCGTCATTCGGCGGAAGGTTACCGAATAAAGGGATTGAGCATCCGGGTAAAGGTGCCCGTGAGCTTCACCGGAGCACTCAACACGGAGAGTGTTATACAGTCCTCGCAACCAACCGCTACGGGCTTGTGTTCGTCCTCATCGTTCAGGACCACGAAATCCCACTGGTTAAACACCCCTTTCTGGTCTGCAAACGCACCCTGAAGGACGATGGTCGTTTCCTCGCCGCGATGCGTGTGGGCAGGCGCTTTGCCGCCGGCAGCGAGTTTCTGGAGTACAACCTGTTCTTTCTGACCGGGGAACCGGTCGGTGATGTCCAGGACGCTCACATCACCCAGCTGGCGCTTCCACGGCAAGCTGTTGAGATCTTCGCCCAGTAGCTTCTGCAGGGCGCTGACCCTCGGGGCAGCCGCTGCTGCCGGCTCAGCTGCCGGCTCGCTGTCGATCTTTGAAAGAATGCTGTCGAACATGCTTTCAGAGACAGTCACCTTTGGCTGCTGCTCCATCATCACAGCCCCAAGGCTATCAAGCGTGTCCACACGGCTGCGGCAGTGGGAACACTTGTCCAGGTGGAGCTTGATGCACAGGGCATGGGGCTCGCTCAGGTTACCTGCGCTGTACTCCATCAGGCTCAGGCTGTCGGGATGGTGCCGTGTCATACGTTCTGGTCCTGCAAAATCACTTTCAGTTTATTCAATGCCAGGCGAACCCGGCTTTTCACGGTGCCAAGAGGAATGTCCAACTCGTCCGCAACCATCTGGTGCGACTTGTTTTCCATGTACACTTTGGCAATGACCGTAATCTGTTCTTCCGGCAGATGACTCAGGGATTCCCTGATTCGCCGTTCGGACATGAGACGGTGCAAAGAAGTGACCGGCTCGTTTTCGTTCTCACCCGGAATCTGCCAAAGGTCTTCTGTCTCGACCGGCATTTCAGCACTGGTACGCTGCATCTTTCTCAGCATATCGATTCGCTGGTTCCGGGCGATGGTGAAAATCCAGGTTGATGCCGCCGCCTTGCGCCAGTCGTAGAGGCATGAGCGTCTCCAGATCGACACGAATACTTCCTGCACGAGCTCTTCCGCATGACTCGCCAGACCGTTCGCCATGGCGTAGTACTTGATTTGCGGGCCAAAATGCTCGAACAGCGCGTGGTACGCCTCGCGATCCTGGTGCTTGCCCACTTTCTGCAGCATCTGGCTCCACGGGTCCTTTCGGCCCTCGGAACTGGCTGGCTTCTGATCCAGTGTGGTCACCGGACGCTCCTTGACAGTCGCATGATTTGAGCTTGTTCTGGTCATCATTCTATGCACTCGTCCCGGTTTTGTCAGTCGCAAGATTTACGGAGTGGTTTACGCGTTGGATCTGCCGGTCCGAAAAAAATGCAAAAAAGCTGGCGCCAGAGACGGTTGCCGGTCGTCTCGCCGGTAATTGCCGGAACAGCCCGAGCGGTCTAGTCTGAGCAATAAACCGAGACCGGAAGAAAACCATCCCCATGAATGCACCCGGCATTTCCGGAAATTTGCCCGTTATCCGGGCGCACTATGCGGATATCCTCTGCCAGTTGGCGGAGGATCGGGGCCTGCAGCGTGGGCGGTTGCTGTCGGCCGCCGGAATCCGTCCGTCCATGCTTGGACACCCGGACAACTTCATCACGGTTGATCAGTTCAGCGCCCTGTGTCGGGAAAGCCTGGCGCAAAGCGGTGATCCTGCCCTGGGGCTGGAGTTCGGCAAACGACTGAAGTTTACCACCCACGGTTCCCTCGCCCAGGCTGCCATCAGTTGCGACACCCTGGAGCAGGCGCTCACCGTGTTGATCAAGTATTTCCAGATCCGTTTTGTTTACATGAGGCTGTCTTTTTTCGTGGAGGATCGTGAGGCGGTCATCCAGCTGGATCTGGCCCACGGAATCGAGGAGCTATACCGTTTCAATGTTGACGTGGTGATGGCGTCGTTGATGGATGTAAACCTTTTACTGTTCGGTCAACGACTCCTGGACGGCGGCCGCTGCCTCTTAGACTTTCCGGAGCCCGGAGATGTCTCAGCCTATCGGCAGCTGTTTGGCAGTCAGATCTCGTTTGGCAGCGGTGTGAACCAGTTAAGGTTCAGGCGGGTGTTTCTGGACTCGCCCATGTCCCTGTCGAATCCGGTGACACGCCGGATTGCCGAGGCCCAGTGCGAAGAGGAAATGCGATTTATCGAAGGAGCAACATCGGTAGCCGACAGGGTGATGCGCCTGCTTGAGACGGGACGGAGTCAACGCTTGCCGGCTCTGGAAGACGTGGCCGAGCACCTGCAAATATCCACGAGGACACTACGCAGGCAGCTGGCAGCGGAAGGGGTCCGTTTCCAGCAGTTGCAGGATTCCCTGCGCCACCGCCGAGCGTTGGAGCTGCTGCGGCGCAATGAGCTGACCATCGACGAGATTGCCGACGCCCTCGGCTACAGCGACCCTTCCAACTTTGGCCGGGCCTTCCGAAAATGGGAAGGCCTCTCGCCCAGCGCCTGGCGTCGGACGCACCAGAAACCCTGACTCTGGCTATTCTTCCAGGTAGGTGTAGCCATCAAGACCGGCGGCCAGCTCCGCCAGCAGCGCTGACTGGGTCTCCGGCGCCAGGGTGGAGGCGGCGAACTTGCGTCGGTAGGCCTCCACCAGGGCATCCGGTTCAAAGTTCACATAGCGCAACACCTTGGCTACGGTATCGCCGGTGATGGGGTCGCTGATCTCGTAGCCACCTTCTGCCGTCAAGCGGACATCCACGGAATGAGTGTCGCCGAACAGGTTGTGCATGTCCCCCAGAATTTCCTGATAGGCACCGGTCATGAAAAAACCCATCAGCAGCGGTTCGCCGGTCTTTTCTTCAGGTAGAGGCAGGGTGGTCTCGGTGCCCTGGCCATCCACGTAACGATCGATTCGTCCGTCCGAATCGCAGGTGATGTCCTGGATGACGGCGCGGCGGTTCAGCGGCCGGTCCAGGCCGTTGATCGGCATCACCGGGAAGATCTGGTCGATGCCCCAGACATCCGGCAGTGACTGGAACAGGGAGAAATTCACAAACAGCTTCTCGGCCAGTTTCTCATTGAGCTCGTCGATGATTTCCCGGTGGGCCCGGTTGCTGCTGTCCAACTGATTGCGAAGCAGGCGGCAACAGCGGGTGTACAGCGTCTCCGCATCTGCCCGTTCCTGCAGAGAGAGCACGCCGTGGGCAAACTGCGCATGGACGTCGGCCATGGCATGCAGGACGTCGTGGTAGATCTCGGCCAATGAACGCGGCGTGTTGGTATCCTGCAGGCTGTCGAGATCGCGCCAGAGGTCGTGCAGTGGCGCGGAGGCGTTATCGTCTGGTTGTTCCGGCGTCCGGTTTTCCGGTGCTTCGCGGTCGATCACGTTGGTTACCAGCACCGAATGGTGGGCGGTCAGGGCCCGGCCGGATTCGCTGATCAGGTCCGGGTGGGGAATGCCGTGGCGATCACACTCCGCCTGCAGAACATGCACCACGTTATAGGCGTATTCGTAAACGCTGTAGTTCATGGAGCAGCTGCTGCGGGAGCGGGTGCCCTCGTAGTCCACACCCAGGCCGCCGCCGATATCCACCGTGCCCACCGGAGCGCCCATCTGGCGCAGTTCACTGTAGAAGCGGGCACATTCCCGGAGACCGGTCTGGATGTCACGGATGTTGGCAATCTGGGAGCCAAGATGGAAGTGCAAAAGTTGCAGGGTGTCCAGGGCACCCGCCTCGCGCAGGGTGTCGACGACATCCAGGACCTGGCTGGCAGACAGTCCGAATTTCGACTTTTCACCACCTGTGTTCTGCCAGTTGCCCTTGCCGATGGTTGCCAGACGCGCCCGCACGCCGATCAGGGGCGAAACGCCCAGGCTTTTTGCCTCCTCCAGGATAAGTGGCAGTTCGGATTTTTTCTCCACCACGATGAACACCCGGTGACCCAGGGTCTGGCCGATCAGGGCCAGGCGGATGTACTCCCGGTCTTTGTAGCCGTTGCAGACGATCACCGATCCCGGTTGCTGTGACATCGCCAGCACCGCCATCAATTCCGGCTTGCTGCCTGCTTCGAGGCCTATCTGCCCTTTAGAGGCAGCGGGCTCGGCGGCCAGCAGTTCCTCGACCACGCGGCGTTGCTGGTTGACCTTGATCGGGTAGACCGCTGTGTAACGGCCCTGGTAGGCATGTTCTTCTGCGACCTTGTTGAAGGCATTGCACAGTTTGTTGACGCGGTCGTGGAGGATATCAACGAAGCGCACCAGCACCGGCAACTGAATCCCGGAGTCGGTCAGTGTTCGGGTCAGCTCCGGCAGGTTGATCCGTGCCGGGCTCTGGCCCCGATCCGGACGAATCAGTACCTGTCCCTGGTCGTTGACACCTATGTAGCCATCGCTCCAGTGGGCAATGTTGTAAACCTTGTGGGCCGGGGTGGCGCTGGCTTCGCTCATGCTTGCTATCCTGTCAGGAAACACTGGCCGGCAGGGAATTGTTCGGCAGCCGGCTTCTGGCCGACATTGTATGGATTCCCGCCACGGGCTAAAAGAACCGGGCAGGGAAAATATCTGGCCGGTTGCCGCGATTATCGCTTTAGCTCACGGTAAGGCGTCCCTACAATACGCCCTTTTAACACAGCCCATGGCCCACATCGGGAGGCAAGACATGACAGCACTCAATGACGGCTGGTTTACCGAGGTATTCCAGGATCAGGGGACAGCGTTCTCCCTTCAGGTGAAAAAGAAGCTCCACGAGGAGCAGACACCGTTCCAGAAACTGGAGATCTACGAGACCGAGACCTTCGGCAACCTGATGGTTCTGGACGGCTGCGTGATGCTGACCACCCGCGATAACTTCCTGTACCACGAAATGATGACCCATCCGGCCCTGTTCACCCACCGGGACCCCAAAAAGGTGGTGATTGTCGGCGGCGGTGACTGTGGCACCCTGAAAGAGGTGCTCAAGCATCCGGGCGTTGAGGAAGCCTGGCAGGTGGAAATCGACGAGCGGGTAACCCGCATGTCGGAAAAATATTTTCCGGAGCTTTGCGAAGCGAACAGTGACCCGCGCGCCAATTTCTTCTTCGGAGATGGTATCCAGTGGATGCGGGACATTGAGCCGAACAGTGTCGACCTCATTATTATCGACAGCACCGATCCTGTCGGCCCGGCCGAAGGCCTGTTTGCCCTGGATTTTTACCGGGATGCCATGTTGGCGCTTCGAGAAGGCGGCATTATTGTCCAGCAGAGCGAATCACCGCTGCTGCACACCGACAGCATCATCAAGGGCATTCACGAGGACATGCGTAAGGCCGGATTCGAGCATGTGCAGACCATGCCATTCCCGCAACCGGTCTACCCCACCGGCTGGTGGAGCTGCACCATGGCCAGCAAGGAAAACCCGATCAAATACTTCCGCGAGGAAGATGCCAACAACCGGCCGTTCGTGACCCGATACTATAATTCCGGGGTTCATCACGGTGCCCTGGCGATGCCCCAGTTCATGGTGGATGCACTGGAAGATGAGGTCCGTCCGGAAGAAGGTTAAGGGGAAAGCGGGCAGACAAAGCAGACAAAAAAAGGGCGCCAGATGGCGCCCTTTTTCGTTGCTCGTGTCAACGATTACTGCTTGCCGCTGACAAACTCCGGATAGGCTTCCATGCCGCACTCGGACAGATCCACACCTTCGTACTCGTCTTCCTCGGAAACCCTGATGCCCATGACGGCTTTCAGGATGCCCCAGACGATCAGGCTGGTGACGAACACCCAGATGAAGATGGTGAGCATGCCGACCAGCTGACCCATGAAGGTAGCGTCTGCGTCGGACAGGAGAACCGCGAAGATACCCCAGATACCCACCACGCCGTGGACAGAGATGGCACCGACCGGGTCGTCAATGCGCAGCTTGTCCATGG
Organism: Marinobacter sp. L-80; assembly: GCF_056859395.1. NCBI lineage: Bacteria > Pseudomonadati > Pseudomonadota > Gammaproteobacteria > Pseudomonadales > Marinobacteraceae > Marinobacter > Marinobacter sp. L-80. The sequence continues at coordinate 129,158 of NZ_JBSXOI010000049.1, forward strand.
TTACGATGGAGAAGACAACCAGGGTGCCGCCAATGGCGCCGATGATGGTGGCCAGCAGGGGAGAAGGATCCGCCGGCTCTGCAGTGATGGCAACCAGGCCAGCCAGGGCACCGTTCAGGGCCATGGTCAGGTCCGCTTTGCCGAACATCAGGCGTGCCACGATCAGGGCGGCAATCAGGCCACCGGCTGCAGCTGCGTTGGTGTTCAGGAACACGTTGGCAACTTCGTTGGCGACACCGATGCCACCCAGCTTCAGGGTGGAGCCGCCGTTAAAGCCGAACCAGCCCATCCAGAGGATGAAGGTACCAAGCGTTGCCAGGGGCAGGTTGGCGCCCGGGAAGGCACGGATTTCGCCTTTGGCGCCGTACTTGCCTTTACGGGCACCGAGGAGAAGAACGCCTGCCAGGGCCGCTGCTGCGCCTGCCATGTGAACGATACCGGAACCGGCGTAGTCGCTGTAGCTCAGCTCGTACATGCCGAATACCGCGTCGCCGTTCCAGGTCCAGGAACCCTGCATCGGGTAGATGAAGCCACACATAACGATGGCGAAAGCCAGGAAGGCCCAGAGCTTCATGCGCTCAGCCACGGCACCGGAAACGATGGACATGGCGGTTGCAACGAAAACAACCTGGAAGAAGAAGTCAGAAGCGCCACTGTATTCGCCCATGTCGCCGAAGCCGGCTTCAGTGGAGGCTGCAATAACGCCCGCGATCGCTGCGTCGTCCATCTCGGCAACGGTTGTTACACCGCTCAGGAAGATACCGCCGTCGTACATGATGTCGTAGCCGACAATCAGGTACATGGTACAGGCGACCGCAAACAGGGCCACGTTCTTGGTCAGGATTTCAGTGGTGTTCTTGGCACGCACCAGGCCGGCTTCCAGCATGGCAAAGCCAGCGGCCATCCACATGACCAGGGCACCGCAAATCAGGAAGTAAAAGGTATCCAGCGCATACTGGAGTTCAAAAATGTGATTAAGATTGCTTTCCATATGAAGCCCTCCGCACGAGGCTTTTCAGGTTATAAATTTTTTTGCGTTGGCTGATCGAAAAATCAGAGCTGGTTCAGACCGCTTCTTCGCCGGTTTCGCCAGTCCGGATCCGGATGGCTTGAGCCAGTTCAGTCACGAAGATCTTGCCGTCACCGATCTTGCCGGTGTTGGCCGCCTTGGTGATGGACTCGATAACTTGGTCCAGAAGGTTGTCGCCGATAGCAACTTCCACCTTCACCTTGGGCAGGAAATCCACCACGTATTCCGCGCCACGATAGAGTTCTGTGTGGCCTTTTTGCCGACCGAAGCCTTTGACTTCAGTGACGGTTACGCCTTGAACGCCAATCTCGGATAATGCCTCACGGACATCGTCCAATTTGAAAGGCTTGATGATCGCTGTCACAAGTTTCATTGCTTTCTCCTTGGTAAAGCCGTCTCAACAGTGAGGGCCCGTCGGCCGGTTGTTGAGCTCGGGATGCTGCCACCTCGCACACCAATCGTGCGGATTGCGTACGAGAGCTTTAGCATCGGGTATGCCAACGCAAAAAAATATATTTAAAACAACAGGCTACGATATCCGCGTACCAGAATGGCGCAAAGTTGTGCACCAAAATGAAGCGGGTAGCCGGCCAGTGAGCCAAATTGGAGCGGGCTGCCTGACCGTTCGACCGCTATTATAGGGCCGACCGCCTACAGTATGGCAGGGGCTGCGGTGTGATACACTCCTGCAAACCGGTAACAGGCCCTCTCTTTTAGTCGAAGCCGGATATTTCAGAAATGTGTGAGGTGATGTGTGAAAGGTCCACAGGATATTTTTGCTCAGCTGCAGGGCCAGTTTGGCCAGTTTGTACCGGACATGGCCCGCGCTGCACGGGAAGATTTTGAAACCCAGGCCCGGGCCACCGTGATGTCCGTCCTGTCCCGCCTGGAGTTGGTAACGAGGGAAGAGTTCGACGCCCAGCAGGCGGTCCTGCTGAAGACCCGTGAAAAGGTGGACGCACTCGAGAAGCGGGTAGCCGAACTGGAAAATTCCCTGCCAAAACAGTAAACCACGGACACGCCCGGCAGGACGCCGGGCAAGCAGTTCCGGTCATTACCATGGAAGGTTGTCATGCTTGCTATCGTTCATTCCCGCGCCACCATTGGCGTGTCGGCGCCCGCCGTTACCGTTGAAGTCCATCTCTCAGGCGGCTTGCCTGCGCTCTCGATTGTGGGGCTGCCGGAAACCGGTGTAAGGGAGAGCAAAGAGCGTGTTCGCAGTGCCCTTCTGAACGCCGGGTTCGAGTTCCCCGCCCGGAGAATCACCATTAATCTTGCCCCTGCCGACTTGCCCAAAGAGGGTGGTCGCTTTGATCTGCCTATTGCCCTGGGCATTCTGGCGGCCTCGGGCCAGATTCCGGCCGAGAGCCTTTCGGACTGCGAATTTCTCGGCGAATTGTCCCTTGATGGTGCATTGAGGCCGCTTAAAGGCGTGCTGCCGGCGGTATTAGCCGCCCGGCAGGAGCAACGAAACCTGCTGGTTCCCCAGGGCAATGCCGAGGAGGCGGCCCTGGCCAGCCAGGGTGACGTTCTGGCTTCCGGCCACCTGCTGGCCGTGTGCGAGCACCTGAGTGGCCGCGCCCGCCTGGTGCCGGTGCCCAGGTCCTCGCTGGAACAGGCGCCGGGCAGCAACAGGGAAGTGCCGGACCTGTCGGATGTCCGTGGTCAGCGAGTTCCCCGCCGTGCACTGGAAGTGGCTGCGGCAGGCAGCCACAATCTGCTGTTCTTCGGCCCACCGGGAACCGGCAAGAGTATGCTGGCCAGTCGTTTGCCCGGCATTCTTCCGGGGCTGGATGATGGCTCCGCCATGGAAGTCGCCAGCGTGCATTCGGTGGCCGGGCTGCCGATTCGGGCCGGGGGCTGGCGCCAGCCGCCTTTCCGGGCGCCCCATCATACCGCTTCAGCGGTGGCCCTGGTGGGCGGCGGCAGCAGCCCCAGGCCCGGAGAAATCTCACTGGCTCACCGGGGCGTACTGTTTCTCGACGAGTTGCCAGAGTTTGAACGCCGGGTGCTGGAGGTCCTGCGTGAGCCGATGGAAACCGGCGAAATCTCGATCAGCCGGGCAGCACGGCAGGTGAATTTTCCGGCGCGATTTCAGGTCGTGGCTGCAATGAATCCCTGCCCCTGTGGCTACAGTGGTCATCCCACCATCGAGTGTCAGTGTACGCCGCAACAGGTTACCCGTTACCGGTCGAAAATTTCCGGCCCCCTTCTGGACAGGTTTGATCTGCATGTGGAGGTGCCTGTGCAGGGTGGCGACGTATTGATGCAGTCGGGCGGGGATGGCGAAACCAGCGCCACCGTCCGGGAGCGTGTCCTGATTGCCAGAGCCCGGCAATCAGAGCGGGGTTGCCTGAATGCGGCCTTGTCCGGGCGTGCGTTGCAGGCTGCGTGCCGGCTGGATCGCCAGGGCGAGCAGTTGCTCACCGGTGCCATGGAAAAGCTGGGGCTTTCGGCCCGTGCACTGCACCGCATATTGCGAGTTGCCCGAACGCTTGCCGATCTTGAAGGCAGCGAGGAGCTACGACAGAGCCATCTGGTTGAGGCTCTGGGTTACCGGCAGCTGGACCGACAGCAGGGCCGCAACTCGGTGGTCTCCGCCTGAGCGACAACACTCTGGTAAACTGTTGGCAAATCCCGTTAACCATGACCCGCTGCCTGCGGTTAAGGATTGCAGATGACAGACCATAAAGAACCGCAAGATCCCAAAGAGGCCGCCGATTCGCCGGTCACCACCCGTCGCGGTGTGCGCAGCTTTGTTTTGCGCCAGGGCCGGATGACGGAAGGCCAGAAAAAGGCGTTCGAGCGGAGCTGGCCGAAGTACGGGCTGACCCGTGAGGACGGAATGATTGATCCCAGGGAAGTGTTCGGCCGCGACAACATGCTGAACCTGGAAATCGGTTTTGGTATGGGGCGGTCCCTGGCCGACATGGCTGAGGCCGCTCCCGAACAGGATTTTATCGGGGTTGAAGTTCATCAGCCCGGTGTTGGCGCGTTGCTCAAGGAGATCGAGGACCGTGGCCTGGAAAACGTCCGGATTTACAGTATTGATGCCAACGATGTGATTGACCTCTGCCTTCCGGATGCGTGCCTGGATCGCGTGATGGTGTTCTTCCCCGATCCCTGGCACAAGAAAAAGCATCACAAGCGCCGGCTGATCCAGCACGAGTTTGTCCAGCGGGTTCGTCACAAGTTGAGGGTAGGCGGCATTCTGCACCTGGCGACCGACTGGGAGAATTATGCCGAGCATATGCTCGAGGTGATGAGCGAGTCCGAGGGCTTTGCCAACACCCAGGAGACCGGTGGCTATTCACCGCGCCCTGACGACCGTCCAATTACCAAGTTTGAGAAGCGGGGCGAAACCCTCGGTCACGGTGTCTGGGACCTGTTGTTCTATCGCACCAATTAAGAGGCGTTGATCGGGGGTCAGTGATGCGCGAGCGGGTGGCGCCGTGACGCCCGGATGATGACCAGCCCGGCGATGCCGAGCGTGAGCGCCGTGAATTTGATGAGTGCGCACAGGGTTGCAGACAGGCTCACTTCATCGGTGGGCGGATTGAAATTATTCAGTAACAGGATGTTCTCTGCGCCATCGCTCAGGCCGGCCGTTGCGAACAGGGCCCGTACCCAACGGGCACCCACCCGCTCGCGAATGCCGGGGCGATCACGGGTAAAGTGCCGGGTAAGATGAATCAGGGCCAGCATGTAGGCAGGAATGAACAGGAAGTCCAGCCACAGCGAAACCTTCGCCCAGGCAACCCCTTCGCTTCCCCAGCTGCGAAAAATGGCGTGGGCCTGATCGGCAGTCCCGGCCAGCTGATAGCTCACGATACCCTGGGGTGCTGATGCCGTCTGCAGAGGCTGGTTGACCATAAGCAGAGCGAACAGCAGCACGGCAGCCACGACCAGGCTGGCTTTCAGGCTTTTGGGAAATGCTGCCACTCCGTGTGCAGGGTCCATTACAGAAAACGCTCCAACAGGCTGTTAAGGTATCTCTGGCCCAGGTCGGTTGCCTGGAGTCGATCGCTTACCAGCAGCTTTTCATTCCGCAGTTGTTCAAGTTTTACTCCAACTGTTGTCAGGGGTAAACCCGTTCGTTCAGAAAAAAGGCTTTCATCCACTCCTTCTTTCAGTCTGAGGGCGTTCATCAGGAATTCCAGCGGCAGATCGTCCACGGCAATCGCATCAGAACCGGCCGTTCGGCTGCCGATCCGGTTCAGGTAAGCGTCCGGCTGCCGGGTCTTCCAGTATCGCCTGATACCCCCGTCCACCAGGCTGATCTTGCCGTGGGCCCCAGCCCCGAGGGCCAGGTAGTCCCCGAACGTCCAGTAGTTCAGATTGTGACGGGAGGCCCTTCCCTGGAGGCTCCAGGCCGAGACTTCGTAATCCTCGTAGCCGTGTTGGTGCAGGTAATCGGAACCCCGGCGATAGATGTCCCAGAGATGATCGTCGTCGGGCAGTTCTGGCGGACGGCTGTAAAACTCGGTATTGGGCTCGAGGGTCAGCTGGTACCAGGAGAGATGCGGTGGTTTGTAGTCCAGGGCAGTCTGGATGTCCTCAAGTGCCTGCCCGGGCGTCTGGCCCGGCAGACCGTGCATCAGATCGATATTGAAGTTATCGAACCCGGCACGGCGAGCGGCGCGTATGGCCCGGTGGGCGGCATCGGCATCGTGAATGCGCCCCAGCGTTTTGAGATGGTCGGGATTGAAACTCTGGACCCCGATGGACAGACGGTTGATGCCCGCTGCCCGGAACGCGTCGAACCGGCCGGCTTCGAGCGTGCCGGGGTTGGCTTCCAGGGTAATTTCGGCATTTGTGGCGAAGGCAAGGCGTGCCCGCAGTTCCCTGAACAGGCGATCGTAGAAGTCGCCGCTCATCAGGGACGGAGTGCCGCCTCCGATGAACACGGTCTCTATTGGTCGATCGGTGGCAAAGGCCAGGTCCTGGTCGAGATCTTCGAGCAGAGCCTGCAGATAGGCGGATTCCGGGATTGTCCCGGTGAAAGCGTGGGAGTTGAAGTCACAGTAGGGGCACTTCCGCACGCACCAGGGTACGTGAATATAGAGGCTCAACGGCGGCCTGACCGCCGTTGGCTGCTGATCGTCCCCGGGGCTGGTATTACTCAACTGTTTCAGGCCCCGGCCTTCAGCTGATCCAGCAGAATCTTCAGGGCGCGTCCGCGGTGGCTGATGCTGCCCTTTTCGGCGCGGGACAGTTCCGCCGCACTGCAGCCGTGCTCTGGTGCCAGGAACACCGGGTCATAACCGAAGCCGCCATCGCCCTGAGGGGATCTGAGGATCGAGCCCGGCCAGCGGCCATGGCAGATGATCGGGGTCGGGTCTTCGGCATGGCGCAGGTATACCAGCACACAGTGAAACTGGGCGCCCCGTTGCCCGTCCGGCACGCCCGCCATGGCGTCGAGCAGCGCGTCCACATTGTCCTGATCGGTTGCATCATCGCCGGCAAAGCGGGCAGAGCGCACGCCCGGAAGGCCCTCAAGCGCGTCCACCGCCAGACCACTGTCGTCAGCGAGTGCTGGCAGCCCGGTTTCCCGGGCCGCGTGGCGCGCCTTGAGAATCGCGTTTTCTACAAAGGTAACCGCCGGCTCCTCGGCTTCAACGACGCCCAGATCGCCCTGGGCAATCGGCGTCATGCCAAGAGGTGCCAGGAGCTCGGTCAACTCGGCGATTTTGCCCCTGTTATTGCTGGCGATGACAAGTCGGTTGGTCATAGAGGCTTAATCGCTGAACAGTGTGTGAGCAAACCGTACCGCCAGGTCCTGCTGGTGTCCGGTAGGGCGTGCGGTAATATTGAAAGTCATCAGTTCGCCGGAGGAATACTGATACTCGGCAATAAAGTACACGGAGTCGCCCTCCTGGATGCGGCGGAACGCCAGGAAGCGCACCTGCTGGACATCGTTGGTTACCTTGCCTTCCACCTGGCCGCTCACCGGGGACATTGAGCCATCGTCGTTTTCCTCCATGATGGAGATATTGACGATGCCTATGCCCTTGCTCCGTTGAAGATTATTGGCCTGGGCGACTTCCGGAGCCAGGAAGGTGCTGGGCAGGACACTCCAGAGTACCTTGTAGTCTCCGAAATCCTTGGAGCCGGCCTGTGCCTGCAGGCTGAACAGGCCAATCAGCGTGATTGCCAGCAGCGTACGGAATGTGGAAAAGGTGTTTGCGATCATTGCTAGGTCTCCCGTGTGATTCGGTAAATGGCAATTTCGCCCAACAAGTTCGGCCAGAGACGGGCCAGCCAGCTGTTCTGGTGCTGGCCGTCAACCACCCGGCGGCTTTTGATTCTGATGCCTTTCTGACGGCACAGTGCCTCAAAATCCTTGAAGGTACACAACCTTATGTTGGGCGTGTTATACCATTTATACGGCAGTGCCTCGGATTCGGGCATACGACCGCTCAAAGTCAGTCCCCAGCGCAATCGCCAATGGGCAAAGTTGGGGAAGGTCACGATGCCTTCGCTGCCAACCCGCAGCATTTCATCCAGTACCCTGTCAGGACGCCGGACCGCCTGAAGCGCCTGGGTCATCAGAACAATATCGAAACTGCCATCTTCAAAGTTCCCCAGCCCCTGCGTGTCCAGGTTCTGTTCGATAACCGCCACTCCGCGGCCCATGCAGGCGGTGATGTGGTCCGGGTTTATCTCCAGGCCGAAGCCACTGGCACCCCGTTCCCGCTGAAGGAAATCAAGCAGAGTGCCGTCGCCACAGCCCAGGTCCAGAACATGGTGGCCGGGCTGAACCCACTGCTGGATGATTTCGAGATCCGGTCTCATGCGCCGACCTCCCGTGCTACCCGGTCCATGTAGGCCTTAAAGATGTCAGTGTACCGCGGGGTCGGAATCAGAAACGCGTCGTGTCCCCAGGGTGCGTCCACCTCGGCGTAGCTGACCTTTCTGCGCGCGCCAATCATGGCATTGACCATTTCTTCCGAGCGGGCCGGCGTGAAGCGCCAGTCGGTGCTAAATGACAACACCAGGTATTCGCAACTGGCCGCTGCCAGTGCTTTCGAGAGGTCGCCGCCAAACTCGTAGGCCGGATCAAAGTAGTCCAGGGCACGGGTCATCAACAGGTAGGTGTTGGCGTCAAACGATTCGGAAAAGCGTTCGCCCTGATAGCGGAGGTAGCTCTCGACCTGGAACTCCGCGTCATAACCAAACTTGTAAGCCTGGTCACGGAGTTCGCGGCCAAATTTCTCGCCCATGGAGGCATCAGACAGATACGTGATATGGCCAACCATCCGCGCCAGCATAAGACCACGCCTGGGAACCGTATCAAAGTCGTAATAGCGCCCGTCGTGAAACTCCCGATCAGAGGTTATTGCCTGGCGTGCCACTTCATTGAAGGCAATATTCTGGGCGGTCAATCGCGGAGTGGACGCAATCACCACCGCATGCCGCAGGCGATCGGGGTAGTCCAGGCTCCACTGCAGGGCCTGCATGCCGCCGAGGGAACCGCCAACAACGGCCGCCCAGCATTGAATGCCGAGCCGATCTGCCAGCAGCGCCTGACTCTTGACCCAGTCGCCCACGGTGATAACCGGAAACTCCGGGCCAAACGGCTTTCCGGTTTCGGGATTGATGCTGTTGGGGCCGGTGCTGCCGTGGCAGCCCCCCAGATTGTTCAGGCTGACAACAAAAAAACGATCGGTATCGATGGGTTTCCCGGGGCCGATACAGCTGTCCCACCAGCCGGGTTTGCGGTCCTCGGCAGAGTGGTAGCCGGCCGCATGGTGATGGCCGCTTAAGGCATGGCAGATAAGAACGGCATTGCTGGCGTCGGCATTCAGGGTGCCGTAGGTTTCCACCACCAGGTCATAGTTTTCCAGGGACTGGCCGCAGGCCAGATCGATGGGAGCGTCGAAATGATAGGTCTGCGGGGAGACAATCCCGACAGAATCCGCAGGCAGGGTATCAGGCATCGGCGCGAATGGTTCCTGGTTCGATCCGTAAGTGTCTGGAAAAGCAATGACAAAGCCATCGCCAGGCCAGCAGTTTAAAGCCGGGGCGTGATGGCTGCAACCGCCTGAATGGTCGCGCTTGCGGGGCTTAGTGTCCCGTCTGGCTCATGCCTTAACCTACTGAGCTTCTGAAAAGCCGAAGGGCTCGGCATGAGCCAGACGGGACACTACACAGCGCCGGAGATGTTCACCACTTTTTGCTGGATCAGGGTGGGGGCCGGTTTGCGGATCTGGCGCTGCATCGCGTCGGCCAGTTCCAGTTGCCTGCGCAGGTCGGCAATGGTGTTGGTCAGGCGCAGGCGCTCGGTGCGGCTGTCCTTGTCGTTGCGGACCATATCGCGAAGGCGCCGGATCTGGTGCTCCAGAAGCTGCTTCTGCTCCATGGAATACTGCATGATCGGTAGCAGGGCTTCCGATGGCCAGCGCTCAACGTCCTGGCGTACACGGGCATGCAGTGTGCGGGCTTCGCCCACCATGACATTGAAAAAACGGCGAACCAGGACCGACTGCTCGGTGAGCAGGTTCTTCGGACTGATGCGGAAGCGTCTCGCTTTTTTGCGCAACTCGCGGATGGCAATAACATGGCGCCCGGCCCGCAGCGGGATGGGCTCAAGGTGACGTGCCCGGTTGTCTTCGTTATAGCGACGGTAAATCGCGCCCACCATTTTTTCGGCCAGGTGCCCTTCGCTCAGAAGGTTGGTCAAGTCGCTTTCGAGCAGTTCGAAAAACTGATCCATGGCGCGGTTCATCCCCGCAGTGGTCCAGCTCTTCGACATACTGGTACGTACATGTTCCGCATGGGCTTCGAAGCGGTCTTCGCTCACCAGCTTCTTCAACAGGTCGCCCTGGGAGTCCATGAGGCGACGGCTGGAGCGCAGGGTGATCAGCTTCTTGTAGTAAAAGTCGTAGTCTTTCTGGGCGCGTTCTGCGAGGCGGCCCAGCGCTGCCTTGTCCATGGTAACGCCCGCGCACGCCTGAAGCTCTTCCTCCAGGGATTCGAGGCGGTACTGCATTGCTGCCTGGCTGTTCTGGAGCATGCCCAGCAGGTCGTTGATCAGACTCTGGGTGATCAGCTGTTCCTTGTGCATGAGGATGCGCTGGATAATCAGCTGCTCAAGCTGATTGATATTGGAACGGTCGAACAGGTCGTTGTCTTTCTTCACCCTTGCGACCAGCCCCTGCTTGGCAGAAACCGGGATGACATCGTGCTGGCGCATGCCCAGGTGGTCGGCCGTATAACCGCGCACCCGCTCAATCGCCTCGTTAGTGTGGCGCTCGCCCTGGAGGTCATCCCAGAGCACGTCGATCTTGTTCAGCACGGCAAAGCGGCCGGCGCGATGATCGGCGTGCTGGGTGTCGATGTGCTCTTTCCAGATGGTCATGTCGCTGGCAGTCACACCGGTGTCGGCACTCAGCACAAAGATCACCGCATGGGCGCGGGGCAGCATGCTGATCGTCAGCTCCGGCTCGGAGCCAAGAGCATTCAGGCCCGGCGTATCGAGGATCCGCAGGCCGCGCTCGAACAGGGGGTGGCGGATGCTGATCTGTGCGTTCCGCCAGGCAGGTACGAGTACATTGCCCGGGTTGTTGCGATCATTCTCGAGCATGCCTTCGTCGAAGCCGAGTGCGCGAGCCTCCTCAGGTGGCACACTCTTGACGCGGGCAACCTCGGCAAGCACCTCCCGCATGATCTCAGGGTCGCGCTCATCCAGCTCATGTTTGACCCAGCGTTCCGGCTGCTTGCGCAACTGCTGCAGGGACAGTTCGCCGTTTCGGGTCTCGATGGGAAGCAGGAGCAGGTAGTTTTCATTGGCGCTGCGATCGAAGAACAGCTCCGTGGGGCACATGGTCGTGCGCCCCGCCTGGGACGGCAGCATGCGCTGGCCATACTCGGAGAAGAACAGGGCGTTGATCAGTTCGGTTTTACCGCGGGAGTATTCGCCGACAAACGCAATGGTCAGTTCATCCTCAATCAGCAGCTCCAGCCCGTGGCGTATGCGGGTGCTGACATCGTCGGAGAACAGATTGTTATCCTGCAGCCACAGCCGGTACCTGCCGATCTGGCGGATCAGCTCTTTTTTCCAGTTGTGATAAGCCTCTACCTGCTGCGACAGAGTTCCCTGTTGGTTCATCGGATTTTCCTTCTGCGCGACTTCCTGGTATCCCGCTCAGAACGGGGTGCTCACGGGTGACGGATTAATTACCGTTAATACTATCCTGTTATTTCCAAGTTTGTGGCTGGGCCGGAGTGGAAGAAATGGCCAAACTTGCCGGAAATTCACTAAAAAAGCTGCAAAATCAGTTACATGACTTTGCAGCTCGGGAATGATGGATTTCGTGGCTAAGTGTTACAAAATGTATATTTGAGACGGCGTTTACATACCGAGCCCGATGGAGCCGAGGCCTGCGGCCATTTTCATGTGTTCAATCACCACTGAGATCACGTTCAGAATCAGGAAAACGATGATGGGTGACAGGTCCAGGCCGCCCATGGAGGGCATGATATTGCGCACCGGGCGCATGACCGGCTCGGTGATCTGGGCGACCAGCTGGATGGCCGGATGGCCGCTGCCCGGCGCGATCCAACTGACGACGACCACTGCAATTACCGACCAGAAATAGATCTTCACGATCAGGTCCAGTACGTTCAGTACCGCCCACACCAGCAGCGTAATCGGATTTATGGCCGGAATGCCGCCGTTCAGCGCCACCAGGATCAGGAAGAAGGTGATGCCCTGAATGATGACTGCAAGAACCAGCGAAGCTCCATCGAAACCGCCCAGGCCAGGAATAACCCGCTGTAGCGGGCGTAGCGGTGGATTGGTGGCCTTGACCACGAATTGAGTGATGGGATTGTAGAAGTCGGCCCTGGCCAGTTGAAGCAGGAACCGAAGCAGCACAATGGTCAGGTAAAAGGTGGATGCGATGAGCAGGATGGTAATCAGAATATCTGCCAGCATGAAGCCGTGTCTCCGTTATCGGTTACTGTTTGCCTGCCAGTTCTTTGGCCATTTCTTCCGAACGCTTGAAGGCGGCCTTGTACGCTTTGGCTACCAGATCGCGCATACCACCTTCCTCGAACGTGTTGATGGCCTGTTCGGTAGTTCCGCCAGGAGACATCACATTACGCTTGAGCTGGCCGGGATCGTGCTCGCTTCGACCGGCCATTTCCGCGGCTCCCGCCATGGTCTGGATAGCCAGTTCCCTCGCGGTTCCGGCGGCAATGCCAGCCTCGGTGGCCGCTTCCTCAAGCGCCTCAAGCATCAGGAAGAAATAGGCGGGGCCGCTGCCGGAGAGAGCGGTAACCGCGTGCAGCAGGTTTTCGTCCTCAACCCAGAGCGCTGACCCGATGCTTTCGAACACCGATTCCACCATCTTCTTCTGCTTGTCTTTCACTTCTTTGTTGGCAAACAGGCCTGCAGCCCCTTTGCCGACCAGGGACGGTGTATTGGGCATTACCCGGACCATCGGCAGGCCGCCACCAAGCCAACCATCGAGGGTATCCGCTGTCAGGCCGGCGGCGATGGATACCATCAGTGGGCGAGTGTTCTGGACCACTGGTGCAATGTCGCGACAGACATCGGCCATGACCTGGGGTTTCACCGCCAGAACTACCATGTCAGCCTGCTGGGCGCAGTACCGGTTGTCTGTGGTGACGCTTACGCCAAAGCGCTTGCGGATTGTCTGCAGGTGCGCGTCATCCGGCGCGCTGACCCAGATATTGCCGGCCTTATAGCCGTTATCCAGCATACCGCCAATGATGGCGCTGGCCATGTTGCCGGCGCCAATAAAAGAAATGGTTGGTGATGTGCTCAAGGTTAACTCCCCGGTTGATCGGTTAAACGTCCGGCCCTGATCATAGCAGGAACCGGCCGGTTCAGCTCTTTACTGGGCGTTTGCCGAATAGGGCAGTGCCGACCCGTACCCAGGTGGCGCCTTCCGCAATCGCGACTTCCAGGTCGCCGGACATGCCTATCGACAGTGTGTCGAGTGGGCCGGCGTCGGGATGGTCTGACCGCAGCTGTTTCAGAGTATTGGCAAGTTTCCGGAAACTGGCTCTTAACCCTGCTTCGGGCTGATCCGGATCCGGAATGGCCATCAGGCCACGCAAGCTGAGGCTCGGCAAATCGCCGATTTCGGCCACCAGATCCGGCAGTTCATCCAGAGTGCAGCCGGATTTGCTCTCTTCCTCATTAATATTGACCTGAAGACAGATATTCAATGGCGGCAGCGCAGGATCGCGCTGTTCGCTCAGGCGACGGGCAATCTTGAGTCGGTCGACGCTGTGCACCCAGGCAAAGGCGGAGGCCATCTGTCGCGTCTTGTTGGACTGGATCGGCCCGATGAAATGCCAGTCGACGCCCTCGAGATCTGAAAGCGCCTCGATCTTCTCGAGGGCCTCCTGGAGGTAGTTCTCACCAAAGGCCCGCTGCCCGGCAGCGAAGGCTTCCCGCAGGTCTTCCGGTGGTCGGGTTTTGCTGACGGCGAGCAAATGCACAGACCCGGGCGCACGGCCTGCCTGCAATGTTGCTTTTTGTATGCGTCGGGTTACGCTCCCGATGTTGTCTGCTATGCTGCTCATAGTGTGAGAATGCCACGCTCGGTCTGTCACTTGTACGGTGACACGTTACCCGCAGGTCACTGAAATGCCAAGTGAACCGCGCCGGGGCCCCGCCGGGCGGAAGCTACCGGGATAAAAGAAAAAGCCTTCCGAGGATTCCTATGGATATTACTGAACTGCTTGCCTTTTCGGCGAAACAGGGTGCGTCTGACTTGCACCTCTCTGCCGGTTTGCCCCCGATGATTCGTGTTGATGGTGATGTACGCCGCATCAACCTGCCGCCCATGGAGCACAAAGAAGTCCACGGGCTCATCTACGACATCATGAATGACAAGCAGCGTAAGGACTACGAGGAATTCCTGGAAACCGACTTCTCCTTCGAAGTTCCGGGCGTCGCCCGTTTCCGTGTTAACGCTTTTAACCAGAACCGTGGCGCAGGCGCCGTGTTCCGGACCATCCCTTCCAAAGTACTGACCATGGAAGATCTGGGTATGGGGCAGGTGTTCAAGGACGTGTCTTCAGTGCCTCGTGGTCTGGTACTGGTGACCGGCCCGACGGGCTCGGGTAAGTCCACCACGCTGGCGGCGATGATCGATTACATCAACGACACCCGCTACGAACACGTTCTTACCATTGAAGACCCCATCGAATTCGTACACGACTCAAAGAAATGCCTGGTGAACCAGCGGGAAGTGCACCGGGATACTCTGGGCTTCAACGAAGCACTGCGCTCGGCCCTGCGGGAAGACCCCGACATCATCCTGGTTGGTGAGCTCCGGGATCTGGAAACCATCCGCCTGGCGCTGACAGCGGCTGAGACCGGCCACCTTGTATTCGGCACCCTGCACACCACCTCTGCCGCCAAGACCATTGACCGTGTGGTCGACGTGTTCCCGGCGGAGGAAAAGTCCATGGTGCGGTCGATGCTGTCAGAATCCCTGCAGGCAGTTATATCCCAGACCCTGATGAAGAAAATGGGCGGCGGCCGGATTGCGGCGCACGAGATCATGATCGGTACGTCTGCGATCCGGAACCTGATCCGGGAAGACAAGATCGCGCAGATGTATTCGTCGATCCAGACCGGCGGTTCACTGGGCATGCAGACGTTGGACCAGTGCCTGGAGCGGCTGCTGCAGAAAGGGCTTATTTCCCGTGAAGCGGCGCGGGCCAAGGCCAAGATGCCCGATAATTTTTAACTGGTAGGTTCCTGGTGCCTGGAAGTCAGGCACCAAACAAAGAAGACTGGGTACAAAAATGGAATTCGAAAAACTGTTACGGCTGATGGTGGAGAAGGGCGGTTCGGACCTGTTTATTACAGCGGGTGTGCCGCCGAGTATGAAGGTGAACGGGAAGGTTCTACCGGTCACCAAGAACGCGTTGACGCCGGAGCAGACGAGGGAGTTTGTCTACGGCTCGATGAATGACAAGCAGCGCGCCGAGTTTGAGGAAACCCACGAGTGTAACTTTGCGATCAGTGCCCGGGGCATTGGCCGGTTCCGGGTATCCGCATTCTTCCAGCGTAACCTGTGTGGCATGGTGCTGCGTCGGATCGAGGTAAAGATCCCGCAAATCGACGATCTGTCGTTGCCGGAAGTGATCAAGGAGCTGGCCATGACCAAGCGTGGCCTGATCATGTTCGTGGGTGCCACCGGTACCGGTAAGTCTACGTCGCTGGCGGCGATGCTGGGGCACCGGAACCGCAACAGCCGTGGCCACATCATTTCCATTGAAGACCCGATCGAATTCGTACACCAGCACCAGGGCTGTATCGTTACCCAGCGTGAAGTGGGTATCGACACCGACAGCTTCGAAGTAGCGCTGAAGAACACGCTGCGTCAGGCGCCCGACGTGATCCTGATCGGTGAGGTGCGTACCCGGCAGACCATGGAATATTCCGTGCAATTCGCCGAGACCGGTCACCTGTGTCTGGCCACCCTGCACGCCAACAACGCGAACCAGGCGCTGGACCGGATTATCCAGTTCTTCCCTCCGGAACAGCATAACCAGATCTGGATGGACCTCTCCCTGAACCTCAAGGCCATCGTGGCCCAGCAGCTGGTGCCAACGCCGGACGGCAAGGGCCGGAAGGCGGTTATCGAGGTGCTGATCAATACCCCGCTGGTATCGGACCTCATCCGGAAGGGCGAGGTGCATCGGCTGAAAGAGCTGATGTCCAAATCCAACGAATCCGGCATGCAGACCTTTGACCAGGCGCTTTATCAGCTCTATGCAGAAGGGTCGATTACTTATGAGGACGCCCTGGCTCATGCTGATTCTGCTAACGACCTGCGCCTGATGATCAAACTGGGTGCCGACGCCCAGGGAGCCGACAAGCTCTCGTCTTCCGTCGACAAGCTTTCCATTCAGGATGACTGAATACCGGCTGAGCATAAGACGTTGGTCGTAGAAAGTTAGGGCCCCGAACCGTTAGGGATGGCATTTGAGGCCAGTAAGGGGTGGTGCGTATACTCCGCGCGATTCAATAAGGAGATACCATCCACCACCGTTCCTCAACGCTTGCACGAGCTGTACGTCTTACCACCCTCGCGGCGCTCGCCGCACCTGCCTCTACCCTGGCAGGCGGCTTCTCCCTCAATGAGCAGAGCGCCAGTGCGATGGGCACCGCTAACGCCGGTGCCGCCGCCAACCCCGAAAATGCGACCACCGTTCTTTTTAACCCCGCCGGTATGAGCCAGTTGTCGGGCACAAATATTTCGTTTGGTGCTGCGGTTCTGGATATTGATGCTGAGGCCAAGGAAAGTAGTATCCGGACCTCCAGAAACAATCCCTAGGTGCCTGTAAGCCCGGCCAGTAGCGGAGGGGATATTGCAGACCCTGCGGTGCTGCCGAATTTTTATCTAAGTCATGAAATCAACGAGTCGATAGATGTAGGTTTTGGAATCCATGCGCCCTATGGTTTGGCGGCGGATTACGATAACGACTTTGCAGGGCGTTTTTTCGCTGACAAGACAGAGCTCACGGCGATCGCATTCACGCCCTCGGTTTCTCTTAACAATGGCCAGGGCCTGTCAATGGGTGTTGGTTTGAATGTCCTATACGCGGAAGGACGCTTGAGCCGCTACCAGGACATCAGTGCTCAAGTAGGGACAGCGGCGCTTGCACTTGAGGAGCCTTATGCGGATGCAGAGGGTGACGATGTTGGCATGACGTTCCGTGTTGGCTTTCTTTATGAGCTGACCAGCGCTACTCAGATTGGCCTCACGCTTCAGACGGGTACGGAACTCGAGCTGGAGGGTGACCTGGAAATCTCTGGCATAACCAATCCGTCCAACCCGATGGGGCCGACGCTGTCCGCCTCAGAGAGTATCAAGGTGCCTCTTGCGATTCCTGAGAGCGCGACCCTGGGGCTTCGTCACAGCCTTACCGATAACGTTACTCTTCTGGCTGGAGCAACTTACGCTCGTTGGAGCCGATTCGAGGAGCTTGATATCGTCAGCACCGAAGCTGGTGGTGCCGTTAGTGGTGCGCCGCAAGAAGGCGCTGTGATTTCTCATGTTACCGAACAATGGGAAAACAGCTGGCAGATCAACGCTGGTGCTATCTGGCAGGCTTCGCCTGAATGGGCGTTTAAAGCCGGATATGCCTGGGATGAGTCGCCCGTGAATCAGTATGTTACCGCCCGAATTCCCTCCAGTGATCGTCACTGGCTGACTCTCGGTGCCCAATGGGCTGACGCCCAAAGTGGCTGGACGGTCGACGTAGCGGTTGGAACGCTCTTGTTCACGGACGATCCACGAGTCAACGATCGGAATTACCAGCATGAAAACCCGAGCGAGATCGCGCAACTGGCGCCTGGTGTCGAGGATCCAAGCCTTTACGCTGCTGAGTACGATCTGAGCGCCTGGAGCGCTGCGTTCGAAGTAAGCAAGTCCTTCTAAAATCCGGAGAATCTGGCCGGCTGAAGGCCGGTCAGCCAACCACCTGGCCACGGTAGATGACTTTTTTCTTCCGTGGCGGGTCGATCTGTCCCTCCTCGTCCTGTTCCGCTGATGCGGGCGGAGCATCGGCAATGACCTGGCCTCTGTAGTTACGCTTGAGGCCGTCATCTTCTTCCTCGGGCTCAATATTGAGCTGCGGAACCCGTTCTTTGAGGGTCTCCCAAACACGAGTCAGCTGACTGGAGCGGGTTTTCCGCGCGTAATCGGCCAGTTGTTGTTCCAGATGCTCTTCCGTGAGGTGCAGTTTGACGCCGAATTCCGTGTGAATCAGGCGGCGGCACTGGTGAACCAGTTTCAGCACGCTGGGGTCCAGCAGCCAGCTACGTTCAGATGCCAGAGAAGTCATGGTATGAGCCTCGGAGATGGGTGTCACAACATGGCGCAGCCCGGAGTGTCTGATGGGGCGGCGCCGACTCTGGAATCGTAGCGAATATCGTGCCGTAAAGGCGATAGAATCGGCCGGCCTTGGCACCTCCGCGGCCTGGCGGCAAGCCGCGAAAGCTGAGGGCAGGTTCAGTGCTTGCAAGTATGAGCGTTTTCGGTGCGTGCAAGGGCGTCCATGCCCTGTTTTGGGGAGTGTCAGTGTGCTTCGTCCCAGTTGTCGCCGACGCCGGCTTCCACCAGCAAGGGAACATCCAGCTCGGCCGCTGCCGACATGCGCTTCTCAAGTCCTGATCGGATCTTGTCGAGTGCCGATTCTTTGACCTCAAGAATCAGTTCATCGTGCACCTGCATGGTCATGCGAGCTTCATCGGCGTGCTCTTTGAGCAGCCAGTTCTCCACATCCACCATGGCCCGCTTGATGATATCCGCGGCAGTACCCTGCATCGGGGCGTTGATAGCGGTTCGCTCCGCAGCCTGTTGCAGCTGTTTGTTGCGGGCGTTTATCTCTGGCAGGTACAGGCGGCGGCCGAAGAGCGTCTCCACGAAACCGTCGTCATGGGCCTGTTTGCGGATGTTGTCCATGTATTTAAGAACGCCGGGATAGCGTTCGAAATAACGATCGATGTATTCCTGGGCGAGTTTGCGCTCAACGTCCAGTTGCCGGGAAAGGCCAAAGGCGGACATGCCGTAGATCAGGCCGAAGTTGATGGCCTTGGCGCTCCGACGCTGGTCTGAGGACACATCGTCAAGGCTGACCCCGAATACTTCCGATGCCGTTGCCTTGTGAATGTCTTCGCCCTTCTCAAACGCTTTGAGCAGTCCTTTGTCTCCCGAGAGATGGGCCATGATCCGAAGCTCGATCTGAGAGTAGTCGGCAGCGACGAGCTTGTATCCCTCGGGCGCAATAAAGGCCTGCCGTATACGGCGTCCCTGTTCGCTCCTGATGGGGATATTCTGCAGGTTGGGTTCCGACGAGGACAGTCGACCGGTAGCAGTGACAGCCTGATGGTAGGACGTGTGTACCCGGCCGGTACGATGGTGAATCAGCTCCGGCAGCGTGTCGGTGTAGGTCGACTTCAGCTTGCTCAGGCTTCGGTGCTCAAGAATCAGACGCGGCAGTTCGTGTTCGTGGGCGAGTTCCTGAAGCACCGGCTCCGCTGTTGACGGCGCGCCCTTTGGGGTTTTCTTGATGACCGGCAGCCCCATCTTGTCGTAGAAGATCGCCTGCAGCTGCTTGGTAGAGCCCAGGTTGAAGGTTTCCCCGGCCACTTCATGGGCCTCTTTTTCCAGCTCCGCCATGCGCTCCGCCAGTTCCTGGCTGTGCTGGCGCAGAGTACTCGCGCTGATGAGGGTGCCACGCTGCTCCATTCGCGACAGTACCGGCACCAGGGGTAAATCGATATCTTCGTACACAGCGGCCAGTTTTCCGGTCTCTTTCAGCTTCGGTCGCAGGGTCTGGTGCAGGCGCAGGGTAATGTCCGCATCTTCGGCGGCGTAGGGCGCCGCTTTTTCAAGGTCAATCTGGTTGAAAGTGAGCTGTTTCGCGCCTTTCCCCGCAATGGACTCAAAGCTGGTGGTCTTCTCGCCGAGGTAGTACATGGCGAGGCTGTCCATATCGTGCCGCGTGGCCACAGAGTTCAGAACGTAGGATTCCAGCATGGTGTCTTCGGCAATGCCCTCCAGGGTAATGCCGTGGTTGGCCAGTACGTTTTTGTCGTACTTCAGATTCTGGCCGACCTTTGCCACGTCGGGGTTCTCCAGCAGTGGTTTAAGCTGGTCCAGCACCTGATCACGGTCCAGCTGCTGGGGCGCGCCCATATAGTCGTGCCCCAGCGGGACATAGGCGGCTTCGCCCGGCTTTACGGCAAAGGAGACACCGACGATTTCGGCGTCCATGTAGCGAAGGCTGGTGGTCTCTGTGTCGAAGGCAAACAGCTCCGCCGCCCCAAGGCGCTCCATCCACTGATCCAGTTCTTTCTGGTCGGTGATGATGCTGTAGTCTTTTTCGCCGGTTTCCGGTTTGGGGTTTTCATCGCCGGCTCTGGCATTGCTGGAAGAGGAACTTTCGTCCTCTTCGAGTTCGGCGATCCAGCTTCGGAATTCATACTCCCTGAACAGCTCAAGCAATTGCTGGTCGTCCTGCTCCCGGAGTTTCAGGTCTTCCAGGCCAAAATCCAGTTCCACGTCGGTGCGGATGGTCGCCAGTTCACGGCTCAGGGGCAGGGTCTCCGTTGCGTCCCGCAGGTATTCACCGATCTTGCCTTTGATATCGTCGGCGTGTTCGATGACGTTGTCCAGGTTGTCGTAGCTCTGAAGCCATTTGACCGCGGTCTTCGGTCCGCACTTGTTGACGCCGGGGATGTTGTCCACCTTATCGCCCACCAGGGCCAGGTAATCGACAATCTGCTCCGGAGTAACGCCGAATTTCTCCACCACGCCGTCCCGGTCCATCCGGGTCTCGGTCATGGTGTTAATCAGCGTAACGTGATCGCTGACCAGCTGCGCCATGTCCTTGTCGCCGGTGGAGACCACCACATCGATGCCTTTGCTGGTTGCTTCGTTGGCAAGGGTGCCGATCACGTCGTCGGCCTCAACGCCTGTCACCGTTAGCAGCGGCAGCCCCATGGCCTTTACGATCTCGTGAATAGGCTCGATCTGGCAGGCGAGATCCTCCGGCATGGGAGGTCGGTTGGCCTTGTACTCTTCATAGAGATCGTGCCGGAAGGTTTTGCCCTTGGCGTCGAACACCACCACCATCTTGGACCCGGGAAAATCCTGCTCCAGGCGGCGGAGCATGCTGATCACGCCTTTAATGGCTCCTGTCGGATGATCCTTGCTTGTGGTGAGCGGTGGAAGTGCATGATAAGCACGGAAAAGATAGGACGATCCGTCCACAAGAACCACAGGTGGTGTGTTTTTGCTGGTCATGTCAAAACAGGTCCGGAATCTGATTGAAGCGTGGGTTGGCTTATGCAACTCTGTACTGAAATCGATGGACGAAAGGGTATCACGAAAATGAAACGAATCGCCTGCCCGGCTTTGTTGCTCGCCTGTCTGCCTTTGGCTGCTCTGGCCCAGGAAGAAGGCGCTCTGGATGAGACGCCGGTGACAACTCCCGACGAGCCAGTGGTGATCTCGGATTACCAGCCTGCAAGCCAGGGCCCCGAGATTGTTATTCGCCCGGGTGAGCAGGAAGTGTTCTATGAATACCGGGTCAACGGACAGCTGATGGAAATCAAGGTTGTACCGGAAGTCGGACCGGAGTATTACCTGGTGCCGGCGGATGGCGGCGGTTGGATCCGGGAAACCGAGTCCGACATGTTGGTGCCTAGCTGGGTGATTTTCCGCTGGTAAACCTCAGTCAGATCAGATCGACGTTGACCGGAGTTGAGCGCCGGCTCTCCAACCCCTGAATATCCACGGTGGTGATGGCGAACTCGTAAGCGCCTGGCGCCATCTCCGCCAGAGAGAGTCTTGTGGTTGCAGGACTCTCAATGTGGATAACCTTGAAGTTGTCCTGGTGTCTGAACCGATAGTAGACCCTGAATTCCGCAATCTCTCCAAGTGCCAGTGACGAGCCGTCCTCACGGGTCAGTGGAGCTGTCCATGTCAACTCCTTCGGCTCAGTGGCTGTATATCCGGTTTCCCGAGTCTGCCCAAGTGTGGTCATGAGCCCGTCGGTCGCCTTGTTCAGCCGCGAATTTGCGATTTCACTGGCCCTGTCAGAGCTGGTGCTGACGGCGCGGGAATCTTCCTGGCAGGCAGCAAGGAGGAAAGAGGCGGCAATCACTGGTAAAAGAAATATGAAGAAATGCGGTTGTCGGGTTTTGCTGGTGGTCATGGTTACTCGCATACGGGCCTGATCGAGGCCTTTGGTGATTAAGCGTATGGAGCCTGAATAAAACGGGGAGACGGGCTTCTGTGAAAGCACGGCATTATGCCAGCCGGGTTTTCAGGATCAAGTGAATAATCCGTAAAAGCCCTTATTCGTTCACTTCCTGCTTTTAGTATGAACATTCTAATTTTAAGGCGTAACTTGGGTGGTGAGATTGAAGTAAGGCCTTCGTTGCACTGGTTTCGACAGGGCCTTGGAACTTTCAGGAAACCAAGGGGATTTATCATGGGTAAACTCAAGTCTTATCAGGAACAGCTCCAGGAAATCGTGGACAAGGGTATCAACGCCGCTGAAGAGCAGCAGAAGAAGCTGGCTTCCAAGCCGTTCGATTACGCCGAGAAGCTCGAGTCTGAAGCGCGCGAGTACAGCGTGAAGACCCTGCGCAAGCGTTACAACGGCTACAGCGATAGCCTGTTCGATCAGCTGCGCAACCTGAACAGCCGTTTTGGCAGCTTTGCTGGTGACCTGGTCGCCAAGCTGGAAAAAGAAGCAGCCGAAGGCGCTGATGCAGTTGCAGAAGCCGCGGAAGATGTGTCTGACGCTGCGAAGGATGCGAAAAAAACGGTTGAGCCGAAGAAGACGGCTGCACGCAAGACCACTGCGCGCAAGACCACTTCCACTGCCAAGAAGAGCACTGCATCCGCCTGAATTGTGGATAGCACCTCATCGGTAGGTGAGTGAAATGAAAAAGCCACCGGCTAACACCGGTGGCTTTTTTTTTGGTCTCGGAAATTTCAGTGCAGAATCAGTTGTCGGTCTTGGTGTGATCCAGTGGCAGAGTTCGTGCCTCGCCGGTAACTTCTTCCAGGCGTTCGATGTCGTCCTCAAAAGCCTTTCGTAGTTCGTCGATTTCCTGGGTCTGTGAGGCAATTTCCCGCTCAATGTCGCGAATCTGGGCCTCCAGCCGCCGGATCTTCTCCAGCGTGCCCTCGGGAATCTCGCGACCGGCCCGCTCCATGTTGGCGGCCCGACTCTGTTCGTTATCCAGCTGGCTCGATATCACCGATATATTGCCGCGCTTGAGCTGGATAAGACCCTCTAGCTCGCGGATTTTCCGGTGCATGGCTTTCGCGGCCTGATCCGGATGGCTGAAGCGTTTCAGCAGCGCGCGGTCTTGCTCGCGCTGTTCTGCGAGTTCCTTCTGGCGCTGTTTTTCCGCTTCCCGGGCAGCAATTTCTTCTTCGGTTGGTGCCGGTGGAATGGTTTCGATCACGCGGCCATTGTTGCTCAGGATGTCATAGCCCCGCTTGGTGGCTTCCTGGGGGATGGTGCTGCTGATTACGATCTGGCCGTTCTCATCCGTGTAACGGTACATATTGGCAGCCGCCTGGGCAGAAAACCCCAGGGCAAGCGCCAGCGCCGTTGTTTTAACAGACAGTGCGGTCAGACGATTGGCCATCAATCAGACTCCGTAACGATCCCGATAACTGGCTACCTTTTCGGCATGCCCGGCAAACTCCGGGTTGGCTTTAAGATAGTCCAGAACCTGCTCGAGACGAATAATGCTCACCACCGGAATACCGAATTCCTTTTCCACTTCCTGGATGGCAGACAGTTCGCCATTGCCTTTTTCCTGGCGATCCAGAGCAATCAGCACGCCTGCAGGTTCAGCCCCGGCGGCCCGGATGATATCGATGGATTCCCGGATCGCGGTACCGGCGGTGATTACATCATCGACAATCAGTACTTTGCCCTGCAACGGTGCGCCAACAATGTTGCCGCCCTCACCATGATCTTTCTTTTCCTTACGATTAAACGCAAAGGGTTTGCTGTTACCGTCTGTAGCCAGCGCCATTGCTGTGACGGTGGCCAACGGAATGCCCTTATAGGCAGGGCCGAAAATAATGTCATAATCCAGGCCGCTGCGCGCGATCGCGGCGGCATAGGCCTTGCTTAACTGAAGCAGGTCGTCCCCGGTATTGAAAAGTCCAGCATTGAAGAAGTAGGGGCTGGTTCGGCCCGACTTGAGCGTGAACTCACCAAAACGTAGTACATTCCGGCGGATGGCAAATTCGATAAATTTTTGCTGATAGTCGTGCATGACAAGGCTTCTGGCGGGTGTTGATCTTTAATTAGCTCGTAAAAACGGTATCATACACACAAACCGAATCAGGGAATACGTATGCGGGTAGTATCAATCAGCGTCAATGGCCTCGCCCAGGCTGTTGAAAAAGGTTTTTTCGACTGGCTGGCGGAGCAGGACGCTGACGTGGTCTGCGTCCAGGACCATCGCATGCGGGCCTACGAGATTGAGGACTATAACCTGATTCCGGAAGGTTACGAGGCCTACTTTATTGATGGCGAAAAGAATGAAGATGGCGGTGTCGGCATATACACCCGTCATTTCCCGAAGGCCATCATGTATGGATTTGCCAACGAACAGGCCGATCGGGAAGGCCGGTTCATTCAGGCCGATTTTGACAAGGTCTCGGTTGCCTGCGTCCTGGCGCCCTGTGCGCTGGGTCGTGAGGACGAGCTGATTGGCGAGGACGACCTGACGGTTCTCGACCACAAGGACGAATTCATGGAGTCCTTCGGTCTGCACATGCAAAAGACCCTTCGTAAGCGCCGTCAGTTCATCTTCTGCGCCAACCTGCAGACTGCTCATCACGTAACCGACGCCAGCCCGCTGTACCACAAACTGGATTTCTCTGGTTTCTTGCCCCACGAGCGTGCCTGGTTGGATCGTCTGTTCGATGAGATGGGCTGCGTTGACGGCTTCCGGGAGATCAACAAGCAGAGCAACCAGTTCACCTGGTGGCCCGAGCAGGCCGAGGGTTCCCGCAAGAATGCCGGCATCCGGGTGGATTACCAGCTGCTGACACCAGGAATCCGCAAGACCATCGAAGATGGCTGGATTGACGACTCAACCCGCTTCTCTGATCACGCCCCGGTGATCATGGATTACGACATCGAAATCGGCTTCTAAGCTCTGAGGAAGGCGCCTGCGCGGCAACGCTTCCCCAGACACGCTACAAGCACTTCCCTGTGCGCTTGAATCGGGCCATCCATGGCCCTCAACAGTCTGGGAAAGGTTTCCCCCTCCGGACACGCGGGCAACAAACTTAATCTGCCAGCGCCGCCTTCTGAATCTCAAACAACTGCTCAATACCCTGTTTGGCCAGAGTCAGCATGCTGTCCAGTTCTGACTGGTCGAACGGTGCACCTTCCGCAGTCCCCTGAATCTCAATGAAACCGCCCCGGTCCGTCATGATGACGTTCATGTCGGTTTCGGCCTCGGAGTCTTCCGGGTAGTCCAGATCCACCACCGGGGTGCCTTTGTAAACACCGACTGAAAGCGCGGCGACCATCTGCTTGAGCGGAGATTTCTTGAGGCGCTTGTCAGCAACCAGGTGGTTCAGGGCATCAACCAGTGCCACGCAGCCGCCGGTGATGGCTGCGGTGCGGGTGCCGCCATCGGCCTGGATGACATCGCAGTCAATGGTGATGGAGTGTTCACCGAGAGCGGTCAGATCCACCGCTGCACGCAGGGAGCGGCCAATCAGGCGCTGGATTTCGACGGTCCGGCCACCCTGCTTGCCGCGGGCAGCTTCACGGCCCATTCGGCTGCCGGTAGAGCGGGGCAGCATGCCGTATTCGGCGGTGATCCAGCCCTTGCCTTCACCCCTCAGAAACGGAGGGACCTTGTTTTCGACGGAGGCAGTGCAGATGACTTTTGTGTCCCCGAATTCCACCAGCACAGAGCCTTCGGCGTGACGGGTGTAGTTGCGGGTGATTCGAACATCTCTGGGTTGTTCGGGCGTTCTGCCGCTTGGACGCATAGTTTTTCCTGAAGTCAGTTTTGAATGTCCGGGAGCGAGTCCCGGGCGAACGTTTGTCGAAAAGGCCGGTCAGTATATCACGTTGGGGTTGGCCTTTTGTCCGGTTCGCCGTTGCTGTTAAGAGCCTGTTAAACTTCATCGATACAACACTATCGAAGCGGAGCTGACATGATCCGAAGTATGACTGCATTTGCCCGCAAGGACGTCCAGGGAGACTGGGGAACGTTGACCTGTGAAATCCGGACTGTGAATCACCGGTATCTCGAACCCTCCTTCCGCCTGCCGGAAGCGTTCCGGGAGCTGGAGAACCGGTTCCGGGAGGAACTGAGAAAGCAGTTGAAGCGGGGCAAGGTGGATGTCTCCATGCGCTTGCAGTCGGCAGAGAAAGGCTCGCAAAGTTTCGAGATCAGCGAAGACATGGCCCAGGCGGTGAATGAGGCGGCCAACCATATCAACCGGATTCTGGATAATCCGGCCCACATCAATGCCCTGGACATACTCAGGTGGCCGGGCGTGCTGTCAGTGCCGGAACAGGATTACAGCCCTGCGAAAGAGGCTGCCGTCGGACTGTTCGAGCAAACCGTGGCCGAACTTGCATCGGTTCGCGAGCGGGAGGGGGAGCGCCTGCGGCCACTGTTCGAAGATCGCCTGAAAACCATGGGTGACCTCGTTGCCGACGTCCGTAGGCGTATGCCGGAATTGCTTGAGGCGCAGGAGAAAGCGCTGCGAGATCGGTTCGAAAAAGCCAAAGTGGAACTGGATGCCGAGCGGGTTGCCCAAGAGATGGTGATGCTGGCTCAGAAAAGCGATGTGGCCGAGGAGCTGGACCGGCTGGATGCCCATATCGGTGAGGTGTCCGATACTCTGAAAAGCGAAGATGCCATTGGTCGGCGGCTGGATTTTCTCATGCAGGAGCTCAATCGAGAGGCCAACACCCTGAGCAGCAAGAGCATTGATGCCGGCGTTACCCGTACTGCAGTGGATCTCAAGGTTCTGATCGAGCAGATGCGAGAGCAGGTGCAGAATCTGGAATAAGCCGGATCTCTACGCCGGTGGTCAATTCAGTGTGAGGTCGCTCAGTTCCGCCGACAGTTCGAACGTCATCTTGCGCTTGTTCAGGGGGCAGTCGAATTCCAGGTAAAAGGCGAGGAGCTGCAAGGGTACGCCGGCCGGTCGCCCGTAAAGGCGATCACCGATGATCGGATGGCCGAGGCCCGCCAGATGCCGGCGAATCTGGTGTTTTCGTCCGGTTTCGATACTGATTTCCAACAGTGAAGTTTCCCCGGTTTCGTCCAGCTCGAGCGTTGAGACACGGCTGACGGCCGCCTTGCCCTCGACGGGCGCATCAACGAGCTGCTCCCGAGCGTCGATGAGGCCGGCCACTCGCGCCTTGTAGTGTTTGGTCATGGTCCGCCCCGAAAAACACTGGGAAAGGGCGCCGGCCGCTTTCGAGTCATGGGCGATCAGCATCAGCCCGGCAGCGTCGGCGTCGAGCCTGTGGATCAGATGGCATGGTTGCTCAAGCTGGATTTCGGCCAGGCGAAGCAAACTGCAGTGGTCGCCCCACTGGGAGCCCTGGGCCAGTAGCCCATGAGGTTTGAACCAGACGGTGTAGCGCCCCGCATTCTCCAGGAGAATCGGCTTTTCCGGTTTCCTCTCAAGCACCTTCTCGTCGTAGTAAAGCTGTAGTCGGATACCCGGTTTCAGCTCCTTTGTGGCACGGCGTAGCCGAAGGCGTTTGCCTTTGTGAGTCCACCAGCAGGCGCCTTTGGTCATGGCGTCCTTGATTTTCTGACGCGAAAGCCCGGGGGCCGCCTCGCTCAGGGCGTCGATGGCTTTGCCTGGCTGCTTCACGGTGATGTCGATGGTGGTTCGCATGGGTTCTTGCAGTCGCTGAACAGTGGATAGGCAAATGGTATCAGCTGACGCCCTTGTGGGGTGCGGTGTTTTGCCAAAGTCCGTATAATTCCGTGCTTTACTGGCCGGAATACGCGGCCGCCGTGTCCAGGTTTGGAGTTCTCGGGTTATGAGTCAGGCAGTTGAGCAGGGTACTCTGTACGTTATCTCCGCGCCATCCGGTGCCGGCAAGACCAGCCTTGTGGCGGAAATGCTCCGCAATGACGAGAAGCTCGGTGTTTCCGTCTCGCACACGACCCGCTCGATGCGGGAGGGCGAACAGAACGGGGTGAACTATCACTTTGTCAGCCGGACCGTGTTCGAGGCGATGATTGGCGAGGGCGACTTTCTGGAGCACGCCGATGTCTTCGGCAATTACTACGGCACTTCCCAGGCATGGGTTCGGGAAACTCTGGCAACAGGCCAGGATGTGATCCTGGAGATCGACTGGCAGGGTGCCGCTCAGGTGCGACGGCTTATTCCCGAGTGTGTCAGTATTTTCATCGTGCCGCCGTCGCCGGAAGTGCTGCGCGACCGACTGGTCGGGCGTGGCACCGATGCGCCGGAGATAGTGGAGCGGCGCCTGGCCGAGGCTGAGGAAGAGTGCCGTCACGCAGTGGAGTTCGACTTTCTGGTGGTCAATGACGACTTCGAAGCGGCCCTCGGAGATCTGCTCGCGATTGTCCGGGCCCAGCGCCTTCGCATGGAAGTGCAGCAGCCAAGGCATCGAGCGTTGCTGGCGGGATTGTCCGGCCCGGCGTGATACGGGGTTTTCCTGTATACAAATTGAACCGGCCACAGTAAACTGTGCGGTCTGCTGAAACAGTCATTTTATGAGTCGGGGAAGTTATGGCACGAGTTACCGTTGAAGATTGTCTGGAAAACGTTGATAACCGCTTCCAGCTGGTAATGCTGGCAACCAAGCGTGCCCGTCAGCTCGCTACCAAGGGTGCCGAGCCGATGGTGGCTGAAGAAAATGATAAGCCCACGGTTATCGCTCTGCGCGAGATTGCCGAAGGCAAGATTACTCGTGATCTCCTCAAGGAAGAAGACGACGAGTGACCCAGCTGCGGAGCCAGGTATATAAGTATCTGTCCGCAAGCGAGAAGCATTGAAATCTGTCCCCGCGGTTTTATAGTGTAGCTATAGAACGTTGCTGGAAGGACTCTGGAAGGACCCGGATGCGTGCATTCGGGTTTTTTTGTCCCTGAATTTCATGAAGTCGTGGAGGCGCGGTGTCGGCAGAGGCTACGGTTGAAGGACTGGCTCGAGAGCTAAGTTCCTATCTGGATACCACTCGCATCAATCAGGTGCGACGCGCCTATTATTATGCCGAGCAGGCCCATGAGGGCCAGATGCGTAAGAGCGGCGACCGGTACATTACTCACCCCCTGGCTGTCGCCCATATTCTCGCCGATCTCCGTCTGGATCATCAGAGCCTGATGGCGGCGATGCTTCACGATGTGATCGAAGACACCGGCATTCCCAAGGATGCCCTGGCGGAGCAGTTCGGCGACGATGTTGCGGAACTGGTGGATGGCGTCAGCAAGCTTACCCAGATCGAATTCCGGTCCCGGGCGGAAGCCCAGGCTGAAAACTTCCAGAAGATGACTCTGGCCATGGCCAGAGATATTCGGGTCATTCTGGTGAAGCTGGCGGACCGCCTTCACAATATGCGCACCCTGGGCCCCATGCCCTATGAGAAGCGCCAGCGCATTGCCACCGAGACCCTCGATATCTACGCCCCCATCGCGAACCGCCTGGGTATGCACTCGATCTGCACCGAGCTCGAGGATCTGGGGTTTACCTCGCTGTATCCGATGCGTTCGAGATACATTTCAAAAGCGGTGGACAAGCTCAGGGGCAGCCACCGCGAAATCATCGAGGATATTCGTGGCAAATTGCAGGAGAAGCTTGAAGAGCGCGGCCTGCCGGGGCGGATTCTGGGCCGGGAAAAGCACTTGAACAGCATCTACAACAAGATGAAGTTCAAGCAGAAATCCTTCCATGAAATCATGGACGTTTACGCGTTCCGGATCATCACCGATACCGAAGACGACTGCTACCGGATCCTTGGTGCCGTACACAGCCTCTACAAACCCCTCCCGGGCCGCTTCAAGGACTACATAGCCATGCCCAAGGCCAATGGCTACCAGTCCATCCACACCACTCTGTTCGGGATGCACGTGAACATCGAGATCCAGATCCGTACCGAGGAGATGGAGCATATCGCCAATAACGGGATTGCGGCGCACTGGATGTATAAGAATGAACCCAGCAGCGTGACCAGCGCCAACCAGGCCCGGGTCGACCGCTGGGTGAAGGGGCTGATGGAAATGCGGGAACGGGCCGATGACTCCATGGAGTTTATCGAGCATGTAAAGGTAGACCTGTTCCCGGACGAGATATACGTTTTCACCCCGAAAGGCCGCATCATGGAGTTGCCAAGCGGGGCAACGCCAGTAGACTTTGCCTATGCCATCCACACGGACATCGGCAACGCCACGGTAGCCTGTCGAATCAACCGCAACCTGGGTTCCCTCAGCCAGCCTCTGCAGAGTGGCCAGACCGTGGAAATCATCACCGCGCCCGGCGCCCGCCCCAACCCGGCCTGGCTCAGTTTCGTGGTGACCGGCAAGGCCCGGAGCAGCATCCGCCACGTGCTCAAGAGCCAGAAGCGCGCGGAATCGCTGGAGCTCGGTCGCACCCTGCTGAAGAAATCCCTGAAGGGGTTTGGTGCGAAACTGTCCGAAATCAGCGACGCCCAGAAGCAAGCCGTGGTGAACCACAATCAGGTGAACAGCTTTGATGATCTGATCAGTGACATCGGGCTCGGCAACCGGATGGCCTATCTGGTGGCTCGTCAGCTCGCGAGCGGCTCGGAGGTTGCCGAAGCCATTGAGGCTCCCAGGGATATCGAGGGTGGCAATCATAGCCCGGTGACCATTCGGGGCACGGAAGGCCTTCTGGTTCGGTTCGCCAGCTGTTGCAAGCCGATTCCGGGAGACCCGGTGGTTGGGGTGATGGATTCCGGCAAAGGTATGGTGATTCATTCCGATACCTGCTCCCGGTTGCCCGAGGACGATGAGGGGCGGGCTCGCCTCACACATCTTAAATGGGCCAAGGACATTACCGACGAATTTTCCGTGGAGCTCCGGGTAGAGCTGGAGCGCCAACGCGGTGTGATTGCCGAGATGGCCAATGCGGTTGCCATGGCGGACGGCAACATCGAGCGCATTAACGTGGAAGAGCAGAACGCCCGCTTTGGCGTTGTCAGTCTCGTGGTACACGTTAATGGTCGCCGGCACCTGGCCCGGGTGATGCGCCGGATCCGCAACATTCGTGCGATTACCCACATCAGCCGTGTGCGGCACTGACCCCGACCAAAGCCCGGTTGACAGGCGCGCCACGCAAGGGCGAGGATTGGCGTTTTGGAAGAGAGGAAACCAAGGGTCATGACCAACAAATCCGTAATTCAGACCGAGAATGCGCCCCAGGCGATCGGCACATACTCCCAGGCGGTAAAGGCCGGGGATACCGTGTACCTGTCTGGCCAGATTCCGCTGGTGCCGGAAACCATGGAAGTGGTCGCCGGCGATTTCTCTGCCAAGACCCGGCAGGTATTCGATAACCTCAAGGCCGTTTGCGAGGCCGCCGGTGGCGAGCTGAAAGACATTGTGAAACTGAACATCTACATGACGGACCTCGCCAATTTCGCCACGGTCAACGAGATCATGGCCACCTATTTCCAGGAACCGTATCCGGCCCGAGCGGCGGTAGGTGTCGCGGCGCTACCCAAGGGAGTGCCCATTGAAATGGAAGCGGTGATGGTGCTCAGCTAAGACCTGAGAACACCTGAATTGAGAAAAGGCGGCCTTGGCCGCCTTTTTTAATGCCGAAGGCTCATCCCTGGTCAATCATGGCGCGGTAGCCGGCACGGAAATCCGGGTAGCGGAACTGGAAGCCGGTGCCCAGCAGTCGCTTGTTGCTGCAGCGTTTGCTCCCGGCCCGGCCACCTTTCCGGGCATCAGGCTGCGGATCGGCGCAGGGCGTTTGCTGCCGCACCCAATCTACTACCTCATCAAGTCTTACCGGCTCGCAATCGCTGGCAAGGTAGCAGGTCTCCAGTGACGCTCCCGAAAGTGCCAGCTTCACAAGGTGGGCAGCGGCCTCCGCTGCATCCTCCTCATGAATCCGGTTACTGAACGGTGCTGGCTTCGCCGGATTCATGCGCCCCTCCTGGACCTCCTCGAGAAAACGCCGCCGTGAAGGCCCGTAAATGCCGCTGTATCGAATGATTGTCGCCGGATGGCCGCTTTCCAATGCGGTCTGTTCACCGGCCAGGACCTGCTCGCCGCTGAACCGGGCCGGTTCTGTGGGGCTGGATTCATCTACCCAGCTGTCGTCATCCTGTGAATAGACACTGCTGCTGCTCACAAAGAAAAGGTGCTTCAGAGACTGACTGCCGACGGCCGCCAACAAATTTTCCAGGCCAGTCACATAGGCATCGCGATAGCCCTGCTGGTCGTAGCTGGAGGGCGTCAGGCAATAGAGGATGATATCGAGATCAGCAGGAAGTTTGCGGGCCAGGGTCTCAGGCCTGGTCAGATCGGCGCCAATGCCGTGAACGCCCTCGGGAACAAGCCCGGGATTTCGCCGCAGGCCAAACACGGTGGCCGAGGTTGTCAGCCGGCTGGCAATGGCGCCACCGAGTTTGCCGCAACCGGCAACGAGAATTCGGGGCGTCTTACGACTTTCAGTGATTGCCATAGACAATTTCAATCCTTATGCTTTACCTCATAAATTCGTGAAACTTCGACCCGCATCTATCTGACCGGAGCTCACCATGACTCTCACCGAGTTACGATACGTCGTTACGCTGGCCCGCGAAAGGCATTTTGGCCGGGCTGCAGAGCGTTGCCATGTCAGCCAGCCAACGCTCAGTGTTGCTGTGAAAAAGCTGGAAGACGAGCTCGGTATCCCTCTATTCGAGCGAAGCAAAAGCAGCATCCGCGTGACCGAAACCGGTCTGCGCATTATCGAGCAGGCCCAGCGGGTGCTCGATCAGGTCGGCCTGATCAAAGACATGGCTCAGGATGGCAAGAACCAGCTCAATTCGCCTCTGAAGGTCGGTGCGATCTACACCATCGGTCCCTATCTGTTCCCACACCTGCTCCCCGAATTGAGGCGTGCGGCCCCGGAAATGCCGCTTTATATCGAAGAGAACTATACCGCCAACCTGAGGCAGAAACTCCGGCAGTCTGAGCTGGATGCCATTATTATTGCCCTGCCGTTCGAGGAGCCGGAAGTAGTTACCCTGCCGCTCTACGACGAACCGTTCGTAGTGTTGCTGCCCGCGGGACATCCGCTGGCCAGCAAGGAGCAGTTGACTGCCGACGAGCTGGCCAAGGAGCAATTGCTATTACTCGGGCCCGGACACTGTTTCCGGGATCAGGTTCTGGAATCCTGCCCACCCCTGGTAGAAGCCGTAACCCACCGGGCAAACAACGGCTCACCGGCGCTGGTGACCGAAGGCAGTTCTCTGGAAACCATTCGCCATATGGTCGCTTCCGGCCTGGGTATTACGGTGTTACCGCTCTCGGCCGCCACCGCCATGCAGTACCACGAGGACATTCTGGCCGTTCGACCGTTTGCGCCCCCGGTGCCGTTCCGCACGGTGGCTCTGGCCTGGCGGGTCACGTTCCCGCGGCCCAAGGCTATTGATGTGCTTTCCCTGGCTGCCAGCCAGTGCCGGGTAATCGAAAAGGCGAAAACAGACACACCGGTTGTGGCCGAAAGCGCCTGAGCCTGACTATGACGTCACTGGATGACATACCGGTCACCCAGCTCAAGGGCGTAGGAAACGCCCTGGCAGAAAAGCTCGCCAAGCTGGGTATTATCTCCCTGCAGGACCTGCTGTTTCACCTGCCTCACCGATACGAAGACAGAACCCGGGTAATACCCATGGGAAGTCTTCGCATCGGTGACGTGGCCGTGGTGGAAGGGGAGGTTATGAAAGCGGACCTGATCATGGGTCGCAGACGCAGTTTGCAAGTAACCCTCCGGGATAACAGCGGGTTTCTGGTGATGCGCTTTTTTCATTTCAACGCGGCCCAGAAAAACCAGTTTAGCGAGGGCGCCAGGGTTCGCTGCTTTGGCGAAGTCCGGCCCGGGCGCGCAGGTTATGAGTTCTACCACCCGGAGTACCAGACCAATCCGCCGCCCATGCCGGCGGAAGGTGATGCGACCCTGACCCCGGTTTACCCGCTGACAGAGGGCATCCAGCAGCCACGCGTTCGCTCGCTCTGCCAGCAGGCTCTGGGCTATCTTGACCGGTTCCCGATCCGTGACTGGTTGCCCGGAAACCTGCTGGCCGAGTATCAGCTGCCTGGAATCACCGAAGCTGTCCAGCTGGTGCATTCCCCGCCAGCCAGCGCGCCGGTCAACCTGCTTATGGAAGGGCGCCATCCGGCGCAACAGCGCCTGGTGATGGAAGAACTGCTGGCCCATCAGCTGAGCTTGCTCCAGGTGCGTGAACAGATTCAGGCCCGTGAAGCGCTCCCGCTCCTGCCCACGGGGGATTTGCCCGAGCGTTTCCTCGGTTCCCTGCCCTTTGCACTCACCGGTGCCCAGCGCCATGTGCTGGCCGACATCCGTCAGGACCTGAGCCAGCCACTGCCGATGCTCCGGCTTGTTCAGGGCGATGTTGGCTCGGGCAAGACCGTTGTCGCGGCATTGGCGGCGTTGCAGGCTATTGGCGCCGGTGCACAAGTAGCCCTGATGGCGCCCACCGAAATCCTTGCCGAACAGCATTTTCAGAATTTCCGGGCATGGCTGGAGCCTCTGGGCATCCGTCTCGCGTGGCTATCCGGGAAGGTAAAAGGAAAGACCCGGACGGAAACGCTGGAAGCGGTCCAGTCAGGGGATGCCGCCGTGGTGATCGGCACCCATGCCCTGTTTCAGGACGACGTCAGGTTCCATCGTCTTGCCCTGGTCATCGTCGATGAACAGCATCGTTTCGGCGTACACCAGAGGCTGGCCTTGCGGGAAAAGGGTGTCGGTGGCTCACTGGCACCTCACCAGTTGATCATGACCGCAACACCCATTCCCCGTACGCTTGCCATGAGCGCCTATGCCGATCTCGATACCTCGGTGATTGATGAACTGCCTCCAGGACGGAAGCCGATCGAAACCATCGTGATTCCCGACAGCCGCAGGGAAGATGTGATTGAACGGGTTCGGGGCGCCTGCAGGGAAGGTCGACAGGCCTATTGGGTGTGCACTCTGATCGAGGAGTCCGAGGCTCTGCAGTGTCAAGCCGCGGAGGTGACTGCCCAGGAGCTTGCCGAGCGATTGCCGGACCTGAAAGTGGGGCTGGTGCATGGCCGGCTAAAGGCTCAGGAAAAGGCGGCGGTGATGGAGCAGTTCAAAGTTGGCGAGCTGGACCTGCTGGTCGCGACCACGGTGATTGAGGTTGGGGTGGACGTCCCCAACGCGTCGCTGATCATCATTGAAAACCCGGAACGCCTGGGGCTGGCCCAGTTGCATCAACTCCGTGGTCGTGTTGGCCGGGGCGAGCAGGCAAGTTTCTGTGTCCTGATGTACCACCCGCCTTTGTCCGCCAATGGCAAGGCCCGGCTGCAGGCGCTCAGGGACAGCCAGGATGGCTTCTTTATTGCCGAGAAAGACCTGGAGATTCGGGGGCCGGGCGAAGTATTGGGTACCCGGCAGACCGGTATGATGCAGTTTCGTCTGGCGGACTTCGAACGCGACAAGGGCTGGATTGAGCCAGTTCGGAAAATGGCGCCGGGATTGATGGTTCATCCGGAGACTGTCCGCGCTCTGGTGCGACGATGGCTCGGTGAGAGAACCCGTTACGGCGATGTGTAAAGGCGTCCGTTTATTCACTGAAAGCGTATGAAAACGCTCTGGAAATAGAGTTCAGTCAACGTCAGAGTCATTTCTTTGCCCTATACTGGGTTTAGTATGATTTTCGGGTTCGGGTTATCCGGCGGGAAACAGCAATATTCGGGAGAAATTTATGGAATTACCTGTCGCAGTTCAGCAGGCTCTGGGTGAGACCGCAGCGGGTGTATCCTTGAGGGATGTCAGCACCGCCAGCCGAAAAGAACTGTTACGCATGGTCTTGCTGACTGATGAGCAAGGTAACCTTCAGGTGATTTGTCGCAAGGACGATCTGATTGATTTAGAACAGATGAACAAGGAACTCGGGCGTGATCTGAGTCTGATGAAGCGCCGCGAGCAAGTGCGGGTGAGAGAGCGGGCTGGCCTTAAAGCGCTTCCAGCACTGCCTTCATTGACCGGCTGGCCAACGCTTGTTGATGAGCGTGTGGATCAACTTTCTGCGGTTGCGTTGGAGCTTGGCGAACAGAATCTCGCGATGGTCATGCCTGCAGAGGACTTCCAGGCTCTGACAGCCAACGCCGATCGACACTCTCTTGCAGTCGCCCTGGAATCCATTTCGGTTAATTATGATGACCACGACAGAGATCGGGATCAATTCCATTCGGCCATCAAAAAATTCACCGGTTTAAGAATACAGCAGAGACTTGAAGATACGCTTGAGCTACCACCACTGCCTGAAACCGCGCAGAGAATCATCCATTTACGAGTAAATCCGAATGCTGTGATGGGGGACCTCGTTGATATCGTCGAGAGCGATCCAAGCTTGGCAGCGCAGGTGGTCAGTTGGGCGTCGTCTTCGTTCTATGCCGCCGCCGGCCAGGTAAAATCAGTGCATGATGCGGTGTCCCGAGTTCTCGGATTCGACCTTGTCATGAACCTGGCCATGGGCCTTTCGTTGGGGCGGGCATTAAAACAGCCTCAGGATCATCCCGAAGGTTATGTGGATTACTGGCAGCAGGCTATCTGGCAAGCCCAGTCCGCCGGTATTTTGGCCAGCATGATGCCCCGCGGAGAGCGTCCTGTCTTTGGTCTTGCCTATCTGGGAGGCCTTCTCCACAACTTTGGCCACCTGGTTCTGGCGCAAGTGTTTCCGCCACATTTCAAGCTGGTATGCCGTTCGCTGGAAGTGAATCCTGATATTGATTCCTCCGTTACTGAACACTATTTACTTGGCATTACCCGAGAGCAGATTGCAGCCCAGCTCATGGAAAACTGGGGCATGCCCGACGAGGTCACACTGGCAATCCGTTATCAAAAGAATCGCTTCTACAGTGGATCGAACAGCGTTTACGCCCGTTTGCTCTGGCTCGGCCGGCAGTTGCTAACGGCACGAGGTGTAGCTCTCGGCGCCGGTGAAGAGGTTGATCAGGCAGTCTTCGATGAGTTGGGTCTTGATCGAGGGCAGGTTGAGGAACAGTTCGATGAACTGGTTCACAATAAAGATAGCGTTATGGCAATGGCCGGTATGATGAGCCAGTAAGGTCTACATCCCCATATTTTGATTCAAAAAAAGCCGGCTCAGAGGCCGGCAAGCTCACCCGCTTTATTGCAGAGTCGTCCAAACTTATCAGGAGAAAACAACGTTAGGTGGCACCTGCCGCAGATGGTCGGTGCCCCCTTGCTTATAATTTAGACCCTGATGGAAAAAAGAAAAGTCAACAGTTGTAACCTGGAAGGAATGATCGTCGTGTCAGTTTTTCACCGCGTCAGAACCTTTTGATTTGATGAGCTAAATTATTCTTTTTGTCGACCGAATAGTTACAAAATGTTACAAAAATAAGGTCTGACCAGTTCCTGGATGCTTGTATAGCTGACTCTAACCTGAAAAGGAGTGGTGTCGGATAGCGGTTGCGGCCCGGCGAATCGCATCGGCATGCTTCTGTTCCACTTCGAAACGTTCCTTGTCCATCTTGTCCACGAACTTTGTCTCCGTTGCTTGCCGTGCCCGGTGCGTGGGCATGTGCTGCAACTGGTCATGCACTTCCTGGAATACACTGAAAGGTGATTGCTCCAGCAACTCCGGAGCAATGTGATCGAGCAGGCCCTTGAGTCTCAGGCAGGCTTCCGAGTATTCGATCTGATCCTCTTCAACCGCCATCGCAATAACATGAACACTGCGGATCATGTCTTGTCTGCGGTTGGTCTGGAACGCCTCGGCTTTGGCCTGCCGTTTGCGATTTTCCGAAAGCAACCCCATCTGACGCCGGATGAAGACCGCCAGCAGAACGATGGCGATGAGACCAGCAATAATCAGACTCCACTGCAGCCACTGGGGCATTTTCAGCTCCTTTTATGAATCAGGCCCGTTTGCGTTGGCGCTCCGGGCGCCAGACTTTGACAGCAACGGGCTGTCCATTCAATACGGAAGTGCCAGAGAGCGGATCAATTCGACCGTCGCTGAGCAAGTCGTTGATGCTGGCACCGGCATGGGCAGCCGCCACTGACTGGCCAGTGCCGTCGCGGTCATGGCCCCAGCCATGGGGAATGGATACCACGCCGGGCATGACATCCTCGGTAATTTCAACCGGCAAGACTATCTGCCTGGATTCCGAAGATATTTCTGCAGAGTCAGCGGCCTGCAAACCCAGGCGGCTGGCGTCTTTGGGATGAATCATCAGGGTGCACCGGTCCTTGCCCTTAACCAGCCGCTGACTGTTGTGCATCCACGAGTTGTTGCTCCGAACGTGGCGCCGGCCAATCAGTTGCAGAGACTCGCCGGCCGGTGCAGCCAGGGCCTCATGCAGCCTGCCAAGGTCGTCCAGGTAGCGCCTTGGCGCAAGGTTGATCTTGCCATCGCGGGTAAACAGGCGTTCAG
The DNA here is from genome assembly GCF_056859395.1 of Marinobacter sp. L-80. Lineage (NCBI taxonomy): Bacteria > Pseudomonadati > Pseudomonadota > Gammaproteobacteria > Pseudomonadales > Marinobacteraceae > Marinobacter > Marinobacter sp. L-80. The sequence continues at coordinate 167,385 of NZ_JBSXOI010000049.1, forward strand.
GCAGGGACGGCTGGAGAGGGCCCAGATCGACGCCGTTCGGGTTGTCCTTCAGGGCACTCAGGGAAAGCCCTTTCGGTAGCTCCTGCCAGTGGCGGTTCAGGGGGCTGAGCTTGGCCAGTCCACGAAGCGGATGTCGTTTCGGCAGGATATCCATCACCAGATCGACCGCAGGCTGCAGCAAGCCCCGCGCACGCCCGGCATCAGCGCCATAGGGGCCGGATCGCAAGAGCAGATCAAGAATCGGGTCTGGCCCAATCTGCTTGAAGGCGCGCCAGCCGAGTTCCGCCCGCAGGGCCAGTTGCCCACCTTTCCGGAGCTTTTCCAACCGGTGGGCCAGCTCCAGTAGAATCTGCCAGTCATGGCGGGCTCCCGGGCCGGCATCGAACAGTGCTTCGCTGTATTTGGCGAAATTGCGCACCGCAAACATGCTGAAAATCAGATCGTAGTGGCTGCGTTCCAGCGCCGCGGTCGGGGGCAGGATGATATCCGCATGCCGGGTTGTTTCGTTGAGGTAATAATCCACCGAGACCATGAAGTCGAGGCCGCCCAGGGCTTCCTCCAGACGTCGGCCGTTGGGGCTGGAGAGAACGGGATTGCCGGCAACGGTGACAAAAGCCCTGATCTGCCCATCGCCAGGGGTTAACATCTCATCGGCCATGGTGCTGGCCGGGTATTCTCCGCCGAATTCAGGCAGCCCCTTCACGCGGCTGTGGCGCTTGCCGAAGTGACCCTTCTGACCGGCCATGGCACCAAGCTCTACCAGATCAATCGCCGGCTGCGAGAACAGAACGCCGCCGGGCAGGTCCAGTTTCCCGGTCAGGATGTTGAGGCAATAGGCCAGCCAGGTTGCCACACCGCCAAAGGTCTGGGTGCTTGTCCCCATGCGCGTGTAAAGAGCCGCCTTTCGCGTGGTGGCGAGCTGTCGGGTGAGGGCGCGAATGTCCTCCGCGGAAATACCGGTGTGTGCGCTGACCACTTCCGGGGTGAAGCTGAGAGCCGCCAGGCGCAGAAGGTCTGCGTCTTTCACCAGCCTTTCCGCCGGACCGGGATCCACCAGCTTTTCTTCAAACAATGTATGCACCATGGCCATCATCAGCAGGGCATCGCTTCCGGGCCGGACGAAGTGGAATTCGTCGGCAAGCTTTGCGGTCTCGGTGCGGCGGGGGTCCACCACAACCATCTTGCCGCCGCGCTGCTTCAGGGCCTTGAGTCGCCCGCGGAAGTCCGGAACCGTCATCAGGCTGCCATTGGACGCCATGGGATTAGCGCCAATGCAGATAAACAGATCCGTGTGATCGATATCGGGAATGGGAAACAGAACCTGATGCCCGAACATCTCGAGACTGGCGAGCATGTGAGGCAGCTGATCGTTGGACGTTGCTGAAAACCGGTTCTGGGTTCCGATGGCTCGCAGCAATGGCATGGTGGCAACCAGGGAACCATGGTTGTGTACGTTTGGGTTGCCCAGGTAAACGCCGATGCTGTTGTGGCCGTGGTCCTGGCGGGTCTGGTGGAGCTTTTCGGCGACCAGGTCAAACGCCTCCGCCCACTCCATTTCCTGCCAGCCGGTCCCGGTTTTGCGTATCGGCTTTTTCAGGCGGTCCGGATCTTCGTGCAGATCCTGAAGCGCAACCGCCTTCGGACAGATATGCCCCCGGCTGAGCGGATCATTCTCATCGCCCTTTATGGAAGCAATCCGGCCGTCCTTCATTTCGATCGCGACACCGCACATGGCCTCGCAAAGGTGACAGGTACGATAGTGGGTGCCGTTTTCCATGAAGGGGCTCTCCTGAAAGGTTGTTGTCTTGCTATAGAAGTTTCAATCTGCAACCAGATTAGCAGCAAATGGCTTGGATGGGGAAATAACCACCGTTTGTACCCTGTGCAAAAAGGGCCAACCCGAAGGCTGGCCCTTTGCAGTGGTTTCACAGCTTTTTACTGCTCTGCCGGGATCTCTTTGACCGGGTTGGATATGAAGTTGAGGTAGACGCCCTGTTCGGGGATTTGCAGGGGCAGATCAATCGTCACGATTTCGCCGCCAGGCACTCCAAGCGCCCGCGCCCGGACATTAATGTCGACCAGGTTTGAGTTGCGTTGCTCAATCTGCATCCGGCCGTCATCGAAGAAGGTGATGTTGCCCTCCAGTTCAAGCACAAACTCCCGACCGTACAGGTCGTGGCGGCCCCCCAGCGGGATTTCCATATCGGGTGCATCGAGCATCAATTCGGCCCGGGTCTTGAAGACCGGCTGGCCATCTTCACCCTCGGTTATAACCCCGGGTATCAGTCCAGAGCGGCTGCAGCCCGGGCCGGAACACGCCGGGTCGTCCTTGGCATAGCGCATGCGGAGGACCTGGGTATTGGTAATGGACTCCTCCTGGAGTGGGATAAATCCAAAAACCCGAAGCTCTGTGAACACACTGATCGATGTGGTCGCCAACTGTGTGGGATACAGGTTCACCAGAATCCCCTCATCGCCGGTTGGCTCATAAATGCCAGGGCCAATAACTTCCGTGTTGAGGGCGTAGGTCTGGTAGATGAACTTATCTTTGGGGCAACGCTCGCCGGTCTCGCAGCCAACCCGCGCATCGGCGGTACTGGCTACAATCACGGGCGGAGAGGCTGATGCTTCGTTATTGCGAACCCTCAGTTTCGTTGAATTGGCTGAAGCGGCCCAGCCCTCAGCGTCGCTGCCCTGGTGGTCAAACGGCTCAAGACAGTCCGGGTTGGTGTTGGAGTCACAGTCCACAATGAAGTTGGCATTGGTGTCGCGAACTGGCAGGTTTCGCAGAGGCGTGAAAACGCTGTCCAGAGGCTCGGTTCCGGTGAAATAGATCACCATGTCGTCCGGTCCGTTGTTGCCACCTCCGTCATCAAGCCCTTCAAGCAGGTCGGTTTTCAGTGCAAGGCCATCGGAATCGCAAACTGAGGTGTAGCTTCCAGTCGAGCAGCTTCCTGCATCCTCCGATGACTTCAGGGTGTACCGATAGTGTGCGTCGGCTTCCCAGGGCTGGTCCGGGTAGAACCGGATCCGCTGGAGATTCTTTTCAAGCCGGCCAGGTACGTTGCTTTCCACAACCGTGACCGAACCATTGGGCTCCTGCCTCACTTTCTCGACGATGAAGGTGTCTCCCTGAATAATGGAATTCAGGTCCATGGACTTGGAGAAGACAATGGTAATGGGACGATCTGACGGCATGGTGCTGACTGGTAGAGTGTCACCCACACCTCCATCGGAATAGCACTGTCCCAGTACGCCGGCAGAGAGATCCAGCAGACTATGATCGGTTTCGCAGGGGTAGCCTGGATAGGTGGTCAGGGCCAGGGCAGGCCGCCGGGTTACAGTGGAGCCGCCAATATCATCCAGTGAAAACTGTAACGGTGCCACGGTGGCTGGGTTGCCGGCCAGATCGGTCAAACCATCGATGACGACTTCGTAGTCAACGCCATGGCGCAGACCATCGCCCGGATTCACGATAACGGCAGTTCCGTCCAGTTGTGTCTCAAGTGTCTCAACAGGAACACCATCCGCGAACAGTGAAATTCCGGTATCAATGGAGTCCGCGGCAAGCGGCTCATCAAAGAACAGAATGACCGGATCCCCGGGGCGCTGCATGGACTGGCGCGTATCCGGAATGGCGTTGTCCGGTCCGGGCATCCAGCTGATCAGGCTGGGCGAAGTGCTGTCCAGCTCGCGGAGTAGCTCGGCATCCAGAACCGAATCGGCATCGGTGGCCGCCTGAAGATGGAACGCGATGGTCGAGTCTGTGTACTCCTGGCCGAGAAGGTTTGGCTCCACCATTCCGATGGCATCGATGGTCAATACGCCATCCTGCACCAGTGCGATGCCGCGCAACTCGACCCCCATCAGATCCTGGGAGAGTGCTGCGTTGGGCTGGGCGTTTTCGGTGTTCATGGAGACATCCATAAACAGCGTGATATGTCTGGGCGCGTTAATGTCATTGGTGTAGGGGTTGGGGCTCAGGTAGCCGGATGCGTCTGACAACATGGTGACCTTGATGTTGCCAGTAGTCTGGAGCTGACCGTTGGCGGCATCCAGCACAGGAACCTCGCCGCCCACCAGAACATCCAGACTGGTACTGTTCAGCACGCTGCCCCGGGCGATACGCAACGGAAGCGCTTCATCAGCCTCGAAGGCCGGCGCATAAGCCAGCTCTGCAAACAGATCGCCGGTCTGTTGGGAGGGGCCTGCTTCTCCCTGGAGCACCGAGTTGAGCGTGACGCCGTTAATGGCCTGGCCGTTCAGGACTGATCGGGTGACGTCTTGCTCCGCAATACCTGCGGCCAGCCCGGAATCAACAGCAGACTGCTGAAGTACGACCGTTGGGCCTGTCTCGCGGGGCGTGAATGCGATTTCCTCACTGAACCGGTCTGCTTCGGGCGAAGTCAGGCTGGCCAGGTTTTCCAGGCGCAGGGTATAGGTCTGGCCGGTGTCCAGGACATCGTCCTTGCTGCCACAGTCCCTGGGATCCTCGACCACACAAGGGTCCACCGTTATCCGATTGCCTTTCACCAGAACCATCGCTGGAACAACCTCTCCGCTGCCATCCAGCAGCTGGATGGAACCGCCGAGAGCCTTCCAGTCCGGATGGATCGGGTGGGTCATGGCCAGGCGGAATGTGGAAAAGTTCATGGCCTCGAACGGGCTGTTGTTTGCCGGAACCTGCCAGGCGATATCAAAATCCGCGGCCGAGTTGGTTATGCTTGCGGGTCCGGAGAAACTTCCCCGAGTCTCGAACTGGATGCCGGCATCGCCGACCGCGTTGGGGGTGTCGATCTGGCGACCGCCCTCCGCAGCCAGCGGTTCGCTGAACGTCACCGTGTAGTCGCCGAGCGTGTCGAGTTCCGACGAGGGCGACAGCATGAGGCTTTTACCGCCGTCAATCCGGCTGATAGAAAAGGGCAGTGACTGTTCCTGAGATTGCAGCAGAATCTTGTTTTGGAGATCTGCATCCTCATCGGTCAACGCATGGCTGAAGCGCAGAACAATGTCGGCTTTCGGGCTGACATCTGCCTGGCCATCAACAGGGTAGGAATACACCACCGAGCCGGGGGAGACTTTCTCATTCATGGTCTGTTCGTCGCCACCACAGGCGGCCAGTAACAGGGCGGGTATAAGTGCCAGTGTGTTGTTGTACTTCATGGCGTGCCCTCCTTAAAACTTCAGGGTGATGGAGCCGCTGACAACGTGAACGTCGCCGTCTGCAGTAACCGGCGTTTCGTTGCCGTCAAAATCCACCAGTGTGAAATCGCGCTCCTGCAGTTGCTGGTACTGGTAACCGATGTCCAGACGGACGGGATAGGCCAGCAGACGGGTGCGGTCATACGTGGCGCTCAGGCCCAGGCCCACGACAATCTTGTCGGTATCGAGGTAATTGATCTCGGGGTTGCGGGTAGACTTGAGCGGTGATTCCTCATAGGCAACGCCGCCGCGCACAGAAAAGTTCTTGTTGAGTGCGTACTCGGCGCCGATCCGTGGAATCAGCACGTCGTCGAACTGAATCCGGCTGCCCGCTGGCACAGACTGCTGATCCTTGATCGTATCGGAAGAAAATTCCTTCTCCAGCTCTGACCAGTTCTGCTGCTCCACGCTGCCACCAATCCGCCAGTTTTCGCCCTTGTATTGAGCGCCAAAGCCGAAGGTTTCCGGCTGGAAGGAATCAATGGTGGAGACCGACAGACTCAGGCCGGGATCCGGAATGGTCTGGGTGACAATGATGTTGGAATCAACCGACGTGGAGGCCGCTGACTTGGTTCGATAAGTGAGTGCGGTTTCCCAGCCGTTCAGGAAGCAGTCGCTGTCCGGGCAGAATGTGCTGCCCAGATCAATGGTGGTGCCCAGAATGGTTTTCAGTGAGGGTTCGGCATTGACCGCAAGGCGTTCCCGGCTGGTCTCGCCACCCAAAGTAGAGACCGCATCGAGGTTTGCCTGGGCATCCAGGGTGACCCGCACCGAAGCACCGGCGGAGATGCCGCGCCAGATCGGCGTAGCGCCACCGATGTTCAGGAACAGGGGCTCTTTACCGTACTGAAGGAACTGGCCGTTCTCCGTGGTCTGCGAATCGAACGCCAGCATTTCCTTGCCGTATTTCTCGACGCCTGCAATGAAGCCCAGATAGATCGGGTGCTTGAAGCGAGTCAGCGAACCCAGATTGGTTTTCATGCCAATCAGCACCTGCTGGCTTGGTGAGTTGGCCAGGATGTCGCCATTGGCATTCGGGTTGGCAGAACGCAGTTCCTGTTCGGCGTGCAGAATGCCAGCGGTCAGCTCCCCACGCTCATCTTTGGTCAGATAGGCTGGGTTGTAATAGGTGGCTGACACCTGGTCATTGAACATTGATAAGGATTGGGCCGTAGCGACATCCACCGGCATGACGCCATAGGTGGTGCCCAGGTTGCCCATACTGGCAATAACCGGAACAGAGAAACCGACAGAGGCGGTGGCGATTGCAAGGGAAAGTGCCCTTGACCGGGAACGGGAGGAAAAAGCCATTGATACACTCCATTACTTCGTTGTTTTTATACTCGGGCCGCACTGGTGGTGAGCACGGCTGGTATTTTTGTTCAGGAGGTAGTGTATTCGGCTTGTCTTTTGGGGACGTTGGCTTACTTGACGAGAATCGAGGTCTTTACAACCACATTCGTGGCGTGGACAAGTTGAGTGAATTCTTAGCTGGGTGGAGATTTCGTTAGTTATCGAACGGCGCTTTTAAGTCATATAGGAAAAGGCCCCAAAGAGGGGCCTTTCTGAATCAACTGTATAGTTTTTCGACACTGCGCTTTTAGCTGTGACGTACTCTTCTTCGAAAAACAACTAAACCCGTAAGGCCCAAACCAAGCATGGCAAGTGTGCCTGGCTCAGGAACAGTTACGCTTTTGGGAGTTATTGTCAAATCTGGTGTATGACCATCAGGCAGCGTTCCTGTCAGATTGGTCTTCCACCTCTATTCCATCCTGAAACTGTACGTTGTCCACGACCAGCTTCAGTTGGTCGAACCCCTTGATCCGCTTCCAGCGTTT